>JAEWJS010000044.1 GCA_023386495.1 Bacillota bacterium | reverse complement strand
TGTTCGATAAATAGCGAATAAGCCGGGAGAAGACGGGGGAGACGAGCCGTCTGCCGAAAATTAGCGCACCGATGATCCTTAATAGCGCAATCGTTTCTCTATGCACTGGACCTGGAGCTCCTGACCGACCATCCTGCCAAGAATACAAGAGTGCCGCACTGCCGCATAGAGGCATGGCGCGTGCCCGCATGGCGCGTGCCCGCATCGCATGGAAGCATGGCGCGTGCCCGTATGGCCACATAGCCGCATGGAAGCATGCGCGTGCCCGTATGGCCGCATAGCCGCATGGAAGCATGGAAGCATGGCGCGTGCCCGCATGGCCACATAGCCGCATGGCAGCATGGCGCGTGCCCGCATGGCCGCATAGAAGCATGGCGCGTGCCCGTATGGCCGCATTGCGCATAGCCGCCATGCCGCTGGCTCTGGCTACGCTCCCGTCAGCGGCTCGATGCAGCTGGGCTCGTCGTGGCGGACGCTGCCGACAGCTTGTCCGACCGGGTACGCCTCCAGTGCATCGTCCGGGTACGGTGCGAACAGATGCTGCAGCTTCGCGGGCTCCTCGACGCTTCTGTCGAGCCATAATGCTTCGTCCTCGGCTCGCAGGATGACCGGCATCCGATTATGGATCGGCGCCATGAGGGCATTCGGCTCGGTCGTCAAGATCGTGCAACTGTTCACGCGCCTGCCGTCCGGGGCGACCCACGTCTCATACAGACCGGCCATGCTGAACAGGCCGCCCTGCTTCAGGACGATGCGCATCGGCTGCTTGCCGTTCTCGTCCTTGCGCCATTCGTAGAAGCCGTCGGCCGGGATGAGGCAGCGCTTCCGCCGCAGCGGGCCGCGGAAGGCCGGCTTCTCCGCGGCCGTCTCCGCGCGCGCATTCAGCATCTTATTGCCGATCTTCTCGTCCTCCGCCCATGGCGGCACCAATCCCCACTTCAGCTCGCCGAGCCGGTTCGTCTTGCCGTCGCTGACGATCGCCGCGATCATCTGGCCGGGCGCGACGTTGTACTTGGGCCGATGATACGGGACGTTCGTGACGCCGATCATGTACCGCATCATCAATTCCTCCAGCGATACCGTAATGGTATATCTGCCGCACATCGCTCTACTCGTCCTCCTTGTCCGCATAGGGACCGCGTCTATTCTGCTTGGTTCCCATTATACCGCTGATCGGCGGCCTTGTCCCCAAGGTCGCCCCGTTCGACCAAGTAACGCACAACCCGCTCCGCGCATGCCGCCAGCGGCCATTCGCCCGATCGCAGCACAAGCTCTGGCTGGAGCGGCGGCTCATAGGGGGCGGATAGGCCGGTGAACGCCGGAAGGCTGCCTGCTCTTGCAAGCTTGTAAAGCCCCTTCGGGTCGCGCTGCTCGCAGACGGCAAGCGGACAGTCCACATGGATTTCCACATAATCGCCAGGCTGCATCGACTGCCGAATTGCGTCGCGGTCTTGACGATACGGCGAGATGAATGCGGCCAGCACGACGAGCCCGCTGTCGACCAGCAGCTTCGCCGCTTCCGAAGCGCGCCGGATATTCTCGCTGCGTGCCTCTGGCGTGAAGCCGAGCCCGGCATTCAAGCCGGCACGCAGGTTATCGCCGTCGAGCAGATAGGTCGAGACGCTTCGGCGCCGCAGCTCGAGCTCGACCGCATTGGCGATCGTCGACTTGCCGGATCCGGACAAGCCCGTGAACCAGAGCAGGCGGCCCTTATGGCCGTGCAGCGCCTCGCGGTCCTTACGGGTCACCGCGAAAGACTGCGGCGTGATTCTGCTATCGCTTCCCATCGCATAACCTCCTCGCAATGCTCCTAGAATCGATATATGTGACGCGCGCCGGCGTTGTCTCCTTCATGCGGCTATCGGGCCAGCCCAATCATCTGCTTGTACGCTGCATACCTTGTACGAAATAGACTTGCATGAAGGAGGCAGATGCGAGATGGACGTGAGAGAGACGCAGCTTCGCGCGCACATCATGAGCAGGCCCCCGCATTATCATCGCGATTTTCCGCTGGTGCTGCTGTGGAGCCCGAAGAGCGGATGCACGACGCTGGTTAAATGGTTCTTCGATCAGATCGGTCTACTGGAACAGGCATTGCAGTACAATCCGTGGGTTCACCATTACGAGTTCGAAGTGTACAAGCGATCCCCCGATTATTATGCGGACGTGCTGCGCGAGATGCTGGCTTCGAAGCGGCATACGGTGAAGCTGGTACGGAATCCGTATGCGCGGGCCGTCAGCGCGTTCTTGATTCTCGCCCTGCTGGAGAACAAGCTGTTCGACGACGTCCGGGCCACGATCGTTAATCACCCCGCAGTTCGGCGCGTCCGCGGTGAAGGGATCACCTTCCGGCGGTTTTTGACGTATTTGGCGCATGCCGGACAGGAAGGCGCGAGCGTCAACATGCATTTTGCCCCTCAATATATGGAGGGCGAGGAGCATGACGTGGATCAATATATGTATCTCGAAAATCTGACGGGCGAAATTCGGGCGCTCGAACGCATGCATGGGCTTCGGCGGTCGAACCTTGCCCGGCTGTCCAAGTCGTCGCATCATACTTCGTCCGGCATGCGGTATACCGGCGCTTACGCGGACGTGAATCTGCTGGATCCGCATTATCCGCGGTTCCCGACGGTAGACAGTTTCTATGACGATGAGACGGAGGCGCTCGTGCGGCTTGTGTATCGGCAAGATTACGCTGCGTACGGTTATCCGCTGATTCGAAGCCGAACGCGCAGCTGACCGGCAGCGGGGCAGTAACCAACTGGGGGGACTAAAGAATAGGCTATTGGTGGATAATGGGGATGAAGCAACGACCGCGCTTCTCGCGCGAAGGAAGGGAGGCATCCTCCTTGAAAGATAAGGCACGTTCAGGGGGCTCTTCGGGTTCCGGCGGCGGATGGGATCGGCTGCTGCGCTGGCCGGCGGCGTTCGCGCATTACCTTGCCGGCAAGTGGCAGGGCTGGTCCGCCTCGAAGCAGATGCTGGAGCAGGCGGAAGGTCTGGTTCTGGACGGCGCGGCCGTGGCCGAATTGACGGCCGCGTGGACAGCGGTTCACGCCGCGCTGAAGCCTCCGCCGCCGCATGCGATCGGGATGGCTGAGGCATCGGCAACGCTCGGAGTTCCTCCGGAGGCAGGTCCGGGGGCGAACGCCGCTATAGCCGGCGGCATGCTGGGGCTGAGCGACGGCGAACGGGCGATCGTCCATCGGATCCGCCTAGAGACGCAGCGGCTGAACCGGAACAATGTCACGCGCACGGAAGCGTACCGCGCGATCTACGGCCGCTGTCCCGAGCTGCATTGGGCGATGCTGGCGCATATGGTATCCCGCAACGGAGGCTGGTGCATGACCGACCTGCAGGGGGAACTCATTCCCAGGCTGCTCGGCCCGGAACAGCGCGAGCCGACCTTCCGCTTCTTGGAGCGGGCGAATGCGCTGATCTTCCAGGATGCCTATCCGCAGCTGCTGCTGTATGAAGCGGGACAGCGGCTCGGCAGGGATCTGTCAAGGCTGCTGCCTGCCTTCGGCGTATCCCGCTTCATGCAGCCGGCATGGACGCAGTTCTGCCGACGCAAGGATCCGGTGCCGCTGACGATCGCGCTCATCGTGAACGAACAGCATTATATCGAGGGAAGGGTCGTGCAGCATCCCTACTACCGCAAGCATGTGCTCGGCAAGCTGTTCTTCGGCATGCAATCGCTGCTGCAGCTGAATCAAGTGATCTTCCCTTACCGGTTCGCCGCGCAAGGCGCAGAGCTCCCGCTGGATGCAGAAGAAGATGGCATCGGCCTTCGGGCGGCCGGGCTCGTGCTGGAGAACTTCGGGAGCTTGCGCGAGCGCATCGCGTTCGGGAAACGGCTGTACGCCATGCTCTTCGGCGTGCCGAAGATCCGGGAAGGCGTGCATCGCTTCGCCCGCCAAGTCCGCCACACCGGTTCGCGGGCGGACTATGCGCCGGAGCTGTTCGCGCCGATCCGGCACAAGCCGCCGGAGCGACCGTATCGCGAACGGCTGATCGGCCTGCGGCTGCGGCCCGGCGCCGAGCCGCTCTACAGCCCGCGCCTTGCGGACGCATGGGCGGACCTGCCGGTCGAACCGGCGGAGCCCGGCGATTGGTTCGATGCTGCCGGCCCCGGCGGCATCGCGGCGTATTTTGCGGCACTGCCGCTCCCGTCCAGCTTCGAGATGACGCATGAATACGGCTTCGGGCTCAGCAAGGTCGAACTGGCCGTGATGACGGCCGAGGAGCTGGGAGCAGGCCGTTCGGGCTGATCGGCCTGCTTGCAGGCAGGCTGGAACTTTTTTGAACATGAGGATTGACAGCCGAATAGGCGCATGGTATCCTAACAACTAATTAAACCGATAATACTTATCGGAATAATATAATATCGATTTGTCGACCATGTGTTTGGAGACTTTTCGCAGCGCGGCCACCCGCGCAACGGAAAGTCTCTTTGTATTTTCTTGAAGAGAGGAGGGCCGAGATGAGGGCCGCAGCGGTTCATCTGCCGGATATTCGGTTCAGTCAATATTGTCTCGCAACCTATCGATTGAATCGAGGGGTGTACAATGCAATCGACATGTGGCTGTACGATAACGGCTATCGATCCGTCGAGGAACGAAGAATGCTGACGCTCGCGTTCCTGGACGCCAGCCGCCGATCGGAGCCGATGGCGGAGGGCGCGAAATTCTACACATTCGGCAAGGGCAATCTGGTCGAGCGCCTGGCGCAATTCGTCCAAGAGGCCAGTGTCCCAACCGCATAAAGACGTTGTCGACCGTTCCAACGGAGGCATTCTCACCGGAGAATGGCCTCTTGTTGGCGTTGAGAAAGGGTGATCGCGATTGAGCGCAAACGTACTGCTCGCTATTCAAGGATTGAACAAAACATTCCAGACGCAAAAGGGTAGCGTCCACGCCATCCAAGACATCGACTTGACCATCAAGGAAGGCGAATTCATTACCGTCATCGGCCCGAGCGGCTGCGGCAAGAGCACGCTGCTCAAGATCATCGCGGGACTCGATGCCGGCTATGCCGGCGATGTCGTGCTCGCCGATCGGCGCGTCGAAGGTCCCGGCATCGACAAGGGCTTCATCTTCCAAGAGCCGCGCTTGTTCCCGTGGCTGACGGTCGAGCGGAATATCGCGGCGGATCTGTCGCTTGCGAAGCCGGACATTCGGCAGCGCGTCGACGAGCTGATCAAGCTGGTCAGGCTGGAAGGCTTCGCGAAGGCGTATCCGCGCGAGCTGTCCGGCGGCATGGCGCAGCGCGTGGCCATCGCGAGGGCGCTGCTCCGCAACCCGAGGGTGCTGCTGCTCGACGAGCCGTTCGGCGCGCTGGACGCTTTTACCCGGTCGCACATGCAGGAAGTGCTGCTGGATATTTGGCAGAAGAACAAGACGACGATGATCTTCGTGACGCATGACATCGACGAAGCGGTCTTCCTCGCGAATCGCATCGTCATTCTGAAGCCGAGGCCCGGGGCGGTTCGCGCGATCATCGCGAATGACTTGCATTATCCGCGGCGAAAGACGAGCAGCGCCTTCCAGCATCTCCGGCTGAAGGTGCTCGGCGAATTCGAGAAATCGGACGAATTCGAAATGGCAGACGGCGCAGGCATCTAGCCTCTCCGTATGCCGCGCTATGACGAAGGGGGAGTAAGAATGAATCGTTCGATAGGCCCGGCCGAATCCGTTCGGCTGGATGGGAATCGCAGATGGACCGTGTTCGCGCTCGGCGCGATCCTGCCCGTCTCGCTGCTGGCCGCATGGCAGGCGGCCGGCGATCTCGGGTTCATCTCGACGCTGCTGTTCCCGACGCCGCTGACGATCGCGGAGACGTTCTGGCGGCTGAGCGAGTCAGGCGAGCTATGGGGGAATCTTGCCGTCAGCATGCGGCGTGCGGCGCTGGGCTTCGGGCTGGGCGGGGGATTAGGCCTCTTGACAGGACTGCTCGTCGGATTGTTCCGCCGGTCGGAGCGGGCGCTGGACCCGTCCATCCAAATGATCCGCATGATTCCCCATCTCGCGCTGGTGCCGCTCTTCGTGCTCTGGTTCGGCATCGGGGAAGAGTCCAAGGTGCTGCTGATCGCCAAGGGAGCGTTCTTCCCGCTCTACATCAACACGTTCATCGGCATTCGCAATTCCGACAACAAGCTGTTCGACGTGACGCGCGTCCTGGGCTTCAGCCCGCTCAAGCGGATCGTCCGGCTGGTCATTCCCGCCGCGATGCCCAACATTCTGCTGGGCGTGCGAATCTCGCTCGGCGTTGCTTGGCTGGGCTTGGTCGTGGCGGAGCTGATCGCCTCGACCGAGGGGATCGGCTACATGATGTCGGATGCGCGCCAATTCAGCAAGACGCCGATCGTCTTCGTCGGCATTATCGTCTTCGCGCTGGTCGGCAAGCTGACCGATTCGCTCGTCCGGCTGCTCGAACGGCGCCTCCTGCACTGGCAGGACGGCTATAAAGGTTAAATCGATATTCGAAGGAGGGACGCGCAATATGAGCGAGCGTGCGGAAGTGCTGCAGCAGCCGGCCATTCAGCCGGTGCTGCGGACGAAGAGACGGCTGCTCCTGCCGCGGCAGCGGCTCCTCGGCGATGCGGCGGTCGGTGCGGTCTTACCGCTGCTGGTCTTGGCGTTATGGCAGTACGGCAGCAGCGAAGGATGGATTTCGCCGGTGTTCATGCCCAGTCCGCTGACTATCATCCAAGCGGGCGCGGAGCTGGCCGCCGCGGGGGAATTGACGCATCATCTCGGCATCAGCGCGGGCCGGGCAGCGATCGGTTTCTTATTGGGCGGCGGATTGGGACTGCTCTTCGGCTTGCTGGCAGGACTGTCCCGCAATGCCGAGCACGTGCTGGATCCGAGCATGCAGATGCTGCGGATGATTCCTCACCTGGCCATCGCGCCGCTGATCATTCTCTGGTTCGGCTTCGGGGAGGCGTCGAAAATATTGATCATCGCCAAGGGCGCTTTCTCCCCGCTCTATATCCATACGCTTATGGGCATCCGAGGCGTGGACAACAAGCTGTTCGACGTCGCGCGGGTGCTGGCATTCAGCCGGAGGAAGCAAGTGGTCAAGCTGATCCTGCCGGCAGCGCTGCCGCAAATTTTGCTCGGTCTTCGCTTGTCGCTCGCGCTCGCTTGGCTCGGCTTGGTCGTGGCGGAGCTGCTCGGCTCGCAGGCCGGGATCGGCTTCCTGATCAATGTCGCGAAGCAGAACGCGGTGACGGCGAACATTTTTGTCGGCATCCTGCTCTTCGCGATCGTCGGCAAGCTGGTCGATTCCTTCGTGAGGCTGCTCGAACGCAAGTGGCTGCACTGGCGCGATAGCTTCGAGGGGTAACTAGGGAACAGGAGAAACAACCGAATTCAGCATTCATACATGGGAGGCGAACAATATGAGCTTGGGGACACAAGGGCATGCGGCGTTGACGCTCGATGCGGACGTATTGATTATCGGGGGCGGACCGGCCGGCACATGGGCGGCGCTGACGGCGGCGGCTGCGGGAGCGAAGGTCGTGCTGGTCGACAAAGGCTATTGCGGCTCCAGCGGGGCCACGGCTCCGTCGGGAACGGGCGTCTGGTACGTGCAGCCGGAGCAAGAGCTGCGCGAGGAAGCGAAGAGGAGCCGCTACACGCTCGGCGGGCATCTGGCGGATAACAGTTGGATGGACCGCGTCTTGAATCGAACCTATGACAATATGAACAAGCTCGGCGACTGGGGGTATCCGTTCCCGGTGAATGAGCACGGGCAGCAATATCGCCGCAGCTTGCAGGGACCGGAGTATATGCGGCTGATGCGGAAGCTGGTGCTGAAGGCCGGCGTGCGCATTCTGGACCACAGTCCGGCGCTCGAGCTGCTCGCCGACGAGCATGGCGTGGGCGGCGCATCCGGCGTGCGCACGCAGACCGGCGAAGCGTGGACCGTCCGCGCGGGAGCCGTCGTCATCGCGACGGGGGGCTGCGCGTTCCTGAGCAAGGCGCTGGGCTGCAACGTGCTGACCGGCGACGGCTACCTGTTCGCGGCGGAAGCGGGTGCGGAGCTGTCGGGCATGGAGTTCTCCAACGCCTACGCGATCGCGCCGACGTTCTCGTCGGTCACGAAGACGGCCTATTACCGGTATGCCAGCTTCTATTACGAGGACGGCAGCGTGGTGGAAGGCGCAGGCTCGACGCGCGGCCGCTCGGTTATCGCCCGGAACCTGCTGCAGGGGCGCCAGGTGTATGCGTCGCTCGACCAAGCGCCGGAGGATCTGAAGCCGCTGCTCCGCGTCGGCCAGACGAACTTCTTCCTGCCGTTCGACCGGCTCGGCATCGATCCGTTCAAGGATAAATTCCCGGTTACGCTGCGTCTGGAAGGGACGGTGCGCGGCACGGGCGGCATTCACATTACGGATGAAAATTGCGAGACGAAAGTGCCGGGCTTGTACGCGGCGGGAGATGCCGCGACGAGGCAGCACATCTGCGGCGGGTTCACCGGGGGCGGCAGCCATAACGCGGCTTGGGCGATGTCGTCCGGTTCGTTCGCCGGCGAAGGCGCTGCCGCCTATGCCAAGGGACTGGGCGAACGGAAGGATACGCGCCTGCTGAGAGGCTTGTCCTCGACCGCGCTGTCGGCGAAGTCCGGCGACCAGACCGCCTCGCAGACGGCGGAATATGTCCGCGCGGTGCAAGCGGAGGTCGCGCCGTACGACCGCAACCTGTTCCGGACGGATGCCGGACTTCAAGGCTCTCTCGAGCGGCTCGACGACGTATGGAGCGCGATTCGCGGCGGCACGGCTGCGCTTGACGCGCATGCGGTCAAGGCGCGCGAGGCGGCCGCAATGACGGCTACGGCCCGTTGGATGTACAACACGGCACTGCATCGCACCGAGACGAGAGGCATGCATAAGCGGGAGGACTATCCGCAGCTGGACGATGCGCAGCGCTACCGTCTGGTAAGCGGCGGGCTCGATCAGGTGTACGTCCGCACGGAGCAAGTCGAGAAGGAGGCCGTCCCGGTATGATCGAGGTCATCAGCGCATCCAGATGCATCGCATGCAACAAGTGCGTGTCGGTCTGCCCGACGAACGTGTTCGACAAAGTAGAGGGCGACATCCCCGTCATCGCGCGGCAGAGCGACTGCCAGACCTGCTTCATGTGCGAGCTGTATTGCCCGGTCGATGCCCTCTATGTGGCGCCGGACGCGGAGGGCGCGGCGGCGGTCGACGAAGCGGAGCTGGAGGCGAGCGGCCTGCTGGGCGGCTACCGGGAGAAGGTCGGCTGGGGAGTCGGCAGGAAGCCCGTCGCTCAGCATGAATTGATGTATCAATTGGCGCTTCGCACGAATCTGTAACTACTATATAGCAATCGTAACCTGTACGTATCGGAGGAGAAACCTACTATGACCAAGATTCCATTGCAACGAAGAACGACGATTCTGCTGACGGCAGCCCTGCTCTTGTCCGCGCTTGTGCTGCAAGCCTGCGGCGGCGGTTCGAACAAGGAGGGCGGCGCGGCCGCCGCGTCCGCGGGCGGTGATGCGGCAAGCGACATCCCGTCCGTATTGACCTACGGCTATATCGGCGTGAACGATCTTAATCTGCCGACGGGCGCCGAGGGCTGGGGCTTCCATACCGGCATCATTCAGGAAGAATTGAAGAAGTACGGCATTACGGAAGTGAAGCTCGTCGCCTTCCCGAACGGTCCCGACCAGAGCGAATCGCTGATCAGCGGCCGGATCGACTTCGGCAGCCTAGGCGATACGCCCGCCATTCTGGCCCGCTCGACCGGCGCTCCGTCCAGGCTGATCGCGCAGCAGTCGTCGGCGATCATCGGTTACCTGATCGGCAAGAAGGACGGCCCGAAGACAGTGAAGGACTTGGAGGGCAAGACGATCGCGATCCAGAAGGGGTCGTTCATGCATCGCTATGTTGTCGGTCTGCTCGAGCAGGAAGGCGTCAAGGATTACAAGCTCGTCCACATGCTGCGCCCGGACGGCGAAGCGGCACTGGCCCGCGGCGAGGTCGAGGCCATGACCAATACCGGGCCGAACGCGCTGAAGCAGCTCGACGAGGGCTACGCCCATCTCGACGACGCTTCCAAGCATCCCGACCTTGTCGGCACCAGCACGACGGTCGTGTCGGAGAAGTACTTAGCGAAGTTCCCGGATTTCCCGAAGGTGTGGAACGAGATTCGGGAGAAGGCGCTCGCGGACTTGAAGCAGCACGAGCAGGAATACTACGAGCTCGTTGCCCAGATTCAGCAATCGACGCCGGAGCTGGTCAAGGAGGCGAACCCGATCTCGTATATTACGGATACGGCGTTCACGGACGAAGGCATCGCGCTATTGGAAGGGACGAAGGATTTTCTGGTGAAGGAAAAAATCGCGGACAAGGACTTCGGCATTCAAGATTGGATTCTCAGAGCGGAGTAAGCACGGAACGTCAATCATCCCAACCTGAAGGAGCGGTATCGCATGGGCAAACAATTGCTGGAAGCTGCGCAGTTTCGCATTGAGCTGGAGGAAGGGCTGCATATCGACGGGGACGTACGGACGTTCCGGGACGGGATCGCGAAGCCGGCGCTGATCATCGGCCACGGCTTCCGCGGCCACAAGGACTGGGGCTTCTGGCCGGATATCGCCGGCCGCTTCGCCGAGCGGGGCTTCTATACGGTGATCTTCAACTTCTCGCGGATCGCGGCGCAGGCTGCCGATCCGGACGGGAGTCGGGCGGCGGAAGCGAGCACGGTATCCCGCGAAATCGCGGACTGGGAAGCCGTCGCCGACGTGCTGCTGCACGAGGACCTTCCGTTGGCCGCATCGGAGGCGGACACGAGCAGGCTGTCGCTGCTCGGCCATAGCCGCGCGGGAACGACGGGCATCTTATTCGCCGCCGGCCAGCCTGCCGTGCAGGCGCTCATCGTCTGGAACGGCGGCGGCAGCCCGAATCGGCCCGTCGCCGAGGACGGCCGCTCGCTGTCGCCGCGGGAGCAGGCGATCATCGGCGATCTCGACCGGAATGCCGACCGCTTCGACGTGAAGCGCGCATTCGCGGGATTGTCGATTCCGGCGCTGGTTCTTCAGGGCGAGCAGGACAATGCCCGACTGCTGGAGCATAATCGTGAGCTGCGCAAGACCGCGTCTTGGCAGAACTTCGGGTACATTCCCGGCGCCGACCACGCATTCGGCGCGTCGGAGCCGTACGAAGGCGCGACGGCGGAGCTCGAGCAGGCGTTCGAGGCTTCGGCAAGCTTCCTGCGGTTCGCGCTGCCGAAGGCATGACATGAACGATTGGAGACGGCAATTCCTGGCCTTGCTGCTGGTGCAGCTCCTGGTCTGCGTTGCGCACGGCATGTATGTGCCGATTCTGGCCAGCCATCTGCGCGCGATCGGATTAGCCGGCGAGGAGCTTGTCGTATGGACGGGGATCGCATTCGCGGGCAACTTCTGCGCCATGATGCTGGCGATGCCGATGCTCGGCAGGCTGGGCGACCGCATCGGCCGCAAGCCGATCATGATCTGGTCGGGGATCGGGATGACGCTCATCACGGCGGCCATGGCGCTTACGCAGCACCCGCTCGAGCTGGCCGTTCTGCGCTTCCTGCAGGGCTGCTTCACCGGCATTCTGCCGTTCTCGATGATCCTGGTCGTGACCGGCGCGCCGAAGGATCGCGTAAGCACGTCAACAGGGCTGATGCAGACGATGGCCGAATCCGGCATGATGCTGGGGCCGCTCATCGGTTCGGCGGCGATGCTGCTCTTGCCGGCATCGCAGGCCTTTCCGCTGATGAGCCTGTTCATCGCCGCGGCGACGATCGGCGTCTGGCGGCTGGTACGGGAGCCGGAGCGCGCCGCGCCGGCCGGCGCACGCACCAACCTGCTGCAGGACTTCGCCGCGATCTGGCGCCGCAAGCCGTTCCCGCAGCTGCTGATCGGCGCGTTCTGCACGAACTTCTGCCTGGTCGGCACGAGCCCGATGCTCGTGTTCTACATCGAGCGCGCCGACGGCGCTTGGTGGGATAACGGCCTCAGCGTCGGCTTCGCGCTCGCCATCTCGTCGATCGCCGTCATCCTGTTCGCGCCGGTGCTCGGACGGCTGGCGGATCGGATCGGCCCCTTGCCGCTGTTGAAGGCATCGGCGGCATCGGCGGTCGCGCTGAGCGCCATCCAGGCTTGGGCTGACTCGTACACGGTCATCGTCGCCTGCCGATTCCTGATGGGTGTCTGTGCGGCAAGCATGCTGCCGAACATTCAGGCGCAGATCCGAGCGTACCTGCAGGCCGGCATGGAGGCTCGAACGTTCGGGATCGCCAACGCTTGGCAGTTCATGGGCAGTCTGGCCGGCCCGACGCTCGGCGGCGTCATCGTCGCGTCCTTCGGCGTGAGCAGCTGGTTCTGGACGACCGCGCTCGTGTTCGCGATCAGCTGCTGGCAGGCGTATCGCATCGGCGCGGCGAGTGCCGCGCTGCGCCGGCAATCCGCCGCAGCGGTTCGGGCCGAGGGCGGCATCTGATCGCATAAGCGTCATTCACGCAGCCAAACAAGCAAGGCCTCTTCCCGTATCGGGAGGAGGCCTTGCTTGTTTGCTGCGCTTGACAGGGTTAGCGGGGGCTCCCGCGCCGTCATTCGGATTTCGCCTGCTTGGAGCGGCAATCCCCACCTCCTGAGCGCTGCAGTTGGAGTTGAAAGCCTGTCGATTTATTCGAACTTGCCCATGAGCTCATCTGATTCCTTAGAGTCACTATGCAAGTTATGTGCAGGCTGTATCTGGAATGTAGAATTGCTAGCATCTAAGCATTAATCGACCTAGGGGAGAAGACAAGTGTTTAGTTCGGATTTGCCTGCTTACAGCAGTCGTCCAATGAGCGATTGGCGCTGCAGTTTGGAAATGCCGAACTAGGATCCGTTTAATGGCCGTTGTAGCAGATTAGCCCGTTGTAGTTCGGCGATTCCGAACTACAACGGGAGAGAGCTTCCAGCGATCCGCGCAGTTCGGCAAATCCGACTTGCAGCGCGCACACGACAGTTCCGATCGGTGCATCGGCTTGCAGCCTGCACGCCGCCTCGCTTTTGGTGCGAAGCACGCACATCCGTCAGCCGGCATGAATAATTTATCACTTGAAGGGGAACAATTGTTCGTAGTAATATAAGAACAAACGTTCTAACGTGGTGTGACTTCACGAAGGACACGATCCGAGGCTTGCCGGATGAAGGGCGGTGTTCATGTTATGGCCGGTCGCGATCGCGTTATTATGCTGGCGGATTGCCAGTCCTTCTACGCCTCGGTGGAGAAAGCCGCGCATCCGGAATACAAGGGACTCCCGGTGGCGGTTGCCGGAGATCCGGCACGCCGCAGCGGCATTATTCTGGCTGCTTGCCCGATCGCCAAGAAGAGGGGCGTCACGACCGCCGAGCGGCTGGGAGAGGCCTTGTCGAAGTGCCCGGAACTGGTCATTATCAAGCCGCGCATGCAGACCTATATTACGGTGTCGCTATTGATTACCGAAATTTTCGAATCGTTTACGGACTTGGTGGAGCCGTTCAGCATAGACGAGCAATTTCTGGACGTGACGGGAAGCCTGGGGTACTTCGGCGGCCCGGAGGAGGTTGCCCGGCAGATCCAGAACAAGATCCTGCTCAGCACCGGCGTATGGGCGCGGGTCGGCATCAGCTCCACGAAGATTCTGGCCAAGATGGCCACCGACAACTTCGCCAAGAAGAATGACGAAGGGATCTACACGCTCCCGAAGGATCGCGTGGAATCGGTGCTATGGCCGCTGCCTGTCGGCAAAATGTTCGGCGTCGGCTCGCGGATGACGAATCACCTGGTCCGGATGGGGCTCCATACGATCGGCGACGTCGGGCGGCTGCCGCTGGGCGATTTCAAGCGGATGCTGGCGGCCCGCATGAAGCGCAACAGCGACATCCACGCCGAATTGCTGTGGCAGACCGCGCGGGGGGAAGACCCCAGCCCCGTAAGCCCGTCTACCCTGCACCGGGAGCAGAAGGCCGTCGGCCACCAGATGACGCTTCCCCGCGATTACGGAACGAAGCAGGACATCGAGGTCATTCTGCTGGAGCTGGCAGAGGAGGTGTGCCGCCGCTGCCGTGCCAAGGGCTATATGGGGCGCGTCGTGGCGGCCGGCGCGCAAGGGGCGGACTTCGACCGTCCGACGGGGTTCTTCCGCCAGATGACGCTTGCGGATCCGACCGACATTACGGAGGAGGTATACCAAGCTGCCCGGGAAGTATTCTTCAGCCATTGGAGCGGCGAACCGGTGCGCAAGATCGGCGTCACGCTGTCGGGGCTGTCGTCGTCGGATCAGTATCAGCTCACCTTGTTCGGAGATCGGGAGAGACAACGAGAGATGGCTCGCGTGATGGACGGCATTAAGGACCGGTTCGGCGGGGGCGCGATTCTGCGTGCCTCCTCGCTGCTGGCAGCCGGCCAGGCGCTCGAGCGGACAGCTAAGATCGGGGGGCATTACAAATGAGCAAGAAGCTAAGCGGCAACGGACGCTGGGAATCCAGCCGAATGATGCTGCCGGAGCACCGGACGCAATTCCTCGAGCGGCATGACCACAAGGCTGCCGGGGACGGCGGCGCGGAGCCTGCGCCGAACCCCGCCGTGCCGACCAAGGAGGAGCTGGAGCTGATCCGCTCCTCCGTCATCCTGCCCATGATTCTCTCCGTCGCGGAGAAGAACCGGCAGGAGATCGAGCGCTCGACCTATACGTTCAAGCCGCTCTACCTGAAGGTTACGCTTATTCTGATGGATGCGGTGAGCCGCGAGCTGGGCAGCGTCAAGCGCCAGCTGAAGCAGCGCAACATCAAAGTGTTCGAGGATGAGCAGGTCGATCTGGTGATGTACTTCCGCTTCATCTGCCGCGGCTACGAGGAGCGCTTCGGGATGGTGCGCGAAGTCGTGCGGGCCGAAATGTCCGTGCGGATGACGCGCTATATGCGGGAGATTCTCAACAACGTCAAGTAGAGGAGAGCGAGTTAACGGGACATATGGCCGTGCCCGTCCACGAACGCGGCGTTCCCGCTGCATATGCTGTCGTAATCTGCTTCTAAGGAGGTGGTTACGCATGGCTAACCGCTTAATCGACACGCAGGTCGCCCAGAACAGCTCGACGACCGGCTCGATCGGCATTCCGCTTACCGCAGCGCCTGTCCTCTTCGGCACGCTGGGCTTGAATACGGCGGCGGCCGGCCCGGACCTGCAGGTCCAATACACGGCGACCGCGACGGTCAGCTCCACGCTGGCGGTCGTTGCGCCGGTCGTGGTCAGCATATTCCGCGTCGTGAGCGGCGTGTCGACGCCGATCTTTTCGTTAACGGAGACGGTGCCCATAGGGACCCTGGCATTGGCGACGGTATCGCTCTCCGTCAACGGGATCGACTTCCAGCCGCCGAACCCGGGCTTCATCGTCTACCAAGCATTCATCAGCGCGCCGGGCCTGGTGCTCTTCCCGACACGGGTAGGGCCGGAGAGCTTCAGAGCTGTCGCCTATTCGGACTAATCGCGCGCATCATATCCAGCCCAAGGCATCGGGATTCTCATTCAGAGTTCCGGTGCCTTTTGCCGCGTGCGGCCGCAAAAATGGATGTTCGCGGAGGTCTAACCGTCGTGCCCCGGCCGTACGCTCGGCCGTATAGTATACTACTGAGCCTGAGAGAGGTGAGGGACGATGCCGTCAACCGTATCCGTCGTAATCCCGTTCTATAATTGCGCCTATGTCGGGCAAGCGCTGACGAGCTGCTTGAATCAGACGCATCCGCCTCTGGAGATCATCGTGGTCGATGACGGCTCGACTGTCCATGTCGACAAGCTGCTGCCGTTCGCGCACCGCGTGCGCTATGTCCGCAAGACGAACGGCGGGACCGGGAGTGCCTTGAATCAAGGCGTTCGTCTAGCGGAGGGCGAGTATATCGCCTGGCTGAGCTCGGATGACATGTTCGAACCGGGCAAGCTCGAACGGCAGCTCGCGTTCATGAAGGGCTGCGGCTCGGAGATCAGCCATACGGCCTATTCGGTCATGGATGAGAACAGCGTCATCACCGAGCCCTTCAGAGGCATGCCGATCAACGGGATGCTCGACTTCTACCGCTTGCTGACCTGCGCGAATCCGGTGAACGGGTGCACCATGATTGCCCGCAAGGATACGCTGCTCCGCGCGGGACTGTTCAATGACGCGCTGCCGTACACCCAAGACTACGAGATGTGGCTGCGGATGGCATGGATGGGCGTGAATTTCGATTATTTGCCCGAACCGCTTACGAGGTACCGCGTGCATAAGCAGATGGGGACCGTGAAGAATCAAGCAGCGGTGAAGCGCGAATTCGAGGCAGTGATGGCCAGCTACCGCGAGCGGATCGAATCGAAGATTCGGCAGCTGGGCGGCAGATGAGGAGGCAGCGATGAGAATTCTGCTCTGTACGATGTGGGCGATCCCGCATGTCGGAGGCGTGTGGCACTATATGCTCCAACTGAAGCAGCATCTCGAAGCGATGGGGCATCAAGTGGACGTCATGGGGAATTCGCCGGATAACAGCAAGCTTCATATGCCAGGCCGCCAGAAGGAGCTGGCGAAGGATGCGCTGCGTCCGCTGCTCGCGGCCAAGCTGAACGAGACGACCGCTCCCTGGCTGCACCGAGCCGTCTATGCGCGTTATTACGAGCTCGAACGCTACTATTTGGAACTGGCGGCCGCTTATTTCGGGCTGGAGGAATACGATCTCATCCACACGCATGACGTATTCTCGTCTCGCGCGATCAGCCGAGTCAAGCCGGCGCGGACGGCGCATGTCGCCCACCTTCACGGTTCGGTCGCGGTCGAGCTTCACATGCATTTTCGGCTGAATCCGCAGCTCGGCATAACGGAGGGGTCACCGGACTGGCAGTATTTTCAGTCCATGGAGCACTACGGTGCCGTCTCCAGCGACGTGACGATTACGGCGAACGAATGGCAGAAGCGGATGCTGGTGAAATCGCATGGCGTCGCGGAATCGCGGATTACCGTGTTCCCGTACGGCTTGGATACCGCGGCCTTCCAGCGCAAGGCCGAGGCAGGAACCGCTCTCGTACGGCCGTCCGGCAAGAAAGTCATCATCTGTCCGGCGCGTCTTACATTCGTGAAGGGCATCGATATTCTGCTGGCGGCGCTTGCGATACTGAAGCCTATTCGACAGGATTGGGTCTGCTGGATCGTCGGCGACGGGGAGCAGCGGGCCGAGCTGGAGCGGCTGACCTTCAAGCTGGGGCTGCAGCATGAGACGTTCTTCCTTGGACAGCGAAGCGATGTGGCAGGCCTGCTGAAGCAGTCGGATGTATTCGTGCATGCCTGCAAGCAGGACAATCAGCCGTTCTCGGTCATGGAATCGCAGATCGCGGGGGTACCGCCGATCGTGAGCTCGGCAGGAGGCTTGCCCGAGATGGTGGAGCACGGCCGTACCGGCTTGATCTGTCCCGTGCAGGATCCGAACACGTTAGCCAGCCAGATCGCGCTGCTGCTCGATAACGATGCCTATCGCAGGCAGCTCGGCGAGCAAGCGCAAGCGTGGGGGATGTCGCATTGGTCGATGGACCGCATGATCGGGCGGCTGTTGGACGTGTATCATGCGGCGGCAGCGGCCCGAGCAACTTGAAGGATGGAGGTGGCAGCATGGAGGAGAGGTTCATGGTGACGGGCGATCTCTATAACCGCATCTTCGCGGTACAGATCAGCAATCCGAATATCGTCGTGGATTATGCGGTATGGAACGCCATATTCAAATCGCTGCCGCGCAGTTATCGCTTGCCTGATCTGCCTGTGACTGCGGTTCTGGAATCAGCGGACAAAGGAGGGAACGGCTGATGGACTTAACGGCATATTGGGGTCGCGTGAACCCCGGCGAATTTCTCCAGACGCAGCAGGAAGGGTACGATAAGCCCATTCGGCAATTGTACCGGCAGCTGCTGGGCCTGCTCGGCGTCACGCGGATGCTGGAAGTAGGCTGCGGTCCCGGCGTCGATTACCTGGGTGCCCGCAATACGGTGCCGGGCATCGATTACACGGGAGTCGACATTACGCCGCAGATGATCGCGCACTGTACGCAGCTGTACCCGGAAGGGCAATTCATGCTGGCAGACATCTACCAGCTGCCCTTCGCGGACAACAGCTTCCCGCTCGTGTATTGCAAGGATGTGCTGAATCATCTAGAGGATTGGGAGCGAGGCTTCAGCGAGCTGCATCGCGTGAGCAGCGGCTACGTGCTCGTCAATTTCTTCTACGGACTCGGCACGACGACATTCGCGCGCAGGGAAGTCCATGATGGCCATATTAACCATTATTACGATTGGAACGAAGTGATGGCGAAGCTGTCGGGCTTCAAGCCGCTGGCCTTGATCGTCTACCCGCGGGTATGCGAGTTCGAAGAGACGATGGTGCTGTTCCAGAAAGCATAAGCAGCGAACGCAAGAGAGGGGCCTTCCGCCAGGAAAGCCCCTCTCTTCATGCTTGTTCATGTTAGGCAGGGTCAGTTAACGCGATGCCGCTAAATAATGCCGACCACAGCTCGTGGTTGCCTTCCCAGATGTCCGCGTCCGGGAATTGGAGTGCGCAGACGCGCTCCAGCGGCCAATCCAGCTCGACGATGCCGGACACCGGCGCATGATTGATGACGAGCAGGCTATAATCGCGGGCCACGAGTCCGGACAGCACGCGCTCCAGTTCCTGCACCTGCTCGAACGTGCCCTCGGTGCGGATGAAGAGGATGCGGCTGCTGGTCTGCGCCTTCTCGAGGAATCGGGCAATGCGCCGGTCATACTTCGCTTTGATCTCGGGATAGGCGGCAAGATGGGGCGGGAAGTTGTTATGCGTGAAAAAGTCGTGGTTGGATAGGATGTTGTACGTCTTGTCGAGCACGAGGTAGAGCTTGTCGCTGGCATTCCCGACCGTCTCCAGATTCGGATAGTCCATGAAACCGGCGAACCGATTGGCCAAGAGGCGCGTTACGTCCGACAGAACCGGCGAGTAGTTCCAATCCAGCGGGCCGGCGAACGGCCGAATGCCGTTCTTCTCCAGCTGAATGGCAGCCAGGCAGAGATTGCCCAGGCTGTAGATGGCGTCATAGTTACCTTTCAGAGCTGCTAGTTTCAATTGCTCACTTCCTTTCTTACGGGATCCGGGATCCATGATCTAGGATCTAAGATCGAGCGGGCGTTACTATAGAGAATGCAAGAGATAGCGGAATTGCTTGGACATTCGAACAGGGGCGCGAATAGATGGGTGAATAACGCGGATGGATATGCCCTGCCCTTTAAGCGGATGAATCATACCATATAGGAACTACCTGCATCATGAGAAGGAGGTATGCGACATGTCTATTCTGCGTCTGGAGGCTGCGCCCTTCCATCCCGTCGACGCTCGGTATATCGACACCCTCGACTTGCTGGTCACGAATATCGGCAGTGAATCCTTCGACATGCTGGTGCACGGCTACAATCCTTACGGTGTGTTCTATGTCGGCCAGATCCAGCTGGACAGCGGCGCGTCCGTGTCGATTCCGGGCATCGGAACGTATCATATGCCGTTCACCCTGCTGCTCGTCACCAATTACCACACGTACCATACGACGGGGGTTCTGCTGACGGCGAAGAACGAAGGATCGGTCGTCGCGCTGTTCAACCAGGAGCAGTTCGCGCGCATGCACTAACGGCAGAGGAGGAGGAACGATTGAATGTTCTGTTCGTCTACTATGTCCCGAGCGGAGGGATGGACACCTTAAATCGGCAGCGCTGCAAGGCGCTTAGACAATACGGCATCGAGGCGCATTGCTTGTATTACGGCTGGGGAGCGGGACTGCAGAATCCGGCGGATGGTCCGCTCTACGTCACGAAGAACGACATCGCGATCAAGCATCTTCTCGATTCGCATCACTATCAGGCGATCATCGTCACGACCGATCACCGCAGCTTCGAACGGTTCCGGCTGCTCGGCTATTCCGGCAAGCTCGTCCTGGAGATTCAAGGCTACGGCCCGAAGGCCGTTGCCCGCGAGCAATTGACGCTGGCCTCGCCCTGGGTCACGGCGCATGCCTCTGGTCTATTGCATCCGAACACGCCGCATATCGCGGCATTGTTCGAAGAACTGTATCCGGCAATTCCGCGGTTCGCCTTCAACAATTGCTTCGACTCCGCGGCCTTTGCGTATCGCGAGCACCCGAAGCCGGACGATCCGATCATCGCGTGGATGGGCAGGATCGAGGACAATAAAAACTGGCGGGAATTTCTGCTGATCGGCCATCGGCTTGCCGAGCGTTATCCGAAGCTGACCCTGTGGATGTTCGAGGACCCGAATCTGGCGGACAAAGAGGAGAGTCGCCGATTCGTCCAGATGGTGGGCGAGCTGGGGCTCGGCGAACGTCTCGTAAGGCGTTCGAATGTTCCGCATGCGGAGATGCAGAACTACTTATCGCTCGTCGGCGATTCGGGCGGCTTCCTCTGCTCGACCTCGAAGGTCGAAGGCGCGCCGTACGCCGTGCTGGAAGCCATGAGCTGCAGATGTCCCGTACTGACGACCGACTCGGACGGCGTATCGACGTCGATCTTCCATAACGTGACAGGCAAGTTCTATACGCTGGGCGATGTGGCGCACGCGGTGAGCGAGGCGGTCGAGCTGATGGACAATGAGACGCTCCGCGCCAATATTCGCGCGGCAGCGCGTCAGCATGTGCAGGCCAACTTCGACCCGCTGCTGTACGGCCGTCATTTCGTCAACATGCTGCAATCGATCTAGGTGCAGCGATGAACGCGTGGCAAAGGAGGGGAGAAGGATGAAGTACACGGATAAGCTAGGGGCCGAAGCGGGCAGCTTTCAGCCTTTTGCCGTAGGCGAAGAAGAGATCGTGCTGACTTCGCTGGTTATGCGGCAGATCGCGGCGGGCGACCGCATCATGCTCCGGCTGGAGGTTGGCTGGGAGAAGCCCTACTATTGGGATACGGGCGAGCTTGAGATCATCGTTCGCCAAGACCGCGCCGACGGGCCAGTCGTCTACTGGACGCTGGAAACCTGCTTCGAGCAGGCGCGCACGATCGATACGGTGACGGTGACAGGCACGCGGCCGGAACAGCTCTTCTACCTAAGCGTTCGGTCGGCGGAAGGAAGGGCGCGCATCGGCGGGCATTACTCGCTGCAAGGCACCGTATATGCGCCTTAAGCACACGGACGGCCAGCATTCCGGCACCTGCTAGCAGGTGGGGAAGGCTGGCCGTCCGTTCGTTCGTTCCAAGTTCAAGTCTTCAGCCAATGGCGATAGGTCTCGCGCAGCCCGTGCTCGATGTCGCAGGCAGGCTGCCAGCGGAGGAGCGTGCGCGTCAGTCGGTTCGAGAGGCAGCTGTGCACGATATCGCCGCTTCGGGCAGGACCGTATTCGGCTGCGATCTCCGCGGGATGAATGCGCCGCAGCAGCTCGACCAGCTGATTGACGGATGTCGGCTTGCCTGTGCTCACGTGAAGCGTCTCCCCGCTGCCGCGCTCGGCCGCGGCGAGATTCGCCTGCAAGATGTCCTGCACGTAGACGAAGTCGCGCGTCTGGCGGCCGTCGCCGTGGATCGTGAGCGGCAGCCCCTTCAGGATGCGCTCCATGAAGATCGCCACGACGCCGCCTTCGCCCTTGGACGTCTGGCGGGGACCGTATACGTTGCCGTAACGGAGAATCGTATAGGGGACGCCGGCATGACGGTCGTATAGCCGGATATACCGTTCGGCCGTCAGCTTGGACAAGCCGTAATACGAGATCGGGTCGACGGGGTCGTCCTCGCGCATCAGATCGCGCTGCAGGTCGCCATACACGCCGGAGGTCGAGGCGAACACGAACTTGCGTACGCCGGCTTCGCGGCAAGCCTCGAGCATGTTGAGCGTGCCGGACACGTTCACGGACAGATCGAGATCGGGATCGTCCATCGAACGCTGCACGTCGGCCTGCGCGGCCAGGTGGAACATGATGTCGGGCTTCGCGCTGACGACGGCGGATCTGGCGGCAGGGCTTCGAACGTCCGCCGCGTGCAGCTCCGCGGACGGATGGACGCGGGCAGCGTCGCCGGTCGACAGATTATCGATGACGTGCACCTCGGCGCCGATGGCGATCAGCGCGTCCGTAAGATGGGAGCCGATGAATCCCGCGCCTCCCGTAACAATGGCCTTCATGGGCATGGAACCTCCTTGTCGATATGCGGCATTGCTCCATGGTACGTGGAGGGACGGGGTTCGGCATGAGGCAATCGACCAGATGCGCGCGAAACCCGCTATAGATTATTTCCTATGATTTGATATAATAGGCTTGCATGACAATCGAATAACGACTTGGGGAGCTGGGCAGGCCGGCTGAGAGGGTATCCGTGAATGGCGATACCGACCCTTATACCTGATCTGGATAATGCCAGCGTAGGAAAGACGGTGAAGCCATGCCGCTTGCGTGCCCGTAGAGGGCCATGCGGCGAACGGCGTCGAACCAAGCGCATTGTAGGCGCCTTCCGGTCAGGGGGCGTTTTTCTTTTGTCGAAAATAGACGATAGATGGATGGAGAGGGGAACAACATGTTGACAGGCACGAAGAAGTGGCAGTGGGGAATCGGTATGATGGCGCTCATGCTCATGCTCGCAGGATGCGGGGGCGGAAGCAATAACGAAGCGAACGGCGGCGCGGCTGCCGGAGCGGGGAATGCGAACAAGGACGCGGACAAGCCGCTGACGAAGGTGAAGGTCGTGCTCGACTGGACGCCGAATACGAACCATACGGGGCTGTACGTTGCAAGGGATAAAGGGTTCTTCGCGGAGCAGGGGCTCGACGTCGAGATTCTGCAGCCGGGCGAAGGCGGCGCGGACCAGATGGTCGCGACGGGCGCGGCGGAATTCGGTGTCAGCTATCAGGAATCGCTGACGCTCGCGCGCACGAACGAGGTGCCGCTCGTCTCGCTGGCAGCGGTCATTCAGCATAATACGTCGGGCTTCGCATCGCCTGAGGCGAAGGGGATCAAGACGCCGAAGGATTTTGAAGGCAAGAAGTACGGCGGATGGGGCGCTCCTGTAGAGGAAGCGGTCATCGACTCGATCATGCAGGAGGAAGGCGCGGACGTCGGGAAGGTCGAGCTCGCGAGCATCGGCGACGTCGACTTCTTCACGGCGGTGGAGAAGGACATCGACTTCGCATGGATCTACTACGCGTGGACGGGCGTCGAGGCGGAGCTGCGCGGCGAGAAGCTGAACATGGTGTACTTGACCGATTACAGCGACAAGCTGGACTACTATACGCCGGTACTGGCGACGAGCGAGAAGCTGCTGGCAGAGAAGCCGGAGCTGGCGAAGGCATTCATCGCCGGCGCGGCGGCAGGCTACCAATTCGCGATCGACAAGCCGGAAGAAGCGGCAGACGTGCTGATCGCGGCCGAGCCGGATCTGAACGCAGAGCTCGTCAAGGCCAGCCAACAGTGGCTCAGCCCCAAATATCAAGACGATGCGGCGCGCTGGGGCGAGCAGAAGCTGGACGTATGGAAGAACTACGCGGACTGGATGACCGAGCATGGCCTGTTGGAAGGCGAGTTCGACCCGGCGAAGGCGTTCACGAACGATTATCTGCCGGAGTAAAATAACGCGCGGCGGTCGGTCGGGCAATCCAGCCGCCGCAAAATGAAGGAGACCGAGACTATGGCAAATGCACTCGTAAGCATACAGATTCTGCCCTCTACCCCTGGGGGCGAGAGCGTCATTCCTTACGTGGACCGGGCGATCGAAGTCATCAAAGCGTCGGGTTATCCGTACCGGGTAGCGCCGCTCGAGACGACGATGGAGGGCGACCTTGACGGGCTGCTCGCGGTCGTTAAGGCGATGAACGAAGCGATGACGGAGATGGGATGCCCATCGGTCATCTCGCAGATCAAGATCTACTACAATCCGAGCAGCGGCGCCTCGATGGGCCGCCTGCTGGAGAAATACCCGGATGGTCAGTAAAATCCGGAACGGATGGCCGCCTCTGGCGGTCATTGCCGTTCTATTGGTCGCCTGGGAGGGGGCCGTGGCGATCTTCGCAATACCGCCTTACATTCTGCCGAGTCCGCTCGCGATCGTTCGCGAGGCGATGGACCCCAAGGTATGGCCACGATTGGTCGGACATACGCTGGCGACGGGCGAACGCACATTGGGCGGGCTATTGATCGGCGCGTGCATCGGCGTGCTGCTTGCGACGCTGATCCATCTGACGCCGGGCGCGCGCCGCGCCGTCGCGCCGCTCTTGGTGCTGTCGCAGAGCGTGCCCGTGCTCGTGCTCGGACCGCTCTTGGTCATCTGGCTCGGATTCGGGGAACTTCCCAAATACGTTCTCATCGTGCTCGTCTGCTTCTTCCCCGTGACGGTAGCCATGCTGGCGGGACTCTGGCAGAGCGACCCGAAGCTTCGCAATTACTTGGCGATGATTGGGGCTGACAAATGGACGATCTTCCTGCGGCTGGAGCTGCCGAATGCCGGACCGTTCCTGTTCTCCGGCTTGCGGATTGCCGCGGCGTACAGCGTGACGACTGCGGTAGCGGCGGAATGGCTCGGCGCGAGCAGCGGGCTCGGGTATTACATTAAGCTGTCAATGGGCGGCTGGGAGACGGCACGCGTATTCGCGGCCTCGATCATTATAATTGTGTTCAGCATGTTATTGTTCGGCCATACGGCTTGGGCAGAGCGGCTCGTCGTGCGCTGGCGGCCGAAGAACGAAGGGGGTGACGGCGAATGACGCAGGCATTGGAGGTTCGCGGCGTATCCAAGCGATTCGGCAGCGTTGAGGTGCTGCAGGAGGTATCGCTCACCGTCGGCGAAGGCGAATTCGTGTCGCTCGTCGGCCCCTCGGGAAGCGGCAAGAGCACGCTGTTCCAACTGATCGGCGGGCTGTCGAACCTGGATGCGGGAGAGATTCGCGTGGATGGGAAGAGCGCGGCAGGCAAGCGCGGCCTGATCGCGTACATGCCGCAGCAGGCGGCGCTGCTCCCGTGGCGCACGGTCGCGGCGAATGTCGAGCTGGCGCTCGAGATCGCGGGCGTGGGACGCGCGGAAGCCCGCGCGTTGTCGCGGGAATGGCTGGTGCGCGTCGGCTTGGGCGGTTATGCGGATGCTTACCCGCATGTGCTGTCGGGCGGCATGCAGCAGCGGGTGTCGTTCATCCGCGCGCTGCTCAGTCCGCAGAAGCTCATGTGCCTCGATGAGCCGTTCGGCGCGCTCGATGCGCTGACACGCATGCAGATGCAGGAATGGCTGTTGAAGCTGTGGGAGGCGAACCGGCGCGCGGTGCTGCTCGTCACGCACAGCATCGAGGAAGCGCTGCTGCTCTCCGACCGCGTGCTTGTGCTGTCGGACAAGCCGGCGCGCGTGCTGCGGAACATCGAGGTTCCGTTCGCAAGGCCGCGCGAGGAGAAGCTGTGGCGCACGCCGGAATTCAATCGGCTGAAAGATGAAATCTACGAGCTGCTCAAGCCGGCCAGCCTCGTGCCCTAAGGTGGCGGGATAGGCATTAGTGAGAAGGGGATGAACGACAGTGGCAATGGGGGACGGGAGCATCGGCTGGATCGATGCGCATATCCATGTCGACAAGTATGAGCCGGAAGAGCGGAAGCCGCTGCTGGAGGCGGCGTTCGCCGCCGGTACGGAGGCCGTGGTGGCCGTGTCGATGAACCTGGCATCCTGCGAGGATAATCGGGCATTGGCTGCGGCCTATCCCGGGCGGATTATGCCGGCCTACGGCTATCATCCGGAGCAGCCGGTTCCGGATGCGGCGGAAGAAGCGGCGCTGTTCGCGTGGATTCGCGAGCGCCATGCGGCAGGCGAAGCGTTCGCGGTCGGCGAGGTCGGGCTGCCATACTATACGCGATCGGAAATCGAGGCCGGAGGCGGTCGCTTCGACGAAACGCCGTACCTCGAGCTGCTGGACCGCTTCGCGGCGCTGGCTGCGGAGCTGGATCGTCCGATCGCGCTGCACGCGGTCTACGAGGATGCGGAGAAGGCTTGCGCCATTATGGAGCGGCACGGCGTCAGGTGGGCGCATTTTCATTGGTTCAAGGGACCCGAGGCCGCGATCGAGCGGATGATCGCGCGCGGCTACTATGTGTCGATTACCCCGGACGTCGCGTATGAGCCGGAGATTCGGGAACTGGCGAAGCGCTATCCGATCGAGCTCCTCATGGCAGAGACGGACGGCCCGTGGCCGCATGAAGGGCCCTACTCAGGGCAGCAGACGAATCCGGCGATGGCCGGGGATGTCGTGCGGGAGATCGCGGCGATCAAGGGGCTCGAGGTTACGGACGTGGCCGCTCGACTGCTGCGGAATACGCGGACATTGTACGGCATCGAATAGCACCTGGACATGTTCGACGAACGGTAATGGAAGCGTAATTAAAAATTAATATTCGACTCCATCAACCGACAGGATGCGCATCGGTACAAGCGTATACTGAAGGAGCAGCACAAACGATATGATAATGATGGAGGGATTCGCATGGGAGAGCAAGAATTGGAAGTAACGGGTCTGGAATTGGCAGAAGACACGGAACAGGAAGAGCAGGAAGAGGCTGCTGACGACGCAGTTCTCGAAGACGCAGAAGAAGCGGAGGAAGAAGCGGAAGCCGAAGAGGCTGCTGACGATGCAGCAGACGAAGCGGTGGATGAAGCAGCCGAAGAAGCGGCTGCGGAAGCCGAAGCGGACGCCGAAGCTGAAGCAAGCGCAGCAGAAGAAGAGTAGTCGAATCTCCCCGACATCATGCTTAACTTACGCCCCGCGGCCACCGGCCGCGGGGTTATTGATTATGTGCACAAGCGATGCCGGGCGCGCTCAGAAGAACTCGTCCAGCAGGATATAGTAACGAATGCGCGCGAGGTCCGGGTCTTCGATTCCGTAGGTGCGAAGGAACAAGGGGACGTAGTCTGCGAGCTTGTTGTGCCTTAGGCTGCGAACGGCCAGCGCAACGTCCTGGTAGCGGTCGGCGATGCCGCCGCTTCCCCAATCGATAATGCCGCTGATCGCGCCGTCCCAGAGCATGAGGTTCGGCATGCAATAATCGCCGTGCGTGAACACAAGCTCTTCGCGCTCCGGGCGAGTGTCCCGGAGTTCCGCGAGCAGTTCCTCAGGTGAACGGCCGTGATTGGCCGGCTCGAAGTCATCGAGATCGACCAGGCCGAACCGGATGCGATCGGCGGCCTCGCTGAGCACCGCGTCAAGGCGCCGATCGATCGGGCAGTCGGCGGCCGGCATTGCGTGAATCCGGCGCAGCGCTTCCGCATACAGCACGACTGTCCGCTCCGGTGCTGCGAGATTGCTGTCGCTTGCCGCATGCTCGCCTTCGATCGCGGTCATGAGCATGAAGTCCCGTTCGGAAGCCGTGTTGGAGTAGAGCAGTTGCGGTACGGGCAGCGGTTTATCGAGCAACCAGTCGAGGATTACGCGGTCGGCTGCGAGGTGGCCGGCCGGACCGATTTTCGCGTAAGCGGTCGTGCCGTCCGGTGCGGTTATGCGATAGACATCGCAAGAAGATTCGCCGATCGTATCCTCTTCCCAAGTCGCGGCTAGTGACCACGCGGGAAAGTCGGACGGCAGATTGGCAGGAACGGGAACGGTAGGTTCAGGCATGCGGCGGAGCCTCCTTAGCGGAATGTACTTGTACGATTGTTACCATTATACGTGTAACCTGCTGGCCGGGCGAGTCGTCTATACGAATGAGGTGAGGCGAGAGATGGAACGGATCAGCAGGAGGAACGGTCGGAGAACGGGAAGCGCGTGGATGCTGGCATTCTTTGTATTGCTGGTGGTTAGCGGATGTGCAAGCGGCGGTAATGAACGAGACAATGGATCGACGGCGATAGATGGGGGCGGCAATCGCAACGCCGTGGACGTCGCGACTGGTGCAAATGCGGTTGCGGATCATGAAGGAGAGACAGAGGGAGGGGAAGGGCAAGGGGAGGAGGCAGGCGATCGCTCCACTCCGCTGTTGCCCGAAGAGCTGCCTGTCTACGTCGGAACGGCAAGCATCGCGGAGCGCGATGGCGAACCGTACGAGGCAACCTTCATGCAAGATCCCATGAAGCCCTACGGCTTCTATATCCCGGAAGGGGCCGGGGTCGAGAAGCGGGACTTCGAGGACGGATCCGAGTGGTGGATGGGGGAGCGCGGCATATTCACCTTGTTCGAGGAAGGGCAGGTACTGCCGGACTATAACTTTACGAATCCGGAGCTCGTCGAATATGCGGAATACGTCGGCAGCGTCAATGACCGCGAATTGATCTACGAGGATTATTGGGCATTCGAGGACCGAGGGAACAAGATGATCGTGCGGTTCAGTTACCGGGCAGCCGAGCAGGCCGACGTGCTGCCGGTGTTCGTGGAGATGCTAAGGTCCATTCGGTACGTGCCGGAGTTGCCCGAATAAGAAGAAGCGCAGGACGCGATGGTCCTGCGCTTCTTCTTATTCGGGTGAGAGCAGCTTATCCAGCTTCTGGCGTACGATTGCGAGCTCGGGATGACGCTGGCAGATCTGCTCGTATCTGTGGATCGCTTCCGCCCGCTTGCCGGCCAGCAGGGCAAGATCGGCCAGCGCGAGATCCGCCTTCCATTCGGCGATCGCGCGGTCGGCCGTGACCGTGCCTCTGTAGGTTGCGAAGGAGGCTTTGGCCTGATGCAGGTGACGCTCCGCGTCCTGCATGAGGATAACCGCCTTGCGCATCCGGGCTTGGGCGAGCATATACTGCGCGTCCGGGTAGTCGGGTGAAGCCTTGAGGGCACGCAGACAGACTTGTTCGACGGCATCGTAGGACTTGCGCTGCATGTGAATCGAGCCCATGAGCGTTAGGATCTCGACTAACCGGCCGAATAACGGCGTTCGATTGGCAAGCTCCTCCGCCCGAGCGAGTATCGTCAGCGCTTGATCGGCGTCTCCGCTTCCGAGCAGCTCCCGGCCGTAGTACAGCATCCATCCCGGATTGTCGGGTTCTTCGTCGACCATCATGCGCAGGAGGCGCAGATTGCGGTTCAGCTTGTCTCGGCGCTTCATGACATCCGGCTCGTAGCCGTCATGCCGCAGCCTGATCCGGACGGAACGCCGGAACGTGCCGTCTTCGAACAGCGGTGTGCCTTCGAGGACGACTTGTTCATGCACTCTGCCGTGATAGCGAAGTCCGCGCCTTAGCGGAAACATGCGAGGCAGCGAGTAGTCCCGCACTTCCTTGCCTTGAATGGAATTGACCTGGCATATGCTGAGGATGGGCGGCAGCGGCGCGCTGTCGAACAGGCCAGCGGCTTGGCGCACGATTGCGACGTCCTCCGGGAATAGCGATTCGTCGGCATCAACCCAGATGACCCAATCGCCGTCGAAGTGGTCCAGGCCGCGGTTGCGCTTGCCCGCAAAATCATCGTCGAGCGGGACATGACGGATGATTCTGACCTTCGGCATGTCTTGGATCAGCGCCAGCGTGCCGTCCGTAGAATCGGAATCGAGAATGACGATTTCGTCGACGGCCTCGATTAAGCTGCTCACGCATCGGACGATCGTCCGTGCGTCGTTACATGTCATGACCGCTGCCGTCACCTTCACGTTCGGGACACGGAGCAGCGCATGCACGTCAGGTCGAGCCGGTCCGGCTGCCGCCTCCGTCAATGCGTGCTGCACGGCAGGCACCCAAGCGGCTTGCGGATCCAGCAGCCAGGCGCGTTCGAATACATGCCTGGCAGCATCGCCGCAGCCCTGCCGGAGCAGCGCTTCGCCGAGATGCACCCAAGCCTGGGCTTGGAGCGGCGATCGGCGCAGGGAGGCGATCGCGAGCTGCTCCGCCTCCTCGTAACGCTGTTCTTGCAATGCGGTTGCGATATCCGATGTGCGCGTCATTACGCGGTCTCTTGCGTGATGACATAGATGATGACCGTAATCGGCGTATTAGCGCCTTCTTGGACGCGGAAGATGACCGCTTGCTCGCCGGGATAAGGATTAAGCTGATTGATGGTGAAGGTACCGTCTTCGTGATCGACAATACTAACTACGGCGTTAGAATCAATCTCGTTCATGTTATCGATCATGATCGTGGCAGATGGGTCAGTGATGGCAGCAAAGTCCCTAATATCAATGATTGCACTGGAATCGTTTCCTTCGAATTCCAACACTTCATCCACGACGTAGAGCGTGAATTCGTGATATCCGGAGCTGCCGTTCTCGTCCGTGGCTGACAACGTAACGGTAATGATGCCGGTGTTAATGCCCGATATCGGGAACAAGCCGTTCTCGGCCGGACCTACGCTCGCAATGCCGGGTTCATTCTCGATATGAACGTTGTATTGCAGCGTGTCCGGGTTCTCATCATGGAATAACGGTTCCGGGAAGATCGGGTTGAAATAGAATTGATTGTCGCGCTGCACGACAAGCGTATCCGATATGAATTCATTACCGATATATTCAGGCGCTTCATCGAAAGTCAGCACATAGGATACAATCTGTTCGGCGGCATTCTTTGCCTCGATGAGGACCGGCTCAAGGAAGTATCCCTTTTCCACTGTAAACTGCGTATCCGTGACCCACATTCCTGGCTCGACCATCGCCGTATTGCTCGTTGACAACGTCAAGCTGTTCGGAGAGTACGTAAAGCGGTATGAAGTTGCTCCTGTGAAAATATCCGTGACATCGAACGTACCGATGATATCGCCATCGCCGTTGGATACAACCGGCACGGGCGCGATCGGAGTAACTTCGATCGGCGCGACCGTGACGACGAAGCCGTCGATCACTCGAGTGCCGTAAGCATTCGTCCCGATGACGCGAACAGTACTATTGCCAGCACGGCGGCCCTTCAGCTCCAGAACGGGATTCTCCTCGTCGTTCAAGCGGACGGAAGCAGATACAATCGTCTCGTCGTCAGATTCGGCGGTGAACGTGAACATGGATGACGAGAGGAAGACGGTCTCAAGCTTATACGACGTCAAATAAGTATCGCTAATCCCAATCAGCGTATCGCGAAGATCGGTGTATGTGGTCAGATTCGTGATGTTAAGGCTTCTTTCAGCCCACTCTTCGCTCGGGTCAGTCGCTTTGATCGTGACCTCACTGTTCGGTGTCATGCTGTCGGCCACCAGCGTCAGCGTGTGACCATCGATGCTGGCATTGTAAGGGTTACTGCCAACCGAGACGTCAGTGTAAGTCAGCGAATCCCCATCCGGGTCCGTGAACAGTTCATCGAGATCGATGACGATCTGCTGACCGGGGCGGAAGAACATGGACGTCGGGCTCTCTGTCGGGAGCGGCGCGTCGTTAAGCGGCAGGATCGACAAGTTGAAGGTCTGCGTCGCTGTCTCCGCGATGCCGTCCGATACGACGAATTCGAAGGAGTCGGTTGCGGATTCGCCGCCGTCATGCTGATAGAGCACCTTGCCGTTCTCGACATCTTCGAGCGTAAACGTACCGTTCACAAAGGTGCCGGGCGTCCCGTCTTCATAGACGGCTCCGTCATTGATCTTCAACATACCATGCTCAGGAAGCTTCGTGATCGTGAAGGTGATCGGTGCTTCAGGGGTCTCAGCGCCTTGATAGGATAGTTCAGCCACAGTAAAGATTCTGAAAACACTCTCAGTGACCTCCATCGATAGCGTAGCGCCTTCGGTTAAGACAGGAGCATCGTGCACGGCTGTCACCGTAAGGTCAAAAGTTTGTTCGACATAATCGCCATCCCCGTCCGTTGCTCGCAATGTGATCGTTGCATCGCCGTGTGCATCAGCAGCAGGCGTCAGCGTAATCGTCCGGGTCTCGCCCGTTCCCGTAATGGCAATGTTCGCGTTCGGGACGAGCGATTCGTTGCTCGAGGTCCACGTTATTGCGAGATCAGTAAGGTCATAATCGGGATTGCTGACCGTGAAGTCGAACGACAATGGCGTATCCTCTTCGGTCTCTTTGTCCGAGATCGCGCTGATCGACGGCACATCGTTCACCGGATCCACGGTTATCGTGAACGATGTGCTTGCCGTGCGGCCTGTGCTGTCGGTCGCGGTAAGTGTAATGTCGGCCTCCCCATGCTGATTAGCGGCAGGCGTAACGGTGATGGTACGGCTATCGCCAGTGCCCGTAATTTGAATGCCGCTGTTTGGAATTAACTCCTGTTTGCTCGATGTGGCCGTGAGCGTAACCGAGTCGCCGTCGTAATCGCGAACGGTAGCGTTGACCGTCAACGTGGTGTCTTCATTCATCGTCTGATTCCCGATACTCTCAATGGCAGGAGGAAGCTCTCGATTCACGAGCGTCACTCGGAATTGCTGCGTAACCGAAAAGTCGTAAGGATCCGTCGCGCGGATCGTGACCGTGGAGTTGTCTGTATTATAGGTGTAGGAATTAATTGTAAGCGTGCCGCTAGTGAAGTTGAAATGCGCAACGGTACTGCTCGAAGGCAAGCTCCCTACCACCGAGTAAGTAAGGGTGTCGCCATCGGGATCGGTGAAAAAGTCTTTCATCTTAATGAAGCTGGTCGAATGCTCTGGAACGTTGAGTTCGACTGTAGGCGCATAAGGAACAGGAGCATCGTTCACCGGATTCACGGTAACGGTGAACGATTTTTTTGCCGTGAGGCCCGTACTGTCTGTCGCGGTCAGCTCGATGGTAGCCTCACCATGCTGGTTGGCGGCAGGCGTAACGGTGATGGTACGGCTATCGCCAGTGCCCGTAATCTGAATGCCGCTGTCTGGGATCAACTCCTGGTCGCTCGATGCGGCCGTGAGCGTAACCGAGTCGCCGTCATTATCACGAATGCTAAATTCAAACGTCAACGAAGTATCCTCATCGGTCTCTCGATTATCGATGTTGTTGATGACAGGAGCAAACTCGAGATTGATCAGCTTCACCTGGAGTTGCTGCGTGACCGACAGGCCGTCAGGATCCGTCGCGCGGATCGTGACCGTGGAGCTTCCGGTGTTGTAGGAGGAGGCATTGATCTCGAGCTGGCCATTATCATTGATCGTATAGTCCGCTACCGTGCTGCTAGAAGGGAAGGTTGCAACGGAATCAATTGCATAATTCAATACATCGCCATCCGGATCTCCGAAAAAGTCATCCAAGTACAGTACGGTGCTCATGCGTTCTGGAACGAAGCGTTCAATCGGCTCTGCACGGCCTTCGGGCGAGCGATTCGGCAAGTCCAGGAATGACTCTGCGGAGCGTAGCACCGTGCGTGCGGCTTCTTTCTTCACGGCGTCCGACAGGCCGCTCATCGCCCGCACAGCCTTGGCTGCGTCTTGGATATCGAAGCCGTTGCCGTCCGAATCCAGCAATGGGTTCGGATCCACCGTCACCCGAAACCGCTCAGCGTCGACAAACTGTTGATTATCGTTATAGGCCATTACGTTCACGAGCGTCGTTCCTGTTCGCTTCGCCCCGACATACAGATCCCCGCTCAACGTGGTCACGTCGGCTACGGTCGGGTTCTGCACGTAGATGAGAAAGCCTTCCGCATCTTGGAAGTACTCGTCCAAGTCAATGGTAATCGACTCGCCGACTTTCAGGTTGTTGCCGTTCGCGGATTGGATTGGCGTGAAGTGGGATTGATCTCCAACGACTACGCCTCCATTCTCCGAAGGTAATGGGATCGGAACCTGCACGCCCGTGGGCGGCGCTTCAGCCGCACTGACGACAGCGGGCACGCCGATGGCGAGCGGGGCTGCCGCAACCATGGCGGGCAGCATGCGCAGCTTGCGGCGATGAGTCCCTTTCTTGCTTGATGGACGTTTCTTGGACATGGTAAACCGACACTCCATTCTATCGATAAACTAGTAAGCTCGCATTTCTAGCGATTTTACAGATAGCTTACCATATCCTGTGCGAATTCACATTACAATATTGGCGCTTATTCACCATGAAATCGCATAATCCGACAGAAAACGAACCGCTTGCCGAGCACGCCAAAAAAGCCGCCGGAGCGGCTTTCGCGTCTGCTAAGCGATGTGCGTGCCTTTTATGAGAAAGGCGCATTCTTAACCGCGATAACGACGAGAATGGCGAGTACCGCGCAGATGCCGAGTATAATAGCGACCGCTTTGCGTCCGTCCATGGCTGCATGACCACCTTTGCTGAGGTTGTTCAGAGAATTTCTGTTCCTTCTATTATAACAACTGCAATCTATCGATGATAGTGGAGGGATAAGGGGCTGGAACTGCGGACACAAAAAATTCGGGACCCCCTTTCGGGAGTCCCTTTCATGGGAGAGGAGAAACCGGACGAAGAGCTTATGGGGAAACGTAAGTCTTCTCCGCGGTTGTCTACGGCACCTCGCGATGCCGATATCTTAAGGATTGCCGATTCGGGAAAAGTTATACGCATCCGGCGTAAAAATTTCGCGAGTGCGCGCAAAATATGGTACGATTACAAGCAAGACAGCATGTCCACAAGGAGGCGCCATACACGTGAGAGTCATTGCGGGCGAGGCGAGGGGCAGGCCGCTGAAGGCGGTCCCCGGCATGAACACGCGCCCAACTACAGATAAAGTGAAGGAAGCCATTTTCAGCATGATCGGACCTTACTTCGATGGCGGGATGGCGTTGGACCTGTTCGCCGGAACGGGGGGGCTGGGCATCGAAGCGCTTAGCCGCGGTATGGAGAAGGCGATCTTCATCGACAGCGAGAAAACAAGCGTAGCTACCGTAAGGGCCAATGTCGAAGCGGCGCGCATGACGGACAAGGCGGAAATCTACTGCAATACGGCGGACCGCGCGATTAAGCTGCTAGCGAAGCGGGAGGCTTTATTTGCGCTGGTATTCCTAGATCCGCCATACCGCATGAAGAACGCCGACATGCTGATGAGCGAGTTGTCCGACCGAGGCCTGCTGGAGAACGGTGCCGTCATCGTCGTGGAGCATGATTCGGGGCATCGTTATCCCGAGGGAATTACAGGTTTCATCCACCGAAGACATGCGCAGTACGGCGAGACGGCCGTGACGATCTACGAATACGAAGGCCTCGCAGAGGCTAAGGAGGAAGAACCCCATGGATTCGATTGACAGGCCGCTTCGAATCGCCGTATATCCAGGCAGCTTCGACCCCGTTACGCTCGGTCATATGGATATTATTCACCGGGCTGCGAAGCAGTTCGACAAGTTGATCGTCGCCGTGCTGAACAATACGAGCAAGAATCCGCTGTTCACGGTAGAGGAGCGCAAGGAGCTGCTGCGGAGCGTCACCGGGCATCTGCCCAATGTGGAAATCGACAGCTTCCGCGACCTGCTCGTCCGGTACATGAAGACGAGGCAGGCCGATGTCATCATCCGCGGCATTCGCTCGGTATCGGACTTCGAGATGGAGCTGCAGCTTGCTTCGATGAATCATCAGCTCGACAGCGAGATCGAGACGATCTTCATGATGACGAATCCGAAGTACTCGTATCTTAGCTCGAGTATCGTGAAGGAAATCGCGCAATTCAAAGGGGATGTCGGGGATCTCGTGCCGGCAGAGGTCGAGCGTGCGTTAACCTCGAAGTACAAGTAACCTACATAACTCGCGGCCAAGCCTCTAGCGGCTTGGCCGTTCGATTGCCAGCATGCGCAGCAGGCCAGTCAAGCAGATTGCGGCGATCGCCATGATGGCAAGGGTCCAGAGCGAAGCTTGCCAGATGAGCGGCAGCTGCAAGAAGCCGTTGTCGCGGGTCCCGATCATGAATACGGGCTGAGCGGGAGCCGCTGAGCCGAACAAGGCCGGTATCAGCTTCTCGGACCAAGCTAGCAGCGGATGCCAAGCCCACAGCGCGATTAGATAAGCCAACAAGCCATGAAGCAGCTTGCTTGCCGCGAGCGGCGCCAGGCGAAGGCCGGAATCCCCGAAGGCGCTCTGCGAAGCGAGCAAGGCGCTCCAGCCGCTCCATGCGAGAATGCCGGCGGCGAATGCGGCGCCGAGCGGCGAATGGAGCGCGGGGAACTGCGCGCTGATTGCGTAGGTGCCGAGATGAACCTCGTAGATGCCTGGAGATGCGGCGAGCGCAAGGCTGTCCGGAAGCAGCTTCTCGAGCAGGCGAATCAAGACGGCGCCGCCGATCATGAAGCCGCCGATGGCCAGCAGCCGCTGCACGCTTGCGGTCACGGCGTCGCCAAGCGCTTGGCCGAAGCCGCGGCCGTCGCGCAGCCGCGCCTCTTCCATTTCGCGGATTGCGCGGAGCGGGATCGGCATGGAACGGCCACTGCGTACAGAGCCGGCCGTCGAAGTGCGTTCCTCCTTATCGAGCCAAGCAAGGATGAGGCCGACGATCAGGCCGGATGACCATACGCAGATGGCGATCGCGGCACCGGCAGCCGGATGATGAAGAAAGCCTGCGCCGATTACCAGCAGCATCAGCATCGGACTCGGCATGTGCGCGATGGCAGCGAGCCGTTGACCCTGCTGCGGGGTGAGCATGCCCCCCTTCGTCATGCGGCCGGCTGCGTCAGGACCGGACGGGTAACCGGCAGTCCAGCCGAGCGCAACCGCCCAGCCGGCCGTGCCGGGCAGCCGGAAGACGCGGCGCATGAACGGCTCCAACAGGACACCCAATGCATGGACCAGCCCGAACGCGAATAACAATTCGGATAGTACAATGAAGGGGAGCAGACCCGGGAACACGATCGTCCACCATACGGTTAACCCTTCCAGGGCAGCCTGAAAAGAAACGGACGGGTCGCGCACGATGGCGGCGACGATGATAAGGAGCATAATGCCGAGCATTGCGGAACGAAACATGGCATGGCCTCCGGGAATAGATTAAGCGGACGAGTAGACCGCCTTGCAAGAGGGGGTTATTCCAATGTACGCGGACAGGCGTATCAATAGACCTCGGGCGGAAGTGGGGGGACCGATGGACAAGCGGAATAAGAGCGCGGCAGGCTCGGCGATTCGATGGGCGATTGCGGCTGCGGCGATCATGATCTTCTTCTTATATATCCCGGCTCCGTTCCTCGTCTATCAGCCGGGACTGGCGGAATCGGCGGATGCCTTGGTCGAGGCAGAAGCGGACAAGCGACAGCCGGAGGGCGATTGGCTGATAACGACCGTATATATGGCACGGAGCACGAATTATTGGACGGCTATGCAGAGCTTGTGGCGTTCGGATCGCGAAGTGCATTCGAAGTCGGCCGTGTTGAAAGGCAGCAGCACGGCCGAATATGCGCTCCGCATGAACGTGTTGATGGAGGGCTCGCAGAGTAACGCGATTGAAGCGGCTTACCGCGCGGCGGGGATCCCTTACGAGCAAATACCCAGCGGGCTGCTCGTCGCCCGGAGCGGAGAGACGTCCGTCTTCCGGGCAGGCGACCGAATCGTGACCATCGGCGGCGAGCCGGTCATGGGGGCAGAGGAGGCTATACGTATACTCGCGCAGCAGACGGGCGCAACCGTGCCGATAGAAGTGCTGAGAGGCGGCGAGCGTAAGCCGCTTGCTGTATCGATTGCGAGCGAGAGCAATGCCTCAGGCATTGTGCCGGGACAATTGCCACGCCTGCTGGGGGGCGTGGAGCTGACGGAGACGCGCGCGATCCGACCGGAAGACCCGGCGAATCGTGTTGCGATCGATGCGGGCGAGGTCGGCGGGCCTTCTGCGGGGCTATTATTCGGCTTGTATATCTACGATCTGCTGACAGACGGAGAGCTGGGCGGCGGGCAGCGAATCGCGGCAACCGGCACGGTCACGCGTCAAGGGGATGTCGGCGCGGTAGGAGGCATCGGAATGAAGGTGATTGCGGCGGACCGCGCCGGGGCGGATATGTTTATCGTCCCTGCTGGGAACGATAAGGAGGCAAGGGCGAAGGCGCAGGAGCTCGGCACGGACATGCGAATCGCGGCGGTGCATACGCTGCAGGAGGCGATCGACTTCCTCGCTGCAGCCGAAGCAGGCGGCTTTACCGAATGATAGGCGGCTCAAGGTAGTCGCGGAACAGGTCGCGAGGATTAGGACCGGAATACCCGAGGGCATAGGCCGCGCTTGCTTGCGTGTCCAGCTCGAGATAGCGCGATGCGATCGGCGGGCTCGCGGCGCTCAGAAGGATAGGCAGCTTCGCCGCGGTACGCATGCGCTTGAGAAGCGCGCGTCCCTTGGCGGTGAAGCCGAGTACCCGGATGTATGTGATGCCCTGGGCCAGCCGGTTCGGCGCTAGCTCGGCCTTGCGATGCCCGAGCAGGACAGACAACAGCGCCCGCTGCAGGCGCGTGCGCGTGTAACGCTTGGTCTTGACCGCATCGATCAGGCTGTCGAAGCCGAGCCCCGCAAGCCGCGGAAGCGCCTGCTTGATGCGGTGCTCCAGCCCTTCGCCGATATCGCGGAATTCAGCCAGCGAAGCCGGATCATTGACGGCGAGCGCGTGGAATAGCTTGTCCGCGAATGACGGCCAGCCGATCGGCGCTCTGCCGGACTGCCATTCGCGTCTCAGAATGTCGAGCGTCGACTCCGGCACATAGGACGCGATCGATGCGGGATCGCCCGATTCCATGATTAGCCGGCGCAGCGCGGTGGCGCTGGCAATGGAGCCGTCCGTCACGTCCCGTTGGCTGTAGCCGGCTTTCTCGCGGCGAATCGTATAGGGCGCTATCGGGCTGCCGAGCCGATTCAGCGCGATGAGATAATGCAGGCCGAGCGTATTGTTCGGCTGCTCCAGCGGGAATTCGGCGGCTTCCGCATCGCCGGCTGCCGCGAGGAAGCCGCGCACGGCGCGGCTGAACGCGGCCGGATAGCTCGCGCCGGTAGCGAGTTCGCCCTGAATCATCAGCTGCAGCTGCGGCGGCTCGTTCGCCAATACGGCCGCGATTCGGCGCAGCACGCCGATGTCTCCGCTCTCGCTGCCGAACGAGATCGCGTCGATGACACCGGTCGCGTCGAGCAGCGAAGCCGCGCCGAAGGCGAACCACTCGGCTGCGTTCGTCGCGTACGCGATCGGGATCTCGATGACGAGGTCGCAGCCGCCTGCCAGCGCCATCTCGGTACGCGCCCATTTATCGATCAGCGCCGGTTCGCCGCGCTGCAGGAAGTGGCCGCTCATGACCGCGACGACCGCATCGGCGCCCGATGCGCGGACCGATTGCTCGAGATGATAACGGTGACCGTTATGGAACGGATTGTATTCAACGACGATTCCGACCGTGCGCATGGCGAAGCCTCCCGACTCTTATTTCATTAGGATGAATATAGCATGTCAGAGGAAGTTTGCGAAATTGTTGACAAATGGTGCCGCTGCTCGATATAATAATCTTTGTTTGTTTGGAGTGATCCTATGATTATTCATATGCAAGAACTGACATCCAAGGGCAAGACCAAGTCATTCGACGAGCGCATGGAGATCGGTCAGCTGATCGAGGGACGCGGGGACGTGTTGTCCGCCGGTCCGCTGCACATCGAGCTGCAAGCGCACGGCGAGGAAGAGCTTGCCGTCGTGGAAGGCCGATTGACGGTTAATCTGGAGTTGGCCTGCTCGCGCTGCTTGAATCCGGTGAAGGAGCATGTCGAGATCCCGTTCGCTGAACGGTTCGCGCATAATCCGGACAAGGATAAGGACGACGACAAGGAAGATGAGGACGTGAGCGTGGTTCAGGACGATAAGGTCGACTTGACGCCTTATGTCGAACAGTCGCTGCTGCTAGCTCTCCCTTATGCCCCATTATGCAGCGAAGACTGCAAGGGCCTGTGCCAAGAGTGCGGAGCCGATCTGAATCGCGGAGAGTGCGGCTGCTCTCGCGTAGTGATCGATCCTAGACTCGCGGGGCTGAAGGATTTCTTTAAATCGTAATGGGCGTTGAAAAAGACCGCTTGTCAGCGCCGAGAAGGTTGGACGATGGTAGAAAATGAGGAACGGAGTGTAGCCAGAGCTACATGAGTACCGGAAGTTTCGCCAGCGTTCAAGATTCGAAGTCGAATAAGCATCTCGAGATGCTTCGCGATCACAAGTGGTTGATGTGCTAGTCTTTGAAGGAGGTGGGAAACATGGCAGTACCACAAAGAAGAACATCCAAAACTCGCCGCGACAAACGCCGTACGCACTTCAAGCTGGCGGTTCCGGGCATGGTTAAATGCGAACAATGCGGAGAATTGAAGCTGGCTCACCGCGTATGCAAGGTTTGCGGGTATTACAAGACGAAAGAAATCATCAAGCAATAACGGATACTCGAGTAGTACTTCATCTGTCGGTGAAGTGCTATTTTTTTTGCCCGCTATCAGCCTGCCCGCCGTTTGCTGCGCACGATGGCTCGCTGCATCGCATGATTTTTGACATTGATTCCCTTGGTGTAATTCTTTATACTGGTTTAGTACCTGGTTATAAGAGCAACCGCCGATATTATAGTCATGTCTAATCCGGCTCGCGCTTAACAATACTGGTAAAGGGCGGTGCAGTCATGGAGCGTCTGCCGAAGAGGCAGCGGCATCAGCAGCTGTCCCGATTAATCGAGGATAATCCGTTCATGACGGACCGGGAGCTGACGCGGCACCTGAAGGTGAGCATTCAGACGATCCGTCTCGACCGCATGGAGCTCGGCATACCGGAGCTGCGCGAACGGCTGAAGCTGATGGCCGAGCGTTCGTACGATTCGGTGCGCTCCCTGCCGCTTCACGAAGTCATCGGCGATATTATCGATCTCCAGCTGGACAGGAGCGGAATCTCGATGTTCGAGATCCGCGAAGAACATATTTTCTCGAGAACGGGCATCGCGCGCGGGCATCACGTGTTCGCGCAGGCGAATTCGCTCGCTGTTGCCGTGATCAACGAAGAGATCGCGCTGACGGCGACGGCGGATATCCGGTTCGTGAGGCAGGTCAAGCTGGGGGAAAAATGTATCGCGAAGGCTTACGTTAGATCCGGCGGAAAACAGAAGGCGAAGGTCGAAGTTTTCACGTACGTCGGCGAAGAAATGGTATTTCAAGGCGTGTTTCTCATCTATCGGTACGCTGGGGACGAGAAGGACGAAGGAGGAAACGGAATTGCGGATCGCCATTGACGCGATGGGTGGAGACCACGCGCCTGACGAGATTGTGAAGGGCGCATTGGAAGCGGCGAACGAATGGAAAGACACGCATTATATACTCGTGGGCGATCAAGCGCGGATCGAAGCGGCCTTGGCCGGCCGGTCGGCACCGAATCTCGAGATTCGGCACGCCTCCGAGGTGATTGAGACGGATGAGGAGCCGGTACGGGCCGTCAGGCGGAAGAAGGACGCCTCGATGGTCGTCGCAGGCAGGCTCGTGAAGGAAGGCAAGGCGGACGCGCTCGTCTCCGCCGGCAATACCGGCGCGCTCATGACGGTCGGGCTATTGGTCGTCGGACGCATCGAGGGGATCGAGCGGCCGGGACTGGCGCCGATTCTGCCGACGAAGGAAGACCAAGGCGTGTTAGCGCTCGACATGGGCGCCAATATGGACGCCAAGCCGGAGCATCTGCTGCAATACGCGCTGATGGGCACGATCTATCAGCGGCAGGTGCTCGGCATTGCGAAGCCGCGCGTCGGCCTGCTCAATGTCGGCACGGAAGCGGCCAAAGGCAATGAGCTTACGAAGGCGGCGTACGAGCTGCTGTCCGCGGCACCGATCGAATTCGTCGGCAACGTGGAGTCGCGCGACGTGCTGCAGCGGAACTGCGACGTTATCGTATGCGACGGTTTCGCGGGGAATATTATGCTGAAGGCGATGGAAGGCTCTGCCGGCATGATCTTCGGCATCTTGAAGCAGGAGTTCTCGCGCAATTGGCGCACGAAGCTGGCCGCGGCGATCATGATGCCAGGCTTGAGGGGCATACGGAAGAAGATGGACTACAAGGAGCACGGCGGGGCGCCGCTGCTCGGCGTGAACGGCGTCGTGATCAAGAGTCACGGTTCGTCCGACGCAAGGGCGCTTAAGAATGGCTTACGCCAGGCAAGAGTGGCTCTGCAGGGCAAGCTGGTACAGACGATCACGGCAGAAATTAGCGGGAAGTGAGTGGAATCTCGATGAGCATGGGAGCAGTAGGGATTATCGGAACGGGGAAATACGTGCCCGAGCGCGTGCTGACGAACAAAGAACTCGAACAGATGGTCGATACGAATGACGAATGGATCGTGACGCGGACAGGCATTCGCGAGCGGCGAATCGCGGCCAGCGAGCAGGCGACGTCCGATCTGGCATACGAAGCGTCGATCAAGGCGCTGGAAGCGGCAGGAGTCGCGGCGGAAGACGTAGAGCTCATCATTGTGGCGACGATTACGCCGGATATGTTCTTCCCTTCGACGGCCTGCATCCTGCAGGATCGGCTCGGCGCACGCCGCGCGGCGGCATTCGATCTGTCGGCGGCATGCTCCGGCTTCATCTACGGACTGGCGACGGCGACGAGCATGCTGCAGAGCGGCATGTACAAGAATGCGCTCGTCATCGGCGCGGAATGCTTGTCCCGGATTACGGATTATACGGACCGGAACACCTGCATCCTGTTCGGCGACGGCGCAGGCGCAGTCGTGCTCGGCGAAGTGCCGGCTGGCCGCGGCTTCAAGTCGTTCGAACTCGGTGCCGACGGTTCGGGCGGCGAGCTGCTCAAGGTATGCGGAGGCGGTTCGCGCATGCCTTCGACGGCAGACAGCGTCGACAGCAAAGCGCATTTCATCTACATGGCGGGCAGCGAAGTGTTCAAGTTCGCCGTGCGCATCATGGGCGGCGCAGCGGAAGATGCGCTCAAGAAGGCGGGCTTGGACAAGTCCGACATCGATCTCATGATTCCGCACCAGGCGAACATCCGCATCATTCAATCTGCGCTGAACCGGCTTAACCTGTCGGAAGACAAGTGCATGATCAATCTGGACCGGTACGGCAACGTCTCGGCCGCTTCGATCCCGCTGGCGCTGGCGGAAGCTGTCGAGCAGGGCCGCGTGAAGGAAGGCGACACGCTGATGCTCGTCGGCTTCGGCGGGGGCCTCACATGGGGCGCATCGGCGCTGGTCTGGTAACGTGGAAGGAGATTAGTCATGGGGAAAATAGCATTCGTGTTCCCGGGACAGGGAGCGCAGGCGGTAGGCATGGGCAAGGACGCGTACGATGCGCAAGAAGCGTCGCGCGCAATCGTCAATCGTGCGGATGCGGCGCTGGGGTTCAAGCTTAGCGAAGTGATTTTCGACGGTCCTGAGGAATTGCTGAAGCAGACGGCGAACACGCAGCCCGCGCTGCTGACGATCAGCGTCGCGCTGCATGAGCTGCTGAAGGACCGCATGAAGCCGGACTTCGTCGCGGGCCACAGCCTCGGCGAGTACAGCGCGCTGGTAGCGGCAGGCGTACTGTCGTTCGAGGATGCAGTGCGCACGGTTCGCGCGCGCGGCGAATTCATGGAAGCGGCCGTACCGAGCGGGCAAGGCGCAATGGCGGCCGTGCTGGGAGCCGATCGCGAAGCGTTGTCGGCACTGTGCGCGTCGATTTCGGGCGAGGCCGGTGCAGTCGAGCTGGCCAATGTTAACTGCCCGGGGCAGATCGTCGTCTCCGGCACCGCAGCAGGGGTTGCGGCCGTCGTGGAACGGGGCAAGGAAATCGGCGCGAAGCGCGTCATTCCGCTGGAAGTCAGCGGACCGTTCCATTCCTCGCTCATGAAGCCGGCGGCGGATCGCCTAGAGCAGGTGCTGGCCGACGTTCCGATGTCGGACGCAGCTGTGCCCGTCGTCGCTAACGTGACGGCTAAGCCGGTGACTTCCGCTAGCGACATCCGCGGGCTGTTGACCGAGCAAGTCGTGTCGCCGGTGCTATGGGAGGATACGGTAACTTGGCTGATCGAGCAAGGCGTCGATACGTTCATCGAGATCGGTTCGGGTACTGTTCTGGCGGGCTTGATCAAGAAGACGGACAAGACCGTCAAGATTCATTCCGTGAACAGTCTGGCTGCATTGGACGCGCTGTTCGCCGGCTGATCGGCTGACGCGTGAATGGGAGAAGGAGGTTAACGCATGTTCGCAAGCTTGGAAGGCAAGATGGCGCTTGTAACGGGTGCCTCGCGCGGCATCGGCCGCGCGATCGCGGTTGCGCTGGCCGAAGCCGGCGCAGACGTTGCCGTGAACTATTCGGGCAGCGAGAGCGCGGCCGCGGAGACCGCGGCTGCGATCGAAGCGCTCGGACGCAAGGCCATGCTCGTCAAGGCTGACGTCGGGAAGGCCGATGCGTTCGAAGGCATGGTGAAGGACGTGATCGATGCTTTCGGCGGGATCGACATTCTGGTGAATAACGCCGGCATTACGCGGGACAACTTAATCATGCGAATGAAGGAAGAGGAATTCGATCAAGTGATCGAGACGAACCTCAAGGGCGTCTTCAACGGCATCAAGGCCGTCACCAGGCCGATGATGAAGCAGCGTGCGGGACGAATCATCAATATTTCGTCCGTGGTCGGCGTGCTGGGCAATCCCGGCCAGGCCAACTATGTAGCGGCCAAAGCCGGCGTCATCGGTCTCACGAAGGCTTCGGCGCGCGAGCTGGCGTCGCGCGGCATTACGGTGAACTGCGTGGCCCCCGGCTTCATCGAGACGGATATGACGGATAAGCTGCCTGCCGAGATGCGGGAACAGCTGTCCGGGCAGATTCCGCTCGCGCGGCTTGGGCAGCCGCAGGACATCGCTGCAGCGGTGCGTTATCTCGCATCGGATGCTGCCGCTTACATGACCGGCCAGACGCTTCATGTCGACGGCGGCATGTACATGGGATAGCGTCAGACAAGCTATGGCATTTTGACAGACAATCCCGTATAATACCAAAGAGGAGGTGAACCGGATGTCCGACGTATTGGATCGCGTGAAGCGCATCGTCGTTGACCGCCTTGGCGTCGACGAAGCGGAAGTCACGCTCGAAGCAAATTTCAAAGACGACCTCGGCGCGGATTCTCTCGATGTCGTGGAATTGGTTATGGAGCTTGAAGACGAGTTTGATTTGGAAATCTCTGATGAAGATGCAGAGAAGATTACCACGGTGGGAGAAGTAGTCAATTACATACAATCTCATACGTAAACCGTTAACGAAAGTCCCGCCTGCACAGACGGGACTTCTCTCCATAATCGGACGCCGATTGAACTTGTTGGCGTCCGTATTAATGCCAAGACCGATGGTTGTTAAGATCGCGAAGCTGTGAGCTGGGGTGAATAGTATGAAACAAAGAGTCGTCGTAACCGGCATGGGTGTCATGACCTCGCTCGGAGCCGACCTGGAGACGTTCTGGGGCAGCCTGATGGCTGGCAAGTCGGGCGTATCCTTAATCGAAGCTTTCGACGTGTCGGAGTACCCGACGCGTATTGCTGCGGAAATCAAAAACTTCAATCCTGAAGATTATGCAGATAAAAAAGAAGTGCGCCGCATGGACCGGTTCGTGCAGTTCGCCGTCGCGGCAAGCGCGCTTGCGGTGAAGGATGCGGACCTTAAGATCGGCGAGGACGTGGATGCAGAGCGCGTCGGCGTCATGGTCGGCAGCGGCATCGGCGGGCTGGGCACATGGGAAGACCAGCATAATGTACTGCTGGAGAAGGGTCCGAAGCGCGTGAGTCCATTCTTCATTCCGATGATGATCGCGAATATGGCCTCCGGCCAAATCTCGATGATCACCGGAGCGAAGGGGCCGAACAGCACAGCTGTTACGGCCTGTGCGACGGGGACGCATTCGATCGGCGATTCGTTCAAAATGATACAGCGCGGCGACGCGGACGTCATGATCTGCGGCGGTGCCGAAGCGACGATCCGTCCTACCGGGATGGCAGGCTTCTGCTCCATGCGCGCGATGTCGACGCGCAACGATGAGCCGGAGAAGGCGAGCCGGCCGTTCGACGTGGGTCGCGACGGCTTCGTCATGGGCGAAGGCTCGGGCATTCTGATCCTGGAATCGCTCGAACATGCACAGAAGCGCGGCGCCCGCATCTATGCGGAAGTGATCGGTTACGGCATGAGCGGCGATGCTCACCACATGACAGAACCAGACCCGGACGGCGCGGCGCGTTGCATGACGAAGGCGATCCGCGACGCCGGGATTGCGCCGGAAGCGATCGATTACGTCAATGCGCACGGCACGTCGACGCCTGTCGGCGATGTGTCGGAGACGACAGCGATCAAGAAGGCGTTCGGCGACCATGCGTATAAGCTGGCCGTCAGCTCCACGAAGTCGATGACGGGCCATCTGCTCGGCGCGGCCGGCGGCGTGGAAGCGGTCATCCTTGGCCTGACGCTCAAGAACGGCATGATCGCGCCGACGATCAACCTGGATAACCAAGACCCGGAATGCGATTTGGATTACGTGCCGAACGTGCCGCGTCAAGCGGACGTGCAGGTAGCGATCTCCAATTCGTTCGGGTTCGGCGGCCACAACGCTTCGATCGTCATGAGAAAGTATGAAGCAGGAACGGTTTGACGAGCTGCAGCAGCAGCTGGCTATTCGATTCAAGCGGATTAAGCTGCTGCGGCAGGCGTTCACGCATACTTCTTATGTGAACGAGCACAAGGGCGGCAATACGCAGGATAACGAGCGGTTGGAATTTCTCGGCGATGCCGTGCTCCAACTTCTCGTATCGGAGTATTTGTACCGGGTCCACCCGCAGCGTCCTGAAGGGGAATTGACGCGGATGCGGGCATCGATCGTGTGCGAACCGTCTTTTGCGCGATTCGCGGAGTCGTTGTCGTTCGGCAGCTATGTGTTGCTTGGTCGAGGCGAAGAGCAGCTCGGCGGACGCCAGCGTCCGGCGCTGCTGGCAGACCTCTTCGAGGCATTCGTCGGCGCGCTGTACCTGGATGCCGGCTTGGATGCGGTGAGGGTCTTCCTCGAAGCGCGGATCTTCCCGCTGATCGACAGCGGCGAATATTTGCCTGTGAAGGACTTCAAGTCCAAGCTGCAGGAATGCGCGCAGCATCGCGCGCTCGGTCCGATCGAATACGTGATCGAGGAAGAGCGCGGTCCGGCGCATGACCGGGAATTCGTCATCGGCGTTCGCCTCGGCGGACAGCCTTGGGGAATCGGCGCAGGCCGGACGAAGAAGGAAGCCGAGCAGCGTGCCGCAGCCGAAGCGTGGCAGAAGCTCACCTCGGAGGAAGGCGCAGGATAAGGGACGGTACGTAAGACGGGTTCGGATGGCGGCATGCCATTCGAACCCGTTTTATATATAGGATCTACTAATGCTAGCGCAAGCGCTGTTATGGTACAATAGACGCCAGAGGTGAAGGCATAGACATGTTCCTGAAACGGATAGAATTAGCCGGCTTCAAATCATTCGCCGACCGGACGGAGCTGGAGTTCGTGCGCGGCATTACCGCCGTCGTCGGACCGAACGGCAGCGGCAAGAGCAACATCTCCGACAGCATCCGCTGGGTGCTCGGGGAGCAGAGCGCCAAGAGCTTGCGCGGCGGCAATATGCAGGACATTATATTCGCGGGCAGCGACTCGCGCAAGGCGGTCAACTACGGCGAAGTGTCCTTGACGCTGGACAATTCCAGCGGCACGCTTCCGCTCGAGTATGACGAGGTGACGGTGACGCGGCGCGTGCACCGGAGCGGCGAGAGCGAGTACCTGATCAATAAGCAATCCTGCCGGCTCAAGGATATTACCGAGCTGTTCATGGACACCGGCATCGGCAAGGAAGCTTATTCGATCATCGGGCAAGGCCGAATCGAGGAAATTCTAAGCACGAGGTCCGAGGATCGCCGCGGCATCTTCGAGGAAGCCTCGGGCATCGTCAAATATAAATCGCGCAAGCGGGAAGCGCAGAAGAAGCTCGATGATACCGAGCAGAATTTGCTGCGCATTCATGACTTGGTCACCGAACTGGAGGATCAGGTCGAGCCGCTGCGCGAGCAATCGGAGAAGGCGATTCATTATAAGGCGCTCCGCGAGAGGCTGAAGACGAAGGAAATCTCGATGTACGTCCATCAGATCGAGCAGGTGCACGGCACATGGCAGGAAGCAACCGCCAAGCTGGACAAGCTACAGAATCAGCAGCTTGAGCTGTCGGCTGTCGTGAGCAAGCATGACGCGCATCTCGAGAAGGATCGGCTGCAGCTGCGCGAGATCGAGGAAGCGCTGGAACAGCTGCACGCCGACATGCTGCGATACAGCGAAGAGTACGAGAAGTGCGAAGGGCACGGCGAAGTGCTTAAGGAGCGGGGACGCAACCTCGAACAGAACCGCCGTCAGCTCGAGGAAGCGATCGGTTCGCAGGATGAGCGGATCGCGTCGCTGACGAAGGAAGAGGCGGAGTTCCGCGCGAAAGCAGCAGCGCTGGCGCAAGAACTTCAGGTGCTGCAGGCGAAGCTGGCCGACGAGGAAGCGAACCTGCTCGGCGTTGCGGGCAGCACGGCTCCCGATGCGGAGGAACGGCTGAAGCGCGAATTGCTCGATGTGCTCAGCGGCATGGCCACGGTGCGCAACGAGATTCGCTATGCCGAGCAGCAGCAGGAGTCGATCCAGCGCAGACTGGAGCGGCTTGGCGAAGAAGAAGCCAAATGGGTAGAGCAACTGGAACTGCTGACGGTCAAGCGGCAAGAGGTAGAGGCTAAGCTCGAGAAGACGGTCGCAGCGCTTGCGGAGGGTCGGGACCGTTACATGGCCGAAGGCGAACGCCGCCAGCAGGTGCAGCAGCTGCTCGACGAGACGCAGAGCGCGGCGCGCAAGTGGGAGCAGAAGCTGGATGCGCTGACGTCGCGCCGGGATACGATGAAGGAAATGCAGAATGATCTGGACGGCTTCATGCAGGGCGTGCGCGAGGTGCTGAAGGCCTCGCGGCGCGGCAGCGGCAGCGGGGGGCTCTCAGGCGTGCACGGCGCCGTAGCCGAGCTGATCCGCGTGCCGGAGAAGCTGGAGATCGCGGTCGAGACGGCGCTTGGCGGCGCGCTGCAGCATGTCGTCATGGAAGACGAACGGACGGCTCGTCAGGGCATCGCGTTCCTGAAGCAGCGCCAGCTGGGACGCGCCACGTTCCTGCCGCTTGACGTTATCAAGGGACGAAGCGTGCCGGAGAGCGAGAAGCGCCTCGTGTCCGGGGTCGAAGGCTACGTCGGCGTGGCGGCCGATCTGGTCGGCAGCGAGCCGCGCTATGCTTCGATCGTGCAGAACCTGCTGGGCAACGTGCTGCTAGCCGAGACGCTGGAGCAGGCGAACCGGATCGCGGCGAAGTGCCAATATCGCTTCCGCGTCGTGACGCTGGAAGGCGATGTCGTGAACGCGGGCGGCTCGATGACGGGCGGCAGCCTGCAGAAGAAGGGCGCGAACCTGCTGGGCCGTACTCGTCAGATCGAGCAGTTGGACGAGGAGATTAAGCAGACGGCCGTGCAGCTGGAGAAGCTGAAGGCGAAGACGGACGATCTCCGCAAGGAGACGTCGATCTGCGGGCAGAACATCGAAGAGCTGCGCGATCGCGGCGAACGTCTTCGCATCGAGGAGCAGCAGCTCCGTTCCGAGCTGCAGCAGGCCGAGCAGGAGGAGAACCGGCTTCGTGAGCAGCATCAATTGCAGGCCGATGACCGGAGCAGCCAGCTAAGCGAGCGCGGCGGCTTAGAAGCGGTCAAGGCCGCCTCCGAAGCGAAGCTGGTCGAGCTGGCAGCCGAGGAGGAGCGCCTGCAGGCGGCAATCCGCGAGGCGGAGCACCGGCGCAAGGCAAGCGAATCCGCGAAGGAAGAGCTGCAAGGGCAGCTGACCGACATGAAGATCAAGGTCGCGAAGACCGACCAAGAGAAGCAGTCGTTCGAGGATCAGGCCGCGCGCATCCGTGCGGATATCAATCGCGCGAAGCAGGAGATGAACGTGCTGCGCGAGACGGGCGCATTCCACGAAGTGGAGCAGCGCAAGCTGGATGCAGAGTCGGTCAAGCAGATCGAGGAGCTGAACCATTACCGGCTCAAGAAGCAGGAATGCGCCGAGCAGACCGACTTCAAGCGTGCCGAGCGCGCCGAGAAGATCAAGGGGCTCGAGCTGGAGGAGAGCGAGACGAAGGAGCAGCGGTCGCAGCTGCGTCAGGTGGAGGACCAGATCCGCCAGACGGAGATCGCGGCGAACCGGCTCGACGTCGAACTCGACAATATTCTGCGCAAGCTGAGCGAAGAATACGAGCTGAGCTTCGAGCTCGCCAAGGAACGCTACCCGGTGCCGGAGGATATCGTCGGCACGCAGAACGAGGTGCGCGACCTGAAGCGTCAGATCACGATGCTCGGCGACGTCAACCTGGGCGCGATCGAGGAGTACGAGCGCGTCAAGGAGCGCTACGAATTCCTCAACGCCCAGAAGAACGACCTGATCGAAGCGAAGTCGACGCTGTACCAAGTCATCCGCGAGATGGACGAAGAGATGGGCAAGCGGTTCCGCACGACGTTCGAGGCGATTCGCGGCCACTTCGGCACGGTCTTCTCGAAGCTGTTCGGCGGCGGACGGGCGGATCTCGTCATGCTCGAGCCGGACCGCGTCCTCGAGACAGGCATCGATATCGTGGCGCAGCCGCCGGGCAAGAAGCTGCAGAACCTGCAACTGCTCTCGGGCGGCGAGCGCGCGCTCACGGCGATGGCGCTGCTGTTCGCGATTCTGCAGGTGAAGCCCGTGCCGTTTTGCGTGCTCGACGAAGTCGAGGCGGCGTTGGACGAGGCGAACGTGGCGCGTTTCGCGCAGTACCTGCGCGAATTCTCGGAGGAGACGCAGTTCATCGTCGTGACGCACCGCAAGGGCACGATGGAGGAAGCGGACGTGCTGTACGGCGTCACGATGGAGGAAGGCGGCGTATCGAAGCTCGTGTCGGTTCGTCTGGAAGATGAAGAAGCGGTGTCCGCGTAAGGCGGACTTCCGCGGCATTCCGTTAGGCAGTGCAAGATGCGCATAGAGAGAACAGCGCGGAGCATAGGAAGGGTGGAGTTCAGTTGAGTTTTTTCAAGAAGCTGAAGGAGACGATCTCGGCGAAGACCGAGGCCGTCACGAATAAGTTCAAGGAAGGCCTGACGAAGACGCGAACGGCGCTCGTCGAGAAGGTCGAGGAGCTCGTGCTGCGCCGCAAGAAAATCGACGAAGCGTTCTACGAGGAGCTCGAGGAAATTCTGATCGGCGCGGACGTGGGCGTGAACACGGTCATGGAGCTCATCGACGAGCTGCGCACGGAGGTCAAGAAGCGGAAGATCGAGGATGCTGCGGAGCTTCAGCCGGTGCTGTCGGAGAAGCTGGTCGGCATGATGCGGGGGGAAGAGAATCCGAAGCTGAAGATGGCCGACGAGGGCATTACGGTCATTCTGTTCGTCGGCGTGAACGGCGTCGGCAAGACGACGACGATCGGCAAGCTCGCGCATCGCTTCAAGAGCCAGGGCAAGAGCGTCCTGCTCGCCGCGGGCGATACGTTCCGCGCAGGGGCGATCGAGCAACTTGAGGTATGGGGGCAGCGGGTCGGCGTCGACGTGATCAAGCAGTCCTCCGGCGCGGATCCGGCCGCCGTCATGTTCGATGCGGTCCAAGCGGCGAAGCAGCGCGGCGTCGACGTCTTGCTCTGCGACACGGCGGGACGGCTGCAGAACAAGACGAACCTGATGGAGGAGCTGAATAAAATCTTCCGCGTCATCCAGCGCGAGATTCCGAATGCGCCGCATGAGGTGCTGCTGGTGCTGGACGCGACGACCGGCCAGAATGCGCTCAGCCAAGCCAAGCTGTTCGGCGAGAAGAGCGGCGTGACGGGGCTCGTCCTGACGAAGCTGGACGGCACGGCCAAGGGCGGCATCGTCATCGCGATTCGCAACGAGCTGAACCTGCCGGTGAAGTTCGTCGGTCTCGGCGAGAAGATGGACGACCTCGAGGAATTCGACTCGGATCAATTCGTGCACGCCTTGTTCGCGGGCTTGATCGCCAAGGAAGAAGAGCAGTCTGCCGAGGCGCAGTAGCGTAGTCTGGGGCTGACAAGGAAAACAACTTGACACCTCCAGCGGGGTAGGCTATGATAGAGGACGTCGATAAGGTGTAAAGGAATATGCCTTTACAGACGGAAGGAGTGGCTTGCGGTGGCGATGAGCGAACCCGGTGCCCTCGAGAAGACAACCCGAATCAACAGTCTATACGACTTTTACGAGCCGCTCTTAACCGATAAGCAGCGGACGTTCCTTCAATATTATCATCATGACGATTACTCGCTCGGCGAAATCGCTGCGGAGTTCGATATTAGCCGCCAGGCCGTATACGAGCATATCAAGCGTGCGGAGCAGGTGCTCGAGACGTACGAGACGAAGCTCCAGCTGCTGGCGCGCCACGAGGAGCAGCGAAGTTTGCTGGACTCGCTCGATGGGGCGGCGGCAGCGTTAGGAACGGATACCGCAGCAGCACATGTGCGCGAGGTTGCAGGGCGATTAAGGCAATCGATAGAACGGGAATAACGGCAGGAGGTGAGCGTGCATGGCTGCGTTCGAAGGCTTGACTAGCAGATTGCAGAACGTATTCGGCAAGCTGCGCGGCAAAGGCAAAGTGTCCGAGGACGACGTGAACGAAGCGATGCGCGAAGTAAGGCTCGCGCTGCTGGAGGCCGACGTTAACTTCAAGGTCGTGAAAGATTTCATCGCGAAGGTGAAGGAGCGCGCGGTCGGCCAGGAAGTCATGAAGAGCTTCACGCCGGGCATGGTCATTATCGACATCGTCAATAAGGAACTGACCGAGCTGATGGGCGGCACGCAGAGCAAGCTCGCCAAGGCGAACAAGCCGCCGACCGTCATCATGATGGCGGGTTTGCAAGGCGCGGGCAAGACGACGTCGTCCGGCAAGCTGGCGAAGATGCTGCAGAAGAACAACCACAAGCCGCTGCTCGTGGCGGGCGACATCTACCGTCCGGCAGCGATTAAGCAGTTGCAAGTGCTCGGCGAGCAGATCGGCGTGCCGGTATTCTCGCTGGGCGATAAGACGAGCCCGGTCGAGATCGCGCGCCAGGCGCTGCAGCATGCGAAGGATAACGGCAACGACTACGTCATTCTGGATACGGCGGGCCGTCTGCACATCGACGAAGCGCTGATGGATGAGCTGAAGCAGATCCATGCGGTCGCGAAGCCGGATGAAGTATTGCTCGTCGTCGACGCGATGACCGGCCAAGACGCGGTTAACGTGGCGCAGAGCTTCAACGAGCAATTGTCGCTGACGGGCGTCGTCCTGACGAAGCTGGACGGCGATACGCGCGGCGGCGCGGCCTTGTCGGTCAAGGCCGTCACGGGCTGCCCGATCAAGTTCGCCGCAACGGGCGAGAAGATCGAGCCGCTCGAGCCGTTCCATCCCGATCGGATGGCTTCGCGGATTCTCGGCATGGGCGATATGCTGTCCCTGATCGAGAAGGCGCAGTCGGGCATCGACGCGGAGAAGGCAGCCGAGATGGAACGCAAGATGCGGACGGCCGAATTCACGTTCGAGGATTTCCTGGAACAGATGGCGCAGGTCCGCAACCTCGGCCCGCTCGACCAGATCATGGAGATGCTGCCGGGCATGAACAAGGTCAAGGGTCTCAAGGACATGAAGGTGGACGAGAAGCAGATCGGACGCGTCGAAGCGATCGTCAAGTCGATGACGACCGAGGAGAAGCGCAAGCCGGAGCTGCTCAACCACAGCCGCCGTAAGAGGGTTGCCGCAGGCAGCGGTACTTCGGTCGCCGAAGTGAATCGCTTAATCAAGCAATTCGACGATATGCGGAAGATGATGAAGCAATTCTCGTCGATGATGGGGCCCAAGGGTCCCAAAGGCCCGAAGGGCGGCATGAAGGGACTCAAAGGCTTGATGGGCAAGGGCGGCAAAGGCGGTATGAAGTTCCCGTTCGGCTAAGTCGCAAGTCAATGCTTAAGTGTATGGGCACCACTCGTGGTGAATGGCCGATTCTCTATGCAATAGCGTCAAATCGTACATCTATTTTCGCAGCAACTCGAGCTTCTAGTTGAATAGCGGTAAAACATACAACTATTAGCGGGAGATTGGGCGATTGAGCAAAATCAGTCCCGAATAGTGGTATGAAATGCCTCTAATTTACCGAGACGGCGTGTTCTAGCGAAAATAGTTGTAGAAAATGACGTTATTACAGTAGGTCCGGCACCGAACGAATCGAAATAGACGCTAAATGCTTTTCCACTATATTAAAGGAGGTGAATCATCATGGCAGTAAGAATTCGTCTTAAGCGTATGGGTGCACACAAAGCGCCTTTCTACCGCGTCGTCGTATCCGATTCCCGTTCGCCTCGCGACGGTCGTTTCATCGAAGAAATCGGCACTTATAACCCGGTTGCACAACCGGCTCAAGTGAACATCGATGAAGAGAAAGCGTTGAAATGGCTGCAAACCGGAGCGCAAGCTTCCGATACCGTTCGCAACCTGCTCAGCAAAGCCGGCGTATTGACTAAGTTCCATGAGCTGAAGCAAGGCAAATAATTGCTTAGCTGCGGAGGGCCTGACTATGAAAGAATTGATTCTTGTCATCGCTAGGGCTTTAGTGGATTATCCGGACGAGGTCCGCGTCGAAATCCGGGAAGAATCGCGCGGTACGGTGTACTCGTTGTCGGTCCATCCCGAGGATATCGGGAAAGTGATCGGCAAGCAGGGACGCATTGCCAAAGCGCTTCGAACCGTCGTTTCTTCTGCGGCCGTGAAGGACAAACGCCGCATCATCGTGGATATCGTATCGTAACACGGCGTCAGCCGTGCGCGGACAGGGGTTGGGATGAATGTCCTAACCCCTTTTCGTACTATGCTATAGAGGCCGTAGGTACGGGCAGCAGCCCTCTCGGCAACGGAAGGAGGGCCCCCATGGCCGATCAATGGTATACGGTCGGGAAACTGGTTAACACGCACGGCATCAAGGGCGATGTCAAGATTTTGCCGTCTACCGACTTTCCCGACGTACGGTTTGCGCCCGGCAGCCGCTTGACGCTGCTGGATCCGGGCTCCTCGGCATCTCTCGAAGTGGAGATCGTCAGCTCGCGCGAACAGAAAGGGATGTATGTCCTCAAGCTGAAGGGCTACGACAACATCAACGACGTGGAGCGTTATAAGGGCTGGACGGTCCGTGCGTTCGACTCGGTGGAGCTGGAAGAAGGCGAGTACTATTATCGCGACATCGTCGGCTGCCGCGCGGTAACCGATGAAGGCGAGGAGCTGGGCTCGATCATCGAGATCCTAAGTCCCGGCGCTAACGATGTATGGGTCGTGGAGCGCGCGAACGGCAAGCAGCTGCTGCTGCCCGTCATCGATGAGGTGATCTTGGACGTGAACGTCCAGGACAAGACGGTTACCGTGCATCTCATGGAAGGATTGGTCTAAGCGATGCTGCGTGTCGATGTGCTGACGCTGTTCCCCGAGATGATGGACGGCGTGTTCGGAACGAGCATTCTTGGCAAGGCGCAGGAGAAGGGGATCGCGAAGCTGTCCTCCGTGAATTTCCGCGATTATGCCAACAACAAGCATAATACGGTCGACGATTATCCGTTCGGCGGCGGGGGAGGCATGGTGCTCAAGCCGGAGCCGTTGTTCGCGGCCGTCGAAGATCTGACCGCCGGCCTCGCGAGCCGACCGCGCATCGTGCTGATGTGCCCGCAGGGCGAGCCGTTCACGCAGCGCAAGGCGGAGGAGTTGGCGGCCGAGGAGCATCTGATCTTCGTCTGCGGCCACTATGAAGGCTACGACGAGCGGATTCGGGAGCATCTCGTGACGGACGAGCTGTCGATCGGCGATTACGTGCTGACGGGCGGCGAGCTCCCCGCGATGGTCGTGATCGATGCGGTGGTACGCCTCTTGCCCGGCGCGCTCGGCAACGAGTCGTCGGCCGTGACCGATTCATTCAGCACGGGACTCTTGGAATACCCGCACTATACGCGTCCTGCTTCGTTCCGTGGATGGGACGTGCCCGAGGTGCTCGTCTCCGGTCATCATGCGAGGATCGAGGCTTGGCGGCGCGAGCAGTCGCTGCTGCGGACGCTGGAGAGAAGGCCGGAGCTGCTGGAATCGGCCGAGCTAACGGCTAAGGAACGCAAGTGGCTTGCTGAGCGCCGCGCAGCCGCGGAGCAGCCATCCGACGGTGGCAGCCACTCGGAATAGGCATTCGCCGAAATAAGAGTTGTATTCCGCGAGCCGTTATGCTAAAATTTCTAATGTTGTTCATAAACGTGCATGTACGCATGAGTTGCGAGCAACCTCGTAAAAGTCGGGCGGTCCGCTATCGGCCAGGACACGGTTTCCAAGGGAAGCCGGAGAGCTTATATGAACGCCTGTTGTGGAAGGAGGGAACATACTATGAATCTCTTACAGAAGATTGCTCAAGAAAACCTTCGTACCGATATTCCGAACTTTCGCCCAGGCGACACGCTGAAGGTGCACGTTAAGGTTATCGAGGGATCCCGCGAGCGGATCCAATTGTTCGAAGGCGTCGTGATTAAGCGTCGCGGCGGCGGCATCAGCGAGACGTTTACGGTACGCAAGATCTCCTATGGAGTCGGCGTGGAAAGAACGTTCCCGGTGAATTCTCCGAAAATCGACAAGATCGAAGTGGCTCGCCGCGGTAAAGTTCGTCGCGCGAAGCTGTACTACCTTCGTAATCTGCGCGGTAAAGCGGCTAGAATCAAAGAAATTCGTTAATGTACCGACCTGGGAGGGGCTTGCGCAAACAAGTCCCTTTTCGCTTTTTAATAAACATTGATGCGTTGCAGTCGGAGCTCGGAAGGAGGGCATCTGCCTATGGAACAGAAAGATACGAATCAATCGGGCGAGCAGCAGACGCCTGATGCTGCACTGTCGTCCGAGACGGAGGCGGGAAGTCCGCAAACGGGCGGGCAGCCGCCGGGCGGACGGATGTACAAAGAGATTATCGAATGGATCAAGGCGCTTGCCATCGCAGGACTGCTCGTATTCGTCATCCGCTGGTTTTTGTTCGCGCCTTTTATCGTAGATGGGCCGTCCATGCAGCCGAACTTCGAGACGGGCGAACGGCTGATCGTCAACAAAATTCTGTACGATATTCGCGCGCCGAAGCGCGGCGAGGTCGTCGTGTTCTACGTTCCGGAGGAAGACCGGGACTTCATCAAGCGTGTCATCGGCGTGCCGGGCGACAAGATCAGGCTCGAGGGCGACGAATTGTACATAAACGGCGAGCGATTCGAGGAACCTTATATTAAGGAAGCGATCGAGCAAGCTCGCAGCAGCGGGGAGTTCTATAACCTCGGGGAGAACTTCCCGAATTCGCTCGTGCCGGAAGAGACTGTCCCGGAAGGGATGATTCTTGCATTCGGCGACAATCGCCGCAACAGCAAGGATGGCCGCATGATCGGCTACGTGCCGTATGATCGCGTGATTGGCAGGGCTGACGTTATTTTCTGGCCGATCCAAGAGATCAGTCTCGTGAAGCATCGCGCACCTGCAGAAGCACCGGCTGAATAAGAAAGGATTATCCATGACGATTCAATGGTTCCCGGGTCATATGACCCGTGCAAGAAGACAGATTCAAGAGAAGCTGAAGCTGATCGACGTCGCGATCGAGCTGCTGGATGCCCGGATTCCGGAATCGAGCCGCAATCCGATGATCGATGAGATTCTTCAAGATAAGCCGCGCCTCATCGTGCTGAACAAGGCCGACCTGGCAGACCCGCGGGCAACGGAGCGCTGGATGGCTTACTTCGCTGCGGAGGGGCATGCATGCGCGGCGATCGATGCGAATACCGGCACGCGCGTCGGCGAGATTCCGGTAAAGGCGAAGGTGCTGGTACAGGCTAAATGGGATCGCATGGCGGACAAAGGCGTCATCAATCCGCGTGCTGTGAGAGCGCTGATCGTCGGCATTCCGAATGTCGGCAAGTCGACGCTGATCAACAGGCTGGCGGGACGCAACATTGCGGCAACCGGCGATCGCCCCGGCGTGACCAAAGGCCAGCAATGGATCAAGGTAGCCGGCGGCGAGATGGAGCTGCTCGATACGCCGGGCATTCTGTGGCCGAAGTTCGAGGACCAGCTCGTCGGTTATCGATTGGCGACGACCGGCGCGATCAAGGAAGAAATTCTGAACATCGAAGACATCGCGTTCTTCGCGGTGAAGGCCATCGCGGCCCGCTATTGGGATACGCTGCAGGAGCGGTTCGGTCTCGAGGGTGATGCGCCGCTCGACTTGGACAATGCGGACGAGGTCGTAGCCGTGATGGAGGCCATTGGGAAAAAACGCGGTTGCCTGGTAAGCGGCGGGCGTGTGGATCTGGAGAAAACGTCGGGCATTATTTTGCGTGAGCTGCGTGCCGGCAAGCTGGGCCGTCTGACGCTGGAGGAGCCGGGAGAGGTTCGGACAGCAGACGGCGGGAGCGAGTCGGATTGATCGTGGATAGGGAAGGCCGCATGGCTTGAGAGAAAGGTGCGGGTATTGTGGGGAAGCGGAAGACGGATGCTGCCGCATCGGCAGCGCCGGAAGAGACTATCGATCTGCTGGCGTACGAAAAGCCGCTGTGGGAGCAGGGCATTCAAGCGATAGCGGGCGTCGATGAGGTGGGAAGAGGCTGCTTGTTCGGCGATGTCGTGGCAGCGGCGGTCATCCTGCCGCCAGGTCTCGTGATCGAAGGCGTCAACGATTCCAAGAAGCTATCCGAGAAGAAGCGCGATGCCTGCTACGAGCGGATCGTGGCCGAAGCCGTCGCTTGGTCTGTCGCGCGCGTAGATGCCGCGGAGATTGACCGCATCAACATCAAGCAAGCGTCCCGTCTCGCGATGCGCCTTGCGGTCGAGGGGCTGTCTGTCGTTCCGGACTATCTGTTGGTGGATGCGGAGCAGATCGCGGTCGAACTGCCGCAGCTGGCGGTAATCCACGGCGATGCGCGCAGCCAATCGATCGCGGCCGCCTCGATCGTGGCGAAGGTGACGCGGGATCGGCTATGCGCAGGCGAATGGGAGCGGCTCTATCCGGAGTACGGCATCGCGATTCATAAGGGCTACGCAACGAAGCTGCACCGGGACAATCTCGCGGTTTTCGGGCCGAGCCCGATGCACCGCAGAAGCTTTCTCGGGAAGCTGCTCGCGGAAGCGGAACAGCAGACGTTGTTCTAGTGCTCGGTCGTGATCATGATGCGTTCGATGCTGACAACCGAGTATTTGTAAAAGCCGCCGGTCGGCGCAGGGACGAAAGTTCCGCGTTGACGGGCGGCTTTTGGCTTTAGTCGGGGGCGCCGCATGCCGATATACAGGGTATGAAGGAAGCGGACGGCGGCATACATTGCGCTGCTGTCCTGAAAGCGGGGATGACGAATGAACATCGGGCAGCTGATGCGAGGGTTGATGGGAGAGCCGCAGGCCGATCAAGCGAAGGCGCTGGAGCTGAAGGTCGGGCAGATCGTGCGCGGCGTGCTGCTGCAGATGCTGGACGAGCAGGAGGGTCTCGTCCAGATTAACGGCGTGCAGGTGCGGGCCAAGCTGGAGACGCCGCTCGCGCCGGGGCAGTCGACGATGCTGCAGGTGCAGCCGGATTCGGCGAAGGGCGCAGTCGTCTTGAAGCCGCTGGAGACGCCGGCGATGGCACTGCCGGAAGAGACATTGAAGGATCTGGCCCGGCTGCTGGGGCTGCCGGATAAGAGATGGGCGTTGGAGCTCGCGCGCGATCTGAAGCGCGACGGGTTCCCGGTGACGAAGGAGACGGGGCAGGCGCTGCAGCAGGCGCTGGCTGCGAAGCCGGAGGGCGTCTCCGAGGAGGCTTGGACGCAGGCGGCCGCAACGGCGCTGAGGCGCGGGCTGCCGATCACGGGCGCGACGGTAGGCGCGCTTCATCAGGCGCTGAGC
>JAEWJS010000006.1 GCA_023386495.1 Bacillota bacterium | reverse complement strand
TCAGGGCCCTGCCCGCTGGGCACGCTGCCGGAGCTGCTGCGGGGGCAGGGCATCTTCGCCGCGAGCGGCGCGCCGGGCACGCTGGCGCTGGCGCTCCCGCGGCATCGGCTCGGGCTCGCCGTGAAGCTGTGCGGCGATTCCGACACGGCCATGCCGACGATCGTCGCCGGCATGCTGGACGACATCGCCGCCATGTTCGGCGAGGCGAAGCCGGAGGCGGCGCAGCCGGTCGCTGCGCTGGCACAGTGCATTCGGGAGCGCTTCCCCGAGGAGCGGCTCGGCGACGCAGGCGAAGCGATCGGCCGGCATGAGCCGGCAGCAAGGCTGATTTTTGCCGGCGGGATTAAGCTGTAGGCGACAGCTTACGGCGTCAGACGCGCGCACCGGTCGGCGTCAGACGCGGCGCACCGGCCGGCGTCAGACGCGGCGCATCTCCTCGCGATAAGCGCTCGGCGGCTGGCCGTACATTCTGCGGAATTGCTTCGAGAAGTACAAGGGGTCCTGAAAGCCGACCGAAGCGGCGATCTGCTGCGTCGTCAGCTCCTTCCGTTCGCGAAGGAGCTGGCGCGCTTTGTCGATTCGGAGCTTGAGCAGGAAGTTGACCGGCGTCATGCCGGTATGCCGCTTGAACGCTCTCGACAGATAGGCGCGATTGAAGCCGAGCGTGTCGGCCATTCGTTCGATCGAGACCGGCTCCGTATATTGCGTGGACAAGTACCGGATGACCTGCTGCACCAAGCCGTTCTCTTCGCCGAGCCGGGGCGGCTGCTCGCCCTGCTGTGCGGCGAGCGCTCTTCCGTATTCGGCGAATAGAAGCCGGAGCAGGCCGGCCGCCTCGATATGCGCGTACGGGCCGCCTTCCCGGAACGTGCGCTGCACTCGGCGGAAGTAAGCGGCAGGCTTGCCGCTTGCGCCCGTATCGATAATCGGGCTTCCTTCCATCTGGGACAAGCCGACCGCGGCCAGCATCTCCTCGCTGCTCGCTCCGGCGAAGGCGATCCACCGGTAACGCCACGGCTTCGCGCCGTCCGATTCGTAGGCGACGAGCGTCTCGGGACGTATAAGGAAGGATTGTCCCGGCCCGATCGCATAGGCATGGTCGCCTTGCCAGAAGGTGCCGTGCCCGGCGAGCACATGGTGCAGAAGGTAGAGATCATACACTTTCGGACCGAGCTTATGCCCTGGCTTCGTCTGGCTCTCCCCGCTGAACAGCACGTTCAAGTCGCCGTGCTCGATCGAGACCGGATTCGACACAACGGTGTAGGACTCGGCCGGCATCGCGTAAATGTGCGGATCAGACAGCGCTATCCCTCCATCTCTTCTTATGGTTAACTATAGAGGAATCATACCACAGTTAGTGGGAATCGGATAATCCGATCGGCTTAGGAGGTCACATTAATCCATGCAGCAGACACTTTCGACCATTCGCTTCCAGCCTGCGGTTGCCTTATACTGACACTAGAAGCAAGACGCTTCGTGATCACAATCGGTCAATCTGAAGAGAGAGGGAATGTGACACAATGGCAGATATCCAACAACTGAAGAAGCGGTTCATTGAATTGTACGGAGGCAGCGAGGAAGGCATTGCGGCATTTCATGCGCCGGGGCGCGTGAACTTGATCGGCGAACATACGGATTACAACGGCGGGTATGTTTTTCCTGCGGCGCTGACCTTCGGCACGACGATGCTCGCAAGAGCGCGCGAAGATCGGATGCTGGGCCTGGCCACGACGAACTTCGCGCTCAGGAAGCAACTGCCGATCGACGGGATCGTCTATGACGAGGGCGACGATTGGATGAACTATCCGAAGGGAATCGTGCGGGAGCTGCAGCAACAGGGAACGTCGTTCGGGCATGGCTTCGACCTGCTCTATCACGGCGAAATTCCGAACGGATCCGGCCTGTCCTCGTCGGCTTCGATCGAAGTCGTGACGGCATATGGTCTGCTCTCCATGGCCGGAGAGGAGACGGACACGGTGAAGATCGCGCTGCTCGCGCAGAAGTCCGAGAATGAATTCAACGGCGTCAAATGCGGCATTATGGATCAATTCGCGGTAGCTAACGGGCGCAAGGATCATGCCATTCTGCTCATGTGCGACACGCTGGAGTACGAACTTGTTCCTTTTACGAGCGGCGACTACCGGCTGGTAATCGGCAATACGAACAAGCGCAGAGGGCTCGTCGATTCGAAGTACAATGAGCGACGCAGCCAATGCGAGCAAGCCGTGTCCGATCTGCGTCAGGCATTCCCGGACTTGCAGCTGCTCGGGCAGCTTGATCTGGCGCAATTCAACGCTCATGCGGACTTGATCGCGGACGAGACCGTGCGGAGACGCGCGCGCCACGTCGTGGAGGAGATCGATCGGACGAAGCGGTCCGTCGAGGTGCTGAAGCAGGGCGACCTGGCAGCCTTCGGGCAGCTGATGAACGGCTCGCATGATTCGCTGCGCGACCTGTATGAGGTGACGGGCGACGAGCTGGACGCCATGGTCGAAGCGGCTCGCAGCGTGCCCGGCGTGCTCGGCTCGCGCATGACCGGCGCAGGCTTCGGCGGCTGTACGGTATCGCTGGTGCACCGGGACAGCGTGGAACGGTTCCAAGAAGAGGTCGGACGTCAATACCGCGAAGCGACGGGCCTGACGGCTGATTTCTACGTCTGCTCGATCGGCAATGGCGTAGAGCGTCTGCAATAGACAGTGACGGTGACGATGACGGTGAGCACAATGCAGGTGAAGCGAAGGGGGAGATAGGTATGGCAGTATTAGTGACTGGCGGAGCGGGGTATATCGGCTCGCACGCAGTAGCCGCTCTGCTCGAGCGCGGGGAAGAAATCGTCGTTGTCGACAATATGCAGCAGGGTCACCGCGCGGCGGTGCTCGGCGGCAAGGTGTACGAGGGAGACCTTCGGGACGCGGAGTTCCTGGATCGCGTATTCGCGGATAACGAGATCGATGCGGTCATTCATTTTGCAGCGAATTCGCTGGTGGGCGAGAGCATGAAGGACCCCGGCAAATATTACCACAACAACGTATACGGCACGCTATGCCTGCTCGAAGCGATGAATAAACATGGCGTCAGGCGCATCGTCTTCTCGTCCACGGCGGCAACCTACGGCGAGCCGGAGCGCGTGCCGATCGAAGAGACGGACCGCACGCTGCCTACGAATGCGTACGGCGAGACGAAGCTGGCGATGGAACGCATGATCCGCTGGTTCGACGTGGCCCATGGCATTCGCTACGTATCGCTTCGCTACTTCAATGCAGCCGGCGCCCACGAGAGCGGCAAGATCGGCGAAGACCATCAGCCGGAGAGCCATCTCATTCCGCTCGTGCTGCAGGCCGCATTGGGTCAGCGACCGCATATCTCGATGTTCGGCGACGATTACGATACGGCGGACGGCTCCTGCATTCGGGACTACATCCACGTCAGCGACCTGGCGGATGCGCATGTGCTTGCCGTCGAGAAGCTGCGGACCGGCGCGGACAGCGCCATCTATAACCTCGGCAGCGGCAACGGCTATTCGGTTCGCGAGGTTGTCGAGACCGCACGCCGCGTGACCGGCAGAGCGATCCCGCTCGTCGTCGAGCCGCGCCGCGCAGGCGATCCGGCCGTATTGGTCGCTTCTTCGGAGCGTGCGCGCCGCGAGCTTGGCTGGCGTCCGGAACGCTCGAATCTGGAGTCGATCATCGCCAGCGCTTGGTCCTGGCATGAGAGGCATCCCGACGGTTACGGCGATAAGTAAGCCGTCTCGGCTTGGCTAAGGCTGAGCGCGAACGGCAAGGGGAAGGAAGATACGGCATGCAGCAATTACATGAGCCGCCATCGGCGGAAGAAGCGAAGGTCCTGATCGAGCGGCTTGTCCGCTATGCCGTGCATAACGGTATGCTTGCGCCGCTGGACGAGGCATACGCACGCAACGCATTGATCGATTTGTTCCGATTCGCGGAGCCTGCCCCGAGCGGTGCGGCAGACGGTACGCCAATAGCCGGCCGTTCCTCGGAGCTGCTCGAGCCGCTGCTCGATTACGCGGCATCGAGCGGGATGCTCGAGGACAACACGATGACGTATCGCGACCTGCTCGATGCCAGAATTATGGGGCTTCTGATGCCGCGACCTTCGGAGACGGCGGAGGCTTTTCGCAGCGCGGCTGCGGCATCCGGAATCGAGCAGGCGACGGACGCGTTCTACAAGTTGAACGTCGATGCGAACTATATTCGAATGGACCGCGTCGAGAAGAATGAGTATTGGAAACAGCCGACCGGCTACGGGGAGCTGGAGATCACGATCAATCTCTCGAAGCCGGAGAAGGACCCGCGGGAGATCGCGCTCTTGAAGACGCTGCCCCCAAGCGGGTATCCGCGCTGCCTGCTCTGCGCCGACAACGTCGGCTATGCCGGCAGGGCGAACCACCCCGGAAGGCAGAACCTGCGCATTCTGCCGCTGCCGCTTCAGGACGAGCGCTGGTACTTCCAGTATTCGCCTTACGTGTATTACAACGAGCACTGTATCATCCTGAAAGGCGAGCACGTGCCGATGCGCATATCGCCGGCGACCTTCGCTAGGCTGCTGGATTTTCTGGAGCAGTTCCCGCATTATTTCGTCGGTTCGAATGCCGACCTGCCGATCGTCGGCGGTTCGATACTCGACCATGACCACTTCCAAGGCGGACGGCATACGTTCGCGATGGCGAAGGCGCGGCTCGAATCGGTGTACAGCCATCCGGCCTATCCGGGCGTAACGCTGGGCATTGTGCAGTGGCCGATGGCTGTCGTCCGGCTGAACGGCCTCGACCGCGCAAGCGTGCATGCCGCGGCTTGCAGCCTGCTGGAGGCGTGGACGGGTTATAGCGATCCGGACGCGGATATCGCCGCGTATACGGTTGGCGATGGCGGTGAGTCCGTGCCGCATAATACCGTGACGCCGATTGCGCGGCGCACGGCCGACGGCGGGTTCGAGCTCGATCTCGTGCTTCGCAACAATCGCGTCAGCGACGAACATCCGGATGGGATCTTCCATCCGCATCGGCATCTGCATCATATTAAGAAAGAGAACATCGGCTTGATCGAGGTGATGGGTCTCGCCGTCCTTCCGGGACGGCTGAAGGAAGAGATGGCGCAGATTGCGTCGTATCTGACAGGCGCAATTCCCTATGATGCGCAGGTTGTTGCGGCAGCCGGCCATCCGCTGGCGGCGCATGCGCCTTGGATTGCGCAGTTGGTCGAACGCTGCGGCACGTCGCTGACGGCCGAGCAGGCCGGGACCTTGCTGCGGGACGAGGTCGGCCGCAAGTTCGAGGAAGTGCTGCTCGATGCCGGCGTTTTCAAGCAGGATGAGCCGGGACGCGCCGCATTCGCAGCCTTCATGGGCAGCGCAGGCCTCGTCCGCCGGCAGTAACTAGCAACTCGGATTATTAAACTGCTAGGCAGGCCGTACACTCCGATGCAACCCAGCATCGCGTGTGCGGTCTTATTCGCGTGGCACCTTCCCCCGCACTCGCACATGCTCCTACAGTGGCTCGCGTACCAATAGGTGAGGGGCAGCAGAAGTAGCAGTAGCAGTAGCAGGAGCAGGAGCAGTAGCAGTAGCAGTAGCAGTAG
>JAEWJS010000189.1 GCA_023386495.1 Bacillota bacterium | reverse complement strand
CTCCCCCCTCGGTTTGGCCGCTCCACCCCCCCCCCGGGCCTGCGCGGCTCATTGGAGATGACGGACGAGAGCTATCGGCTGGTTGAGTAGCTGTAGTTGAGGCGTTGGAGGGTTGCTGTAGTTGAGGCGTCGGGCGTAGCTGGAGTGCGCGGTGCGAGTGGTGTGCGTGTGCGGCAACGTTAGCTCCCGCACCGGGAGCCGACTATGCCCTCGAAGCGTCTGGGCAGACTGCTCGCATGCAATAGCGAAGCATCTGCGTTGTTAACGCACCCACTTGCGCTAATTCAAGGGGCTTCACCCCAAAAGACGGCAAATGTGGATCGAATGCGCTAATTAGCGAACGCTTGTGCGCTATTTAGCGCATTCGATACACTATTGGGTAGAATGAGCGATATCGTCCGCAAATAGCGCACCACACATACCTTAACAGCGCATTTGCTTCGCTAATCGCTACCCACAGAGCTGCCAACTCTCCTTAATCCAACAAAAAAGACACCCAAATGGGTGTCGGTGGGTGTTATCAAATAGAAGGGCGCATGTTTCGCTCCTTATGATAGTAGTATACCTTTCCGTTTATTATAAGTCTATATTTTCGGGAAAATTTCGGATACATTAGGTCATGCCGACCGGCACAGATCATGATGGAGGTGGCGCTTTATTCTTTTCCCGAACGTTACGCAGCATCCGGAGTGGCTCCCGACGCAGACGCTTGCATGGTGCACGCAGCTGGCTGCACAGACTGGACGCTACGCGTTCCCATGGACAACCGTCGTGGAAGGCGAGTCCGCCGAAGAGCGGCTCACGCGCGAGCTGTCCAAGCTCATCCAAGGCAGAACGCTGGATGTCGGCTGCGGCCATGGCGAGTATACGTGCCGCTGGGCAGATCACGCCGACGAAGTCGTGGGCTACGATATGACGGAAGGCTTCCTAGCGACCGCGAACCGGTCTTACCGCAGGCCGAATGTCCGCTATGTGCTCGGCCGAACGCATGACGGGCTCCCGTTCGAGGACGGTTATTTCGACTTCGCCTATACGAAGAAGGGGCCGACCAGCTGGTACCCCGAAGCGGCCCGGATTCTGCGCCCAGGCGCGAAGCTGCTCGCGCTTCATCCGGGTGACGGGAACGGCGAAGGCGGCGAGCTTGGCGTCATCTTCCCCGGATTATTCGGCATGCCGGCGCCCGGGACGCCGATCCTGGACCGAACCCTGCAGCGCATGGCGGCAGGCTCCTTGCACGTCCAAGACGTGCAGGTGCTGCGCGAGACGACCTACATCCCGACACCGGGGGACATTCTCGCCATGGTCTGCTTCGGCCAGAGCGAGCCATTCGCGCGCTGGCTCAAGGCGCAGTGCTACGACGACATTCAACGCCAATTCGAGCTTCACCGCGACGAACAAGGCATCCGGACAACGGGCTTCTACTATCTCATCCATGCCGCAACATCAGATGGATCGGGGGCTGACCGCCGATGAATCCGCATCCTCTTCTTGACGTCCGGCAGCTTGCCGGCGATCTTCGCTCGTACCTCGCAGAGATCGGAACGTTATTCCGCGTCTTCGACCAGCAGGATTCCGGCTGCATCTCCTACGGGCTGCACGCAGCCGGCCGCAATTGGTTCATCAAGTATTCGGATAAGCCGGCCTCCATCGCGCACATGTTGAACGCGGCGGCTTTTCACCGGGACATCTCGCATCCCCGCATACCGAAGCTGCTCCACGCCTTCCGCGACCGCATCGGCTACGCGCAAGTGTACGAATGGGTCGACGGCGAAGTGCTGTACTCGCCCCAATATCCCGGACGCGAAGGGCGCAGCCATCCGGATTCTCCCCACTTCAGATTCAGGCAGCTGCCCGTGAATGCGATTATAGCCGCGCTGAATACCGTATACGAAATCCATGCCGACCTGGAGCAGAGGGGCTATGTGGCAGTCGACTTTTACGACGGGGCGATGATCTACGACTTCTCGCGGGGCGAGCTCCGTCTATGCGACTTCGATCACTATGTAAGGGGCCCATTCACGTTGGAAGCGGATCGGCTGTTCGGCTCCAGCCGGTTCATGGCGCCGGAGGAGTTCGTCAGGGGCAGCCGAATCGACCGCCGGACGAACGTATTCACGATGGGGGCCTCCGCATTCGTCTTCCTGGCGAATGACGGAAGCCGCGATGCGCGCGACTGGCGAGCATCCGAGGCGCTGTACCGCGTCGCGCTGCGGGCCGTTGCGCCGGATCCTGGCGACCGCTACCCCAGCGTGCAGGCGTGGCTTGAGGCATGGCGGACGGCAGCTCAGCGATAGCTGGCAGCACATTCAGATAGCAGCCCCTTCCCTCACATTGCAGCCCGCAACAAGAAGCCGGAGCGTCCTCCCGCCAAGGGAGAATGCTCCGGCTATTATGGTCTGCTGCGGTGAATCCGTTATGCGTTGCCGATCTGCTTCTCTCCCTTGTTGCGTGGAGCGAACCAGCCGATCAGCGCGATCGCCACGAGGACGATATAGAAGACGGAGGTCCAACCCGTGCTGTGAGGGAAATCATGACTCAGCACGCCGATATCGTCATGCGCCAGCGTGATGACGGCAAGCTTGACGCCGACCCAAGCGACGATCGCGTAAGCCGTCGTCTCAAGCGCAGGACGCTCAGCCAGCAGCTTGACGAACCAAGTCGCAGCATATTTGATCAAGATCAAACCGGCGATTCCGCCGAGTACGACTACGATGAATTTGCCGCCGTCCATGCCGCCGAAGTTACCGAGTCCCGAATCCGGCAGACCGAGCGCCAGCGCTACCGCAGCCAGAATGGAATCGATCGCGAAGGCAAGGTCGGCCAGCGCAATTTTACCTACAGTCGGGTAGAAACCTTTGCCTGCAGCTTGCTTCTCGTCGTCCTTGTGAATGTTCTCGTTCTTCTTGCCGAACCGCGCTTGAATGATGTGCTTCAAGCCCAGGTACAGCAGATAAGCCGCGCCGATCGCCTGCACCTGCCATACGTTGGCGATGAAGGAGATGGCGAACAGTGCGCCGAACCGAAAAACAAAGGCCATGATGATGCCGTAGTTGATCGCCTTTTTCCTCTGATCCTCTGGCAAATGCTTCGCGATGACGGCCAGCACCAGCGCGTTATCGGCCGACAGCAGCCCCTCCAGACCGATTAGAATCAGCAAAGCCCATGCATACTCTAACCATAATGAATCCAATGTGAAATCTCCCCTCTGCGACTCTGTTAGTATCAGCCCGCTCTGCTCTATCCATAAAATGAGCTTGGCCGGCAATAGTTATACGTAACAAGCGGCCGATAGATTTCAATCTTTTTCATTTTTTTTGGGACACTGTCGAAAAAGCCCACCTTAGGGGACATCCCTAAGATGGGCTGCTGCTGCCTGCATGAATCCGAGCGCCTAATAGCCGTAATCGTCTGCCCGCTCCCACAGCGCGATAATGACCTCTTCCTCCATCCGAAAATGGTTGTTCAGCACCGTATAGGCTTGCATCAGGTACGAGGCCATCTCCGTCGCTTCATGCTTGCGGACCGGTGCGCGCTCAGACGCCTCGAGGAACGCTTGAATATATTGCTCCGCCAGCTCATGCTCCTGCTCCATGAAGGTGAACTGCTCCGGTTCCTCGCCTAGATACGTCTGCACCATCGGGAACAGCTCCTCGTCCTCCCAACGGGCATGCTCATGCAATTCCTCCAGATAAGCGATCGTCTTCTCCCGGAGCGTCCGAAGCGCGGACACCCACGTGATCGGCTCTTCCGTCCTTCCGATCGACTTCGCGATGGCGTACAGCTCGTTCAAGGACTCCTTCAGCAGCACGTGCTCTTCTTGCAGGCGCTGAATCGATTCGTTCATCTGATAGAGCGGATGGCCTATAACGACGGGATACTGGTCCGAGTATTGATGTCTCATTGCGAATCCCTCCCAATTATCGTGCGGGTCGTGATCTTCCCTTGTTTAGAAGCATAACGCGCGGCGTCCCTCTTGTATGTGAAATGGATCACAAACATGGACCGATTTTTACTAGCCCAAGAGCCCTATCGAGTGAAGGAAAATCAGCAGGATGATGATCGGCGCAACGTAACGCAGCATAATCATCCAGACGCGATAGATCACACCGCTGATCCCCGCTTCCTCGCCGGCGCGCTTCCAGGCATAACCCGCGAATAACGTCACGACCATGCCGCCGATCGGCAGCAGCACGTTAGCCGAAAGGTAGTCCATCCAGTCGAAGAACGTCTTGCCTAGCAGCGTCGCGTCCCCCAGCGGACCTCCGACCGACAATGCAGCCGGGATGCCGACGAGAAAGACGATGACGCCTACCCATACGACAGCCTTGTTCCTGCTCCAGTCCCATTTATTACGCGCATAGGCGACCGGCACCTCGAGGATCGATACGGCAGACGTGAGCGCGGCGACGGCCAGCACGATGAAGAAGAATCCGCTGATCAAGCCCCCGAAGGGCATCGCTTGGAACGCGCCGGGCAGTGCCATGAATACGAGTCCTGGCCCCTGTCCGGGTTCCATGC
>JAEWJS010000152.1 GCA_023386495.1 Bacillota bacterium | reverse complement strand
CCCTACCCCAGACCCCCACAGCCCTACCCGCTAGTTCGGATTTGCCGACTTACATCCCCCCCAGCCACTCGTTTGCTCCAGCAGTTCGGATTTGCCGAACTATATGCACATTCTGGCAATGGTCATGCCGATTCGAGTCCTCTAAGTCGGCAAATCATAACTAAATCCGCATGCATGCCGATCTCTCCTCTAGTAATTCGGCTAATCCGAACTAATCGTACGCCACCTACCTCCCGTCCCCTCTCTACCGTTTCCCCACTTGCCTAGCCAGCTTTAATCACGTATGATAGGGGCAACAACATCGAATATCGACGCAAAGCATGCGCCGCATTCACGGATCTTATCCGTGTGCGGCGCTATTTTATTTTCACGGGAGATGAGGACAATGGCAAACAGCATGCGATTCACACAACTGCACAAAGTATGGCTGGACCGTCACATCAACGATCGGAAAGGGGAACGGCGCAGGAAGGTCATCACTGGCCACGCCTACGCGGAACGCGCGATGCTCGAGCATGTCTGGTATCCGGCATTCGGAAATTTCGAGTATTTGCATCCCGAATATGAAGTGCTTGATTACTTCAATAGTAGGAAGTACTTCGATTTTGCCTATATCAGAGGAGGACTCCGCATCGCAATCGAGGTGGACCCCTTCGGGACGCATTACGAAAAGCTAGACAAGCGTCAATACAGCGATCAATGGGTACGCCAGATGCATCAGTCCATTGACGGCTGGTTATTCGTTCGGATGAGTCTGGACGATGTGAACGAGCGACCGCGACTGTGGCAGCAGCTCTTCCAGCAGTTAATCGGACGGATTTACGGCGGCAGTGTTCAGGATTATAGCCTGAACGCCGAAGAGAGGGACATCATACGATTGGCGCTCCGACTGGAACGGCCGATCAAGCTGTCTGATGTAAAAGCGTTGCTCAATTGCGGCTACCAGAAGGCACGAGCGAATCTGACCAGCTTAGAGGAAAAGCAGCGCTTGATTCCTGTGAGGAGTGGTGGCCAGCGTACGCATGCATGGGAACTCAATCCCGCGATATCAATCCCTCCATTATAAGAAGCTCGCATCTCTGGATGAACGTGGGGTGACCTGGGGACGAGCTGGCTTGAACAGTTACAGAAGCGAATGACGCGTGGGAAGCGGCAGGCGTGACTAGCGCGACAGGCCGGCTTATTGGAATACCGCTGTAGTTCGGATTCGTCGACTTACATGGCTTTTTTTGTAGCCAGCATGTGTCTGCAGTTAGGTTTGGTCGAATTAGCGGTCCTATTCCGCCAATGCTACGAGAAATCATGCGTATAGTTCGGCGAAATCAAACTACAGCAAGCGTGGCGGGATGAATGCGACTGCAAGTCGACCAAATCGAACTAGAGCGATTGATACGACGGACTTGGTGAGGTTGAGCGCGGGGAGAGTGAGTTCTGAACTAACGAGAACGGCGGGGCGTGGTTGTGACGGCAGGCGCGGCCGTGACGGCGGGGCGTGGTTGTGACGGCGGCGCTTGGTGCGTGGCGGGGCTTGGTGCGTGACGCCGGCGCTTGGCGCGTGACGGCTGAGCTTGGTGCGTGATGGCGGGGCTTTGTGCGTGATGGCGGGGCTTTGTGCGTGACGGCGGTGCTTGGCGTGTCGGGCAGGCATCGCAGCAACGTTCCGCAACGCGCAACAACCGCCCCCCGCATCATGCGGAGGGCGGCTGATCGCCATTCCTTAACCATCTTCAGCCTTAGTCGTAGAACTTCACGAGCTCCGCGATGTTGACGGCCTGGCCGGTGCGGATCGAGCGGTTCGCCGCGATGCCCGTCAGGATCGAGCGCGCGCCGTCGCGGTGATCGGCTGCGCGGTTCCACCGGTCGTCCGTCGGCGTGCCGAAAATATCGTTCAGCAGCACCGGATCGCCGCCGCCATGGCCGCCCACGCCCTCTTCAACCTCCACCTCGTACGGAGCGCCGAACATCGGATAGACGATGATCGACTTCGCCTTGAGCGCGCCTTCCAGCGCCTTGTCGCCGCCGGAATTCACGTACGATTGCTCCACGATCTGCATCTCGATCCGGCCCTTGCTGCCGTTGAACGCGATCCGGTAGCCTTCCCACGGCAAGTAAGCATTCAGCGAATACGTCAGAATCGCGTTATTCTTGTACTTCACCATGACGCCCATCGTGTCCTCGATGTTAATCCCGTCGCCGAACACGCTCTGGTCGCGGCGATAGCCGTCCTCGTGCTCCGCGTCGAGATACATCGCCTTCAGATGCTCGTTCGAATCCAGCTGCAGTGCGAACGGATCGCCCTCGGCATTCGCGTTGCCCGTCGCCCGCTCGTAGAACTTCGTCTCGCCCCGCTTCTCCGCATTCTCCCGCCCGTAGAAGTTCAGGTCGCCGAACGCGAACACCGTCTCCGGCTGCGAGCCGATCCAGAAGTTGACGAGGTCGAAGTGATGCGTCGACTTGTGCACGAGCAAGCCGCCGCTGTTGCGCTTATCCCGATGCCACCTGCGAAAATAATCCGCTCCATGCTGCGTATTGAGCAGCCACTCGAAGTGAACCGAGAATACTTGGCCGATCGCGCCCTCCGCGATCAGCTCGCGCGCCTTCGTATGATGGGGCGCATAGCGATAGTTGAACGTCACCCGCACATTGCGGCCGGTCCGTTCGACGGCATCCAGAATCTCCTGGCACTTCTTCTCGTCGACGGTCATCGGCTTCTCCGTGATGACGTCGCAGCCCAGCTCGAGCGCCCGAATAATGTACGTATGGTGCGTCCGGTCGATGCTCGTCACGATGACCGCATCCGGCTTCTCCTCTGCAATCATCATGTCGAACTGATCCGGCTTGTACGTGTTCACCGGACGATAATCGTACTTCTCCTGCAGCAGCTTGTTCGCGTAATCCATGCGCGTCTGATTGATGTCGCAGAACGCCGTCAGTTCGGACGTCTCGCGATAATCCCTAGCCACCGCCGCGTAGAAAAATTCAGCGCGTCCTCCCGTTCCTACCTGCACATACCGTTTCTTCTTCGCGTTCATCCCCAGGCCTCCCAGTCATGTTCCATTGTGCGTTCGGTTCATCTGACTCATGCCTCCACAATAGCGCAAATAATTGCCGATATCGCCGCAATAATTGACATCATGCACATAACCCCGCATAATTTGCGTTAATGAAGCCATTCGGAGGAGGTGCCGCCCGCCATGATGGAACGCGATCGCGTCGCATTCGACCCGCCAGGTTCGCCCATATCGCTGGAGTACGTGAAGCGGGAAGGGCCTTTTCGCATGGCGGTCGATCATTACCACAGCTTCTATGAAGTCTACTTCTTGCTGTCCGGAACGCGCCGCTACTTCATCCGCGACCGCTCCTACCTCGTCGAGCAAGGCGATCTCGTCTTCGTCGATCGGCAGAGCCTGCATAAGACGACGGACGACGGCACGCATGAACACGAGCGGTTGGTCATCTACTTCTATGAGACGCTGCTAAGGCAGTCCTATAAGCCCGAGAGCGACTTCCTGCTCAGCCCGTTCCGGCGGCATGACAACCCTATCCTGCGCTTCCCCGTGAAGGAGCGCCTGCAGGCGGAAGCGATCGTCGGCAAGCTCCTGCACGAGATGCGAGCGCGCGAGACCGGACACGAGCTGGCCATCCGTTCCGGCGTCATCGAGCTCTTGCTGCTAGCAGCCCGGTGCGCGGACAAGAACGATGCCGAAGCCGCGACCGACCCGCTCGACACGCCGCTCTACCGCCTGATGTCGGATGTCGCGCGCCACGTGAACAGCCACTACGCCGAAGAGCTAAGCCTGCCGGAACTCGCGGAGCATTTTCACATCAGTCCCTATTATCTCAGCCGCATGTTCAAGCAAGCGACCGGCTTCAACTTGAACGAGTACATCAACCTCACGCGCATCCAAGCGGCCGAGCGGCTGCTGAAGGAGTCGGACATGAGCATTATCGACGTGTCCGCGGCCGTCGGCTACAACAATTTCTCCCACTTCGGGAAAATGTTCAAGAAGCTCACCAAGCAATCGCCGCGCGCGTATCGGAAGGGGTAGAGCATGAGAAAGCGCAACGAACAAGAATTCGACTATAGTCAACCGCACCTCGACCTCGACAAAGCAAAGCGAGTCGGCAATATCGTGCTGATCGTCGTTACGATTCTGCTCCTAGGCGCCATGGCATACTTGTGGATCACGGGCTACTACACGCAGAAGACCTTCTACCTGGACGGCAGCATGTTCAAGCCGCATTCGGCGGCACAAGACGGCTCGCGCACGTACGTGCGGACGAGGGGCAAGGAGAAAATAAGCGTCAGGCAGGAAGACAACAGGCGCACCGTCACGATCCGCGGGGAGGCATACGTCGTCGACAAGCTGGCTTCGAACGGCATGCCGGCCTTGTACAGGGTCACGTATCCGAGCGGAGCGTCCTACAACGTGGAGGATCAGGGCCATATGCTGATTGCCCGCGACAAGAATGGGGAATGGCTGACGGGGGGAGGCTTCTATGTCAATGGCAAGCGGCAGTTAGCTCCCGGCGAAGAATACTACTATCCCAGCAAAATCGTCACGGCGGCTTACGAGCAGTATCACGAGCAGCATACGCTGCCGATCATGCTCATTCCCGCGCTTTTCTGCCTCGGCTTCGGCTGGCTCCAGTTGCGCTCGGAGCGCTTCGTCCTCTTCACATTCAAGTTGTCGTACGGACTGTGGGTGGAGAATCCCGAACCGACGGACACCTATCTCATCATGACAAAGGTCAGCGGCGTGGTCGGGATCGGAATAGCCGTTCCGATCTTCTGGATGTCGTTGTAAAAAAGAGAGTGCACGGGATCAGCTCCCGGCACTCTTTTTTGGGTGAAGCTACCGTTCAAGCGTACTCTTGAAGTCTTCGCATCTTCGTATGCTCGCGCAGCGTATAGAACTGCGCAGCAATCTGTGCGTGCTTCATCGTCGGCCTTCTCCCCATGTGCCCAGCCCTGCAGGGTCGTCAATCCACGCAAGAAAAGTCCCGTTATCGCCGACCAGCCTCGCCTCGCCTTAATACCCAAGCTGTACTGTTCCTTGCAATAATAATTCGCGACCTTGCTGTGCAGCACTTTGGCATCCAGGCTTGCCTGCGTATTACAAGAAAACAAGAACTGATCGATCTGACCTATACCTCAACCAGACGACCGGATATCGCTCAAACGAGCGTACATAATGATCGCATGACCAAGCAACCGAGCAAAGTATTCACCGTACGAGCTTCGGAAGGGATAAGTCAGAGGCTACCTCGAGGTCAAGGTTCAGAAAATAGGACTTGACTGTAAAAACACCTAACAATAGGCTATAAAACTTAGGTTTAGTTATAGTCCTTAGGTAGGTTGATTTGCTTGAAAAAAAATGGATATATTGGGTTCCGGAGGTGATTATTGAGTTTTACATGAATAACATTACTAAAGGGAGGAAGTAATCAGGTGAAAGCAGTAAGAAAAATGGTAATGATGGCTCTGTTTCTTACACTGGTTTTCCAAAGTACCTATGCATCTGCTTCTGAAGTTGATTACAAAACACTTGCAGCCAACATGATTGCCAATTATGACTCATCAGAGCAAGTTAAAACCCAAGTTATCAAAAGAGATCATCGATTCGTCAATGATATGTCTTTAAATCAAGAGAGAAAACAACGAGAATTGGATCAAATCTTTAAAGAGGCAAAGGCCAAAGGTGAGCGATTCTATTCTACCGATGAAATCCTAAAAGCCAAAGCCAATCAATTTGGCATAAACGAATCAGATATGAATAAGATCAAAGGCGATCTGTATGTGCAAAAGATCGAACTAGAGAACTTATACAATGCACTCAAGGAACTGGGCCAGATAAAACATCCGATCGCTAAGAAATTGAAACAAGAAATTGAAATTACGATCCCTGCATCTCAAATCTATGTTGATCATTCTATGAAGCCTCAAGACGGCATCATTTCCGGAGGTGGGTGGCCTTATTGCTTGGATGACAATGGGTGGGGTTACCAAAACTTTATCACCTCGGATTGTTATAAAGCAATCGTTAGCTTTTGGATTTGCGCATCAGACTCAACACTAGGTAAAATGGATTCCGATCTCAGATATTGCAAGGCATACATTCGAAATTGTTCCCCACTTATCTCTCACGATGAGTACTGGCACACTCATGCATGGTGGCAACAAATTCCATAAGGATTGGTTGTATAAATTATGATTAAATGGGGACCGCTTATATTTATTATCACCCTTGCAATAGCCAGCCTAATAGGGTGTTCAAACCGCACGGAGGGACACACGGGCACTGCCAACACGATGAATCATATGGGTATGGACCATTCTCAAATGAGTCATTCTGAAAGGAGCAACTCAATCGCGGACCATTCCGAAATGGATCATACAGGTATGAACCATATAAGTATGAGCCATTCAGAGGAAAGACCTATTCCAGATACAAGCAGTATGACAGAAGTAACTCAGCTGCAGCCATCTGTTGAACTCCGTAAATGGCATGAGCAAGGTATTAAGGGAACTGGGGTTAAGATTGCCGTACTAGACACTGGAATTGATACCGACAATAGAGACATTACTTATGTAAGAGGAATAAATTTTAGTGACGAGGATCCTAACAATTTTGAAGATTTAAACGGACATGGCACCAAAATATCAGGGATTATTTGTGCACGCGAGAATGGATATAATCTCCTAGGAATTGCACCGGATTGCCAGCTTTATATTGCGAAAGTAGCTAATGATCACGGAAATGTGATGTATGAGGACCTCATCCAGGGTATAGAATGGGCTATTGAACAGGAAGTAGATATTATAAATATCAGCTTAGAATTCCCGCAAGGAAATCCAAAACTACATCAAGCTATCAAAGCCGCCGCGAAAAATAATATTACTGTACTGTCCTCATCTGGGAACATCTCTAAACTAGGCGATACTTCACTTGCCTATCCTGGTGCATATCCAGAAGTCATAAATGTAGGTATGTTAAATGTCGAAGGTGAAATTTTTTCAGAAGAGTTTGTGCATAAGAAGGTAGACGTATTTGCACCCGGTGAAGATATCTTCTCATTATATCTAGAGGATACCATGACACTGGATACGGGAGTATCATTCGCGACAGCATTCGCAACCGGATATACTGCGTTAGCTATTCAAGATAACAGGGAACAGAATAAAGTGTATGATCGAATGACGTTAGTAAAAGAATTAAACCAGTACTTAAAGGCGATTAATTAATATTCACTCGACCAAAATACCACTTAAATGTGGTATTTTGGTGCTTTGACAAAACATTTCGCAGCAACTAGGAGGTCAATTTTGCGAAAAAGTATGACTATTCATCCTAAATGTGTAACTATATTGCTAGTAATTCTTATGCTCAGTGGATGTGGGACTATCAATAAGACGGAGTATTATGATCAGGTAGAAAGTACTGATCTGATCAATGAGAATCTCAAATCTGTTACGATTGGTTCCTCTGTCCAGGAGATCGAACGTGAATTCGGTGAGCCTCGCACGATACATCAGACTAAGAATCCGGAGGCAACCTACTATAACTATGGGGATTCCAATGACCGCGTAGATTTAGAGTTCAAAGTCGTGGATAACTCAGTAGAACGCTATGTCATTTATAGTAGCCGACACGAGAGTGCGAGGTCCATACGTATTGGACACTCCATTGATGAGGTGATACAGGCCTATGGTGATCATTACTATGAAAGAAAAGATACAGGCATGAAGATTATCGGCTATTATGATCATATAAACCATGTAGATATTGAATTCGGTATTGATGATGAACTCGTAAGGAGCATAATGGTGTCAGGAACAAGATAACACTTTTATTGGAACTAGGTAACAAGTAAGGAGAGCGTGTCAATCGTCCCCTGTCGCAGACGTTGACACGCTCTTCAATTCCTAGGTTACCCCTGCACCCGCGCCGCCAGATACTTGTAGCTGATCGCGAGGCTCTCGAACGGGTCGCGCCGGCAGGCGTCCTGCTCGACGATGTACCACTCCATGCCGATCGCGTCGCAAGCTTCGATGATCGCGTCCCAGCTCATGTTGCCTTCACCGAGCTCGGCGAACAGCTGCGTGTCGTCCACGATCTCCATATCCTTCAGGTGGACGACCTTCATGCGTCCGCCCAGCTTGCGGATCCATGCCGCAGGATCTGCACCGCCGGCTTGCGCCCAGTACGTGTCCAGCTCGAAGTGGAAGGCATCGGCATCCGTCTCGTTCATCAGCAACTCCATGCCGGTTACGCCGTCGTATTTTTGAAACTCGATCTTATGGTTGTGGTAGACAAACTTCAGTCCTGCGGCATCCAGCTTCTTCGCAATCTCGTCGCACTCCCGCGCGAACGCCGTATAGCCGTCTCGTCCCGCCTGGATGTACGACTGCGGCAGCATGCCGAGTCCGACATAGCGGCAGCCCCACAGCTTGTGCTCCGCAATGACCGCGTCGAGATCGTCCTTCAACCGCGCATACGGGATATGCGTGGCGCAGATCGCCAGGCCATGCCGGTCGGCGGCCTCCTTCACGAACGCCGGGTCCAGCGGTCCCGTTCCGGATACTTGCACGGCCGCATACCCGATGGCGGCTACCCGTTCCAGCGTACGTTCGAAATCCTCCGGCGTCTTCGTGTAATCCCGCAGCGTGTAGAGCTGCGCCGCAATCTGATCTCGCTTCATCTTCTCATCCTCCGTTCTATTCGATCCGTACGGCCGCTTGCTGCGCAAGCAAGCACAGCTCCGCAGCCTTGAACGTATGCGCCTGCGTCATCGCGGTCTCTTCCCGGTTCAAGCAATCCAAGATCAACCGCCCGAAGTACGGATACCCGACCTTGCCCGACAGTTCCATATGATGCTCGCCCTCGCCGTTGACCAAGTACAGGTGGTTGCCGCCCGGGGAACGCGCGATGTCGATATATTTGCGAAGCTCAATGTAGCCGTCAGTGCCCATGATAACCGTGCGTCCGTCTCCCCATGTGCCCAGCCCGTTCGGCGTCAGCCAATCCACCCGAAAATAATTCGTCGCCCCGTTATCGCCCACCAGCGTCGCGTCACCGAAGTCTTCCAGCTCCGGATACTGCTCCTTGCAATGATAGTTCGCGACCTTGCTGTGCAGTATCTTGGCGTCCTGGCAGCCCGCGAAGAATAGGAACTGCTCGATCTGATGGCTGCCGATGTCGCACAGAATGCCGCCGTACTGCTCCTTCCGGAAAAACCAATCCGGCCGCGACGTCGCATTCAGCCGATGAGGCCCGAGGCCCAGCACCTGCACGACGCGCCCGATCGCACCGGAGGCTATGAGATCCCCCGCATGGATCGCGCTCTCGACATGCAACCGCTCGCTGTAGTAGACGGCGTACTTGCGCCCCGTCTCGGCCACGGCCTGCCGCGCCTCCTCCAGTTGCTCAAGTGTCGTGAACGGCGTCTTATCCGTAAAATAATCCTTGCCGTGCCGCATCACTTGGACGCCGAGCGGTCCGCGTTCCGAAGGGATCGCGGCAGCCGCTACCAGCATGATCTCCGGGTCCTGCAGGATCGCTTCAGGCGAATCGGCAGCCTGCACGTCGGGATACGTCTTGCGGAAGGCCGCCACCTTGAGCGGATCCGGGTCATAGACGAGCTTCAACGTTCCGCCGGCTTCGATGAGCCCGTTGCACATGCCGTAGATATGGCCGTGGTCCAGCGCCATCGCCGCGAAGACGAATTCGCCCGGCTTCACGACCGGCTGTGGCTTGCCCTGCGGCGCATAATTCATGCCGTCTCCGCGCATTAGGATCGGCTCCCTTCGGATGCTCGGCGGTCGCGCGATTCGCGAATCCGCGCCTCGAGCTCTGCATGGAACCGTTCTTCATCGATCGGGAAGTCCACCCAACTATCCGTCCAAGTCGACAGCAGCATGGCATTGGACAGCATGAGACCGTTAATGCCGTCCTCGCCCGGCGCGACAAGCGGCGTCCCGCCGGCAATCGCATCCGTCCAGTTCTGAATGATGCCGTTATGCTGCTGTCCCTCTCCTGCCGGGACCGGAATATCGACCGACCAGCATTCGGGCGAGCCGAACCCGCCGCGGAACGACGCATTGAACTCCGGCTCCGACACCCGATTGCGCCAGAACGACATTTTGCCGCGCTCGATGACGATCTTGCCGCGCGTGCCCGCCACCTCGAACCGGTTCGTGCCAGGCGCCTCGGCTGTCGTCGTCACGAATACGCCCGTGCCGCCGTTCTCGTATTCCACGTATGCCGTCACTTCGTTCTCGACCTCGATATCCCGGTACTTGCCGAACTGGCAGAACGCGCGAAGCCGCTTCGGCTTCAGATGCGTCGTCCAGTGCCACAGGTCCAGCTGATGCGGACATTGATTGATCAGGACGCCTCCGCCTTCGCCTTCCCAAGTTGCCCGCCAGCTGCCGGAATCGTAGTAGCTCTGCGACCGGTACCAGTCGGTCACGATCCAGTTCGTGCGCCGCAGCTCGCCAAGCTCGCCGGACTCCACTAGCTCCCGCAGCTTCAGATACATCGGATTGAGCCGCTGGTTGTACATGATCCCGTATACTTTATCCGTTGCGGCTGCCGCCTCGTTCATCTCGCGCACTTGCTTCGTATAGACACCGGCAGGCTTCTCGATCAGTACATGCAGCCCCTGGCCGAACGCCTTAATCGCCAATTCGGGATGGCCGTAATGCGGCGTTGCCACGATCACGCCGTCAATGGTACCCGAAGCGAGCATCGCGTCGACATCTCCGTAATAGGCCGTCGCTTCGCCGTATTGTCCGCGCGCCCATTCGATACGCTCGGGCCGCTCATCGCAGACCGCTCCAAGAGTTGCTCCCTTAATAATGCCGCCATGCAGCGCATTCGCATGCGCGGTTCCCATATTGCCAAGACCGATAACGCCGACTCTCACTGCTGCCATGATATCCTCGTCATCCTTTCCAGATCGCTGAACTTATGTACCAGCATAGCATGCGTCCTCGGCAAGCGCTTACTTGTCAGTAGCAATCTCGGACGTTGATTTGACTCTAATTGACTTCTTATTAATGCGGCAATGGAGGCGGCATGCTACAATTGAGGCATTGCACAATGCGAACGGAGGTGCCCCATGAGTCTGAAAGACGTCTACCAGCTGCCGATTGACGTCAGCTTCAATACCGAGCATTATCCGAATGCCTCCTTCCATGCACATGCTACATACGAAATCTATTATTTCCATGGCGGCGCTGGCCATTACTTGATTGGCGGCCAGATTTTCACGCTTGCGCCGGGCGATCTATTCCTCATGCACGGCATGACGCTGCATGCGCCGAACATCGATGAACGCGAGCCTTATCACCGCACGATCCTGCATTTCGACCCGACCTTCGTCGCCGAGCTGATCCGCCCGCCGTTCCTGCTTAATGTGCTGGCGCCTTTTCAGGAGCATGGCAATATTCGTCTGCGGCTTGCCGGCACGCAAAGAGAGCAAGTCGAATCGCTCCTGTCCACGCTCTGCGAGCTGTTCTTGCTGGAGGATCCGCTTGCTTATAATCGTTTCCTGTTAACATTCCTGGAGCTGCTGCATGTCATTCAAGAATGCTGCCAAGTCCAGGAGCTTCGGACGGCAGACACGCACAGCCCCAAAGCGCAGAACGCGCAGCGCATCGTCGAATATCTAGAGACGCACTATATGGAAGACATCCATCTGGACGTCCTCGAACGCGAGCTTCATCTCGATAAATACTATTTAACCCGGCTGTTCAAGGAAGTAACCGGGTTCACGATCTTCAGCTACCTCTACGAGCGGCGCATCAACCAAGCGAAGATCGCCTTCCTCCTCCAGCCGGCCAAGCCGGTTACGGAGACCTGCTACGAGGTCGGCTTCAAGAGCCCGGCCCACTTCTCGCGTGCCTTCAAGAAGAAGACCGGCCTCACGCCGGAGAAGTTCAAGCAGAGCTTGCAGCGCTGACGCGAGGCGGCAGGCGAACGGCGGCAGGCGAAGCGGTCAGTTCTCGCTCTCGTCCTCGGCAAGCGGCCGTCTCTTGGCCGTCTTGAATGTCAGACCCAGGAGCAGCAGCTCCATGATGAAGGCGAGTACGCCGGCCACTAGGAGAACCTCGATCATGTCATCGCCCGCATTCAGGACGAACGGATAGGCAGCGAGCTGTGCAAAATTGACCGCCATGTACAGCTGCATCCGCAGCTCGGCAGCAGCCTGCAAGCCGATGTCCCCTGCCCGCGCTGCCATATGACGCAGTCCGTCGAAGATCCAATAGGCCATCAGCACATGCACGGCCAGCAGCGCCTGCCCGTACAAATGCAGTCCCAGCGGAAGCACGCCCATATCCGCGAATCCGGCATTCGATGTCACCAAGACATTCGGCAGCGTCAGCGCAATCATCGCGATCGCGGCCCACCGGGCTCTGCGGAAGCCTGCATGCAGACCGCCAAGCGCAGACAGCGCCGAGGCAATCAGGATGTATCCGATGAAATCCGGCAATAGGTCGAAGGCTACGATTCGAATATCAATCAGCTCGAATAGGAGCCCCCAGCCCATGCGCCTTAGCGCCTTGGACTGAGCGAAGTTCGCCTTCTCGCTCATGGCAGCTCACCTCCTGCCCGGACGAGCCGTTTCACTTGCTTCTCGCTTAAATAGACGTTGTAGCTAATCGGCAGCGTCTCAACCACGCTTCGACCGTCGGCGGTGCGCATATACAGAAGCAGCTTAATCTGGTAGCCTTCGAAATCCGCCTGCCGATCGCCGCGCCCCAGCCATTCGTAATCGAACGCGAGCGTATCGCCTGCTGCAAGCTCGATCGGGTACGATTCGCTCGCCGGCCGGTCGTTCAATTCAAGCCGGAATGCATCGGCCAACCGTTCGCTGAAGGTGTAGTCGACCTTCTCTAGGGTGATCGGCTCCTTCAACCGAACCGAATAGCTGCCGGTCCCATCAGAAGAGCCGCCCGCCGATACGCCCTCGAACACGCCGCTGTTCTCCCCTTCGAAGATTCGAATTTCACCGATCGGCACCTTCCTCGGCTCCTTGTTCCGGTAATAGATCGTAGCCTCGGTAACGGTGATCGGCAGCTGCGCGGCATCCACCCCAAGCGTATCCGGATTCCAGTTCGCCATCGCCTTCATGGCCACTTGATGCGAGTATCTTGTGTACTCGTAGTGCTCGAACCGCAATCCCGGCAGTTCGTCAATTCGAATAGCCGTGACCTCGCCTGCATCGGATCGATTCTCCAAATACATGAGATCGATCGAGCCGCTGCGGACATCCGCAGCGATATAATGCGGCAGGAACATCGGTTCCGACAATTGCATGCTGTTGTAGTACCACACATTACCGCCCCAGCTTCCGGCAATGAGCAGCAGCGCCGCCGTCCATAGCACGATACGTTTCAAGGGATCACCACCTCTCCCCTATATTACCATGTTTCGAGCGGCATATTCCGCGGACCCCCGCGCATGCGCTGCACGGCTGCGGTTAGCGGTTCCTAGGAGACGATCGGCGTGCAGGCCGACAGCTGGCATGCAATAGCGAAGCATATGCGTTGTTAACGTACATACATGCGCTAATCCAAGGGCTTAGCCCACCTCAAACCGCAAATATGGCTTGAATGCGCTAATTAACGAACAGGCGTGCGCTATTTAGCGCATTCTATACGCTATTGGGTTAGAATGAGCGATATCGCCTGAAATTAGCGCATGCACCTCCCTTAACAGCGCAATTGCTTCGCTAATCGCCCGTAGACCCATCGCTTGGCGCCTAGCGCTCGGCGCTCGGCGCTCGGCGCTTGGCGCTTGGCGCTTGGCGCTCGGCGCTCGGCGCTCGGCGCTTGGCGCGTGGCGCTTGGCGCTCGGCGCCACGCCTACCGCAGCCACATCTGCTAACGCCAAGCGCGCGCAAAAACACCGCGACAGCTATGCCGCGGTGCCTGCCTTGCCTCTATCGCCCAATTCCGCCCGCTACTCCCCGAACGGGAAATACCGCTTTGCATTGTAGTAGCTGATGTTCTGCACCATGCCGCCGAGCAGTTCCATGTCATGCGGCACTTCGCCGTTCTCCGCCCACTCGCCGATCAGGTTGCACAGGATGCGGCGGAAATACTCGTGGCGCGGATACGACAGGAAGCTGCGGGAATCCGTCAGCATGCCGACGAATTGGCCGAGCAGGCCGATGTTGGCCAGCGTCCGCATCTGATCCAGCATGCCGTCCTTCGTATCGTTGAACCACCAGGCCGAGCCGAGCTGCATTTTGCCTGCCACGCCGCCGCCCTGGAAGCAGCCGATCAATGCGGCCAGCACGTCATTCTGCTTCGGATTGAGCGAGTAGACGATCGTCTTCGGCAGATGGTCGCTGCTGTCCATCGCATCGAGCAGCTTGCTGAGCGACTGCACGACCTCCTCGTCGTTGATCGCGTCGAAGCCGGTGTCCGGGCCGAGCCGGCCGAACATGCGGCGGTTATTGTTGCGCGCCGCGTTCATATGCAGCTGCATCACCCATCCGCGCTCAGCGTACCAGCGGCCGAGATAGAGCAGCGTGACGGTCTTGTACTTCATCTCTTCTTCGAGCGTAACCGTCTCACCCTTCAGCGCCTTCGCGAAAATAACCCCAGCATCAGCCTCCGACGCGTCCGCATACATCACCGTGTCGAGGGCATGATCCGATACGCGGCAGCCGACCTCATGGAAGAACTGCACGCGCGACTCGAGCGCGGCGAGCAGCTCGCTGTAACTCGTCACCTTGCCGCCGACAGCGCCTTCCAGACGCTCCAGCCAAGGAAGGAATGTCGCGCGGCGAATTTCGAGCGCCTTGTCCGGACGGAACGACGGCAGCACCTTCGTCTCAAAATCCGGCAGCTCCTTAATGAGCACATGGTATTCCAGCGTGTCCGCAGGATCGTCGGTCGTGCAGATCACTTCGACGTTCGACTGGCGGATCAGGTTGCGCGCCGTGAACTCGCCGCCGGCCATCTTCGCGTTCGCCTGCTCCCAGATCGAAGCGGCATTCTTCTCATTCAGCAGCGTCGTGATTCCGAAGAAACGCTGCAGCTCGAGATGCGACCAGTGATAGAGCGGGTTGCCGAGCAGTTGCGGCGCCGTCTTGGCGTAAGCCGCGAAGCGCTCGTAATCGCTTACGCCTTCGCCGCCGGTCACATACTGCTCCTCCACCCCGTTCGCGCGCATCGCGCGCCACTTGTAGTGGTCGCCGTACAGCCAAGCTTCCGTAATATTGCCGAACTTCAGATCCTCATAGATCTCCTGCGGGCTTAAGTGGCAGTGATAGTCGATAATCGGCAGCTGCTTCGCATAATCTTCGAACAGCCGTACCGCAGTCTCGTTATGCAGCAAGAATCGATCGTCCATGAATGGCTTCATTGTGGCGTAACCCCTTCCATTACCTATTGTTACCCCGATCTTACTGCAATAATGGTACAAAATCTCTTCCGTTTTTGCTATTATCTTAGCTAACTATGCATATCTTGCGCGAGGAGGGCTGCACGATGAGAAGGGAATGGGTCAAGCTGGACTTCGGCGACGAGGAAGGGCTGTTCCATATGAATCGAACGCAGCGCTTCGCGCCGTTCGAGCGCGGCAACCACGTCCACAGCACGTATGAAATCTATTATCTGATCGATGGGGAACGCGCTTATTTTATCAAGGATCGAACCTACTCCAGCTCGGCGGGCGATCTCGTGTTCATCCCGAAGTCGGAGGTGCATAAGTCGCTGAATTGCAGCAATCCCGCGCATGAGCGGATCGTGGTCAACTTCAGCGACCGCTTCCTGGAAGGACTCGGGGACGCTTGCGGCAGCGACCTGTTCGCCCCCTTCGGCATGCCTTCGCACGTGCTGCGGTTAGGCGAGCTTGAGCGCGAGGCGGTGCTGAGGCTGTTCGAGCGGATGGAGCAGGAGCTTGCCGGCCAGCAGCCCGGCTATCTGAATCTGGTGCGGCTGCAGCTGGCCGAGCTCCTCCTGATGGCTGCGCGCTGGACGCCGCGAGGCGAGACGGAGCCGGCCGCCGCCGTGAACACGAATCCGCGTCACCGCAAAATATCGGACATCGTGCGCCACATCAACGAGCATTACCACGAGCCGATGAATCTCGAGCGGTTAGCCGGGCAGTTCTACATCAGTCCGTATCACCTGAGCCGCGCGTTCAAGCAGGTGACCGGCTTCACGTTCATCGAATACGTCACGATGACGCGGATTCGCGAAGCGCAGCAGCTGTTGGCCGGTACGGGACTCAAGATCATCGAGATTGCCGCGCAGGTCGGCTATGACAGCATCGCGCATTTTGGCCGCAGCTTCAAGCAGAAGACCGGCCTGACCCCGCGCGAATATCGCAGGCAAGCCGGTCTTAATGAGGGTGCTACTTCCAATCCGTATACAGGTCCGTTCGGCGATCGCGCCAGGTCGTGACAGAGCCTCTCTCCCTCACTTCGTACAGCAGATCGAGATCGAGATCGGCCGTCACGACCGTATCGTCGTTGATCTCGCCTTCGGCGAGTATGCCGCGCGGCGGGAACGGAATGTCGTTCGGCGTGATGATCGCCGCCTGCCCGTAGTTCGCGCGCATGAAGTCGACCGTCGGCAGCGAGCCGACCGTGCCCGTCAGCACGACGTACACTTGATTCTCGACCGCTCGTGCATGGCTCGTATAGCGTACCCGGAAGAAGCCGTGCCTATCGTCCGTACAGGACGGACAGAAGATGACGTCCGCGCCCTTCGCCTTGGCCATCCGCACGATCTCCGGGAACTCGATGTCATAGCAGGTCAGCATCGCGATCGTGCCCTTCGCCGTCTCGAACACCTGCAGCCCGTCGCCTGCCTGCATGTTCCATTCTTTCACCTCGGTCGGCGTAATATGCAGCTTCGGCTGTTCCGCGATCCGGCCGTCCGGGTAGAACAGATGCGCTGTATTGTACAGCTTGCCTTCCCGCTTCAGGACATGCGTGCCGGCAATGATGTGCATGCCGGTCTCACGCGCAAGCCGGGTGAACAGCTCCCGATACTGCTCGGTGAAGTCGGGCAGTTGGTCGATCGTGAGCGCGCGGCCGTCCGCACCGCCGATCGACATGAGCTGCGTCGTGAAAAATTCCGGCAGCAGCACGAACTCCGCCCCATATTCCTCGGCCGTCTTGATATAGTGCTCCGACTGCGCCGCGAACTCCTCGAACGAACGGATGGTCGACAAGCGGTATTGTACGGCGGATACGCGAATTTTGGTCATTGAAGGTCACTCCCGGTAACTGGATTACAGCCATTATGAGGCTTAAGCAATGAAGAAGGCAAGCCGGTCGCATGTTCGCGACCGGCTTGCCTATTAAGGTTATGGATGAAGTGCGCTGCTTACGCTTGCTCGGCTGCCTCGATCTCGATGTGAATCTTGACTTCGTCGCCGATCAGCACGCCGCCCGTCTCGAGCGCCGCGTTGTACGTCAGGCCGTAGTCGCTGCGCTTAATGGCGCCTTCCGCGCTGAAGCCGGCCTTGTGGTTGCCCCAAGGATCCTTGCCTGCGCCTTCGAACGTCACCGCGAACGTCTCCGGACGCGTTACGCCGTGCAGCGTCACGTTGCCCGTTACGTTGTACTCGCCTTCGCCGGACTTCGTGATCGATGTCGCTTCGAACGTAAGCTTCGGATACTTCTCGACTTCGAAGAAGTCGCCGGTGCGCAGATGGTTGTCGCGGTCGGCGTTGCGCGTGTCGATGCTCGCCATGTCGACGCTGAACGAGATGCTGGCCGTCGTCAGATCGGCCGGATCCGCTTCGATTTGCGCTTCGAAGGAGTGGAACGTGCCTTTTACTTTCGCGATCATCATGTGACGGATCGTGAAGTCTACGCTGCTGTGTGTCGGGTCTACTGCCCATTTTGCTTTTGCCATTGTGAAAATCCCCTCTCTCAATTAACTTACTATTTACAATCAACTAACCTTTTATTAATCTCTATACTATTGTAGGTGAATGGTTTTGTCAACGGGAATTTTTCTATTGGCTGACTGCGGGCCGGTGGAGTATCCTTCAGGCACGCCGACAGAGCTGCGCTAGGCCTCGCGGTGCTGCGCTTGGCTAGAAAAGCCTGCAAATGTACATGCTTTTTCCCCTGAATGACTCGAGGAGAGGAAATTCCTGCAAATGTGCAGTTCTTTTCACCGCCAGACGTCTGAGGCGTTCTTTCTCACCCAAATTCCTGTATTTTCGCAGGCATTTACGAAATAACAGTTTGCACACGAGGAAAAGCCTGCACATTTGCAGCTTTTCAGTTTGTCGGGTAGGTAGTCGATGGACGGCAGACGTCGACAGCAGACGGCAGGCGTAGATAGTCGTGGACGGTAGACAGTGGCCACAGAGGGCAGGCGTGGTTTGTTGGTGGAGCGTAGACGGTGGCCGCTGACGGCAGACGTGGCTGTTCGGCGGTCGGCAGTGGCTGGTCACTGGCATGCGGCGGTATGCACATCAAGCGAATCTCCTACATATCAAATTACTGCATCGACTTCCGTTCCGCGCGCTCGCTATAATAGATACGATTAGGTATCCTAGCCATTATGGATGAGAAGAGGTGGGCAAGGATGGATCTGTCGGGGAAAATCGCGCTCGTGACCGGTGCCGGCACAGGGATCGGACAAGGCATCGCCCTGGAGCTTGCCGGACGCGGGGCAACAGTCGCCGTCCATTATAATTCCAGTGCGGACGGCGCCAAAGAAACGCTGCGCCAGATTGAGGAACGCGGCGGCAAAGGCATGATCGTGCAAGGCAACGTCTCGCGCAAGGCAGAGATCGACGCGATGGTTCAGAAGGTGGCGGATGCATGGGGCGGAATCGACATTCTCGTCAACAATGCCGCGCTGCAGCTGAATATCGAGCTGCTGGATTACAGCGAAGAGGATTTCGATCGCGTCATGAACGTGAATCTGAAGGGGTATTGGCAGTGCATGCAGGCTGTCGTGCCCTACATGAAGGCGAAGGGCTCCGGCCGGATCATCATCATCTCATCCGTGCACGGCAAGCGGCCGTCGGAATTCGACGTCGTCTATTCGATGACCAAGGGCGGCATCAAGATGCTGGGCCGCGAGGCGGCAGCCGAGTTCGGACGCTACGGCATTACGGTCAACATCATCGAGCCCGGCGCGATCGCCGTGGCGCGCACCATGCCGCAGCCGACGAAGGCAGACGATCCGCAGGAACCTGCCAAGCCGAAGCCGCCGCAGCGCGATATCCGCTGGAAGTTCCCGATGGGACGCATCGGCCTGCCATCGGACGTTGCCGCACTGGCCGCCTATATCGCTTCAGATGAAAGCGAATTCATGTCAGGCGCATCCATCCGGCTCGACGGCTCGAGCATGCTGCTGTAGGCCGGACGAATCTTTCATTCTTGCATACGCTTGTTACCGAATAGGGCCGAATCGGCCCTATTCGGCGTTCTCTACAGCGGGTCCACCTGCACGGCCGCTTGCTTGCCGCTCAGCTGAATGCCGGTCCGCGGCCGGCCGACGGGCTTCAGGTCGCGCAGCAGCTCCTCCAGCAGTCCCTTGGCCTTCGGCCCTTCTTTGCCCTGAATGCGCACGACCAGTAGGGCCGAATCGCCGCCGGACAGGATGCGCTCCGCCTGCTGCCGCTTCGTATCATAGTCATGGGCCTCGATGGCCGGCGTGAGCCGCAGCTCCTTCACCTTCGGCTCGCGCTCCCGCTTCTTTGCCTGCTGCGCTTCCCGCTTGGCGGTATCGGCACCGACAAGCCGGCATGGCGGCGGACTGCTTAGTAAGGAATCGCATACCAGATCCACCTTCAGCTTCCTGGCCATCGCCAGCGCCTCCGAAGTCCGCACCACGCCCAAGTCCTCGCCATCCAGCCCTGTCAGCTGCACCTCGGACGCTCTGATTTTCTCATTCATAATCATTTCCCTTATCACCCGTGCTTTCGCTATAATGGACTTATCTTACTTCACCGGAAGGGATCGTTGCAATGAACCGCCAAGACGACGAGGCGCGCCTGATCGAGCAGTACCAGCAGGAGGAGCGCATGATGATCCTCGCATTCGCGCAGTGGTGCGCCAGCAACAGTCTGGACGCGGAGGCGCTGTACGAGCGGGCATACCCCCATCAAGCGAAGAACGAAGAACTCCAAGAGGCGATTGCCCTGATCGCGGACAGCGGGACAAGCCCAGACATTCCGGATGACGCCTTGCTCAGCCTGCTGGCCATGTACGGCAATGACGACCTTGCGTTCGAGGTGAGCGCCGCGATCGACGATCGGAAGCGCGCACGGAAGCAACAATCCTAACGATACCAAGAGAGGCGGCGATCGCATGCAACTGCATTTCATCATCGAACCCGGCACGTACCAAGCATTTGAGAACGAAGAGGATCAGCTGAACAAGTGCAAGGATTGGGGACTGCTCTCCGAGAAAGCCGCCCGGACCAAAGCCTTCACTTATAAGGGGAACGGCGTGAGCATGTCCTGCACGATCGTCGGCTATATCGACGACATGACCGCGGTGATCCAGCTGGACAATCAGCAGCTCCACTGCATTCACCCCTCGTACCTGAAAGAGATGCAGGCGGCCAGCTTCGGCCAGCGTAACGCCGCGGCCGCTTCCGATTCCGCCGCGGAGTCCGATGAGCCCGCAGCGGCGACCGATGCAGCGGCAGCTGCTTCCGCTTCCGAGCAAGCAGCGACTCCGGCACCGGCGCCCGCAGCCGCGCAAGCCGAGGCGAAGCCGAAGGCTTCCGCCAAGAAGGAGCGTACGCCTAAGCTCCAGCTGCCTGAAGAGAAAGTCAAGATGACGGCTACCGTGGCGGAGTTCACGACGGTGCCGAATCATTTTGCCGATACGGATGATGAAGTGGTGATCTATGAGTCGGTGAAGCTTGTCGATACTGACACTGAGGTAGGGGCCGCCTGGTCCAGCCATAGCGCGACCTTGAAGAAGCTCGAGCTCGAAATCGGCGACACGCTGTCCTTCGAAGCCAAGATTGCGGCCAAGAAGCTGACCAAGCACCCCGTTCCTTACAAAATCAACAATCCGTCCAAGCTCGTGAAGCTCGAGTCCTGAAATTAGCCGATCGCCGCCCGCTCCGCCGCATCGATCGTATGCTTGATCAGCGTCGCGATCGTGACAGGCCCGACGCCGAGCGGGACCGGCGTAATGGCGAACGCGTGCGCCAGGCATGCCTCGTAGTCGACGTCGCCTACGTTGCCCGGATTATAGCCCGCATCCAGCACGACCGCGCCGGGCTTGATCCAATCCCCCTGCACGAACCGAGGCTTGCCGACGGCCGCGACGACGATATCCGCCTGCCGTACGTGGCTGTCCAGCTCCTGCGTGCGGGAGTGGCACACCGTAACGGTTGCGTTGCGGTTCATCAGCATGAGCGACACCGGCTTGCCCAGAATCGGGCTGCGGCCGATGACGACGGCGTGCTTGCCCTCGATGGGCAGCCCGTAGTAATCCAGTATCGCGACAATCGCGGCAGGCGTACAAGACGGGAATGCGGCGAATCCGAATGCATTCTGCGCAAACCCCAGCGTCGTCACGCCGTCCACGTCCTTGTCGATCCGGATGGCGTCGAACGCGGCACGCTCATCGATCTGATGCGGCACGGGGTGCTGGAGCAGAATCCCGTGCACGAGCGGGTCCTCGTTCAGCCCGCGTATGACCTCGAGCAGCTGCTCCGTCGTCGTCTCCTCCGGCAGATCGACTCTCCGCGATTCCATCCCGAGTCTCCGGCAGGCATTGCCCTTCATGCGGACATACGTCTCCGATGCCGGGTCGCTGCCGACCAGAATCGTGGCCAGGCAAGGCGTGACGCCGCGCTCTTTCAACCTCGCTACGCGTACGGCACCTTCCGCCTTCATGGCTTCCGCCACCTTGCTGCCATCCAGAATAAGCTTGTTCTCGCTTGCTGCCATCCTGATCCTCTCCCTCCGCATGGTCGACAATAACGCAAAAAGGCAAGGGGATTATATTCCCCTTACCTTAGCCCAGGCGTACGGCTCTTGCATCGTACCGCGTGCTTCACCATGGTTCCCCATGCTCCGCCAGTCACACGCAGCTCTTAGCGTTGTCTCCTCGATTATACCGAGCGGCGCGGAATGAAGCAATACGCTTAGTGTCGTTCATTCAGCCGCCGTATTCGATACGCGTTCGCAGCGGTCTCTCCGAGCTCCTCGAGAATGGTGTAGTTCGCCCACGCACCGGCTACCGCTCCGATCCCGGGCACCATTTGCAGCATTTTCCGGAAATCGATAGCGTCGCGGTACTCCTTCTGGAACGTCTCCCAGTCCATGTTCCGTGAATAGTCGGCATCTGACGACCAACGTTCCTTCTCGATGTCCCACCGCTTAATCGATTCTAGCAGCTTGGCACGCTGCTCGGCCCCGGAGAACGCCAGCTGGAACACCTTCAGTATGAACACCCGCTCCGCAAAATGCTTCGTATCGTAGCCGTACACATGCGCGAGCTCGAACAAATATTTCATCTTGATCGCGATTAACGCCGGAAAGTCTACCACGTTCAGCAGAATGCCGCCCGCCCCCGTGCCTGCCCCCTCGGCCGTCGCAATCTTCTGGTAGAGCGACAGCACCCGCTTCGCTTCTGCATCGGCTAACTCTAGCGAGAGCTCTCGCTGGACCGGTCGCCCAGGGGTATATTCCGCGCCGAACAACGCCGTACGCACGATCGACTTGATCGTCGCCGTAATGACGTCGCGCACCTTAGGGGGAATGAGGCCGTTAATCCGCGTACCGATCGTCTTCGACGTCCGCTCCAGCCAGCCGGGAGGCTTGAATAGCTGGCGCTCCCAAGCCGCAACCTCGCTCAGCACACGCTGCTCGTAATTCATGTCCATCGCTCCTCCGACAGTTCTCGTTCCATTGTACCGGAGAACGCCGGGGGCGGGAACAGACTGCGGACCGTGATGAACCTCGACGGAGGTCGGGGGCTAACGGAACGTAATGACGCTCCGTCATCCCCACCGGATCGACGGATTGCGCTTCTGCAGCTCCGCGATGAACCGCTCCTTGTCCGCCGGCGAGATCATCACGCTTCCCATGAACCCGGTCTTATAGTGCACCTCGATGGCGTCGCGCGAGGCCAGTATCCGGTAGCCCGCCCATATGCTCGGCCGATCGGTAATGCGCGTGATGTCCGCGTACTTGATCTTCGATCCGAACGGGCCGCCCTTCACGATCAGATGCTCATCCGTCAGCGTATAGCGGATGTCGAACATCAGCCAGAGCAGCAGGCTCGTGATCAGCACGCATAACCCCAGCACGACGCCGACTTCGGTCGGTCCGACCTCGGGATCGAGCCATAGCGGCACGACCATGACCGCATTCACGAGGACCAGGATCCCGACCCAGATCCGCGTGAAGAAGCCGTCCCTCTTCGTTCTGAAAATCATCTACGCCCCCCTCCCGTCGAGAGCAGCTTCACGTACTTCTTCGGCGCTCGCGTCAGATACGCTTCGCCGATAATCCCGGCGATCTCCTCCCACGGGGCATGCCGATCGAGCCGCAGGCCGATCCAGCCCAAATGGCCGACATATGCCGGAACGTAGTACAGCTCCGGATCGCTCGCCGTCAGCACAGCCTGCACGCCGGGAGGCGCTGCGCACCACAACCCAAGCTTGCCGTCGCCATGGTGGTTATCGCGGTATTGCACGAACGCTTTTTTCTCATCGATGAAGAAGGACGGCGCGCCGTGGCTCACCCGCTCGCTCGTTCCCGGGAACGACAAGCACAATTCGCGAATCGCTTGCAATGGCATGCTATTCCAGCCCCCTGCTCATGGTAATTGCCTCTAATAACAACATACCATAGCGCAGACAGCCTCTTCCAGACATTAGAGCGATCTTCTAACGATCCGCTTCGCAGCCGAGAAGATGGAGCATCAGCGCCTGCTGCGCATACATCCGATTCTCCGCTTGTTGGTAAATAATCGAATGGTCGGCCTCGATCAGCGCCTCTTCGATCTCATAGCCCGGATGGATCGGCATGTCGTGCATGATGTAAGGCTTGCGGCCCTGCAGCGACTTCACGCTCAGCTGATAAGGCAGCATGGCTTCGAGCCGGCGCTGCTTCTCCTCCGCATACGAAGGATCGTGATAGTATTCCATATCGATCCACGTATCGGTATACGCATAGTCCGACTCGGCCAGCGCCTCCTCCAAGCTGTCCCTGCGCTCAACGAATCCGCTCTGCAGCGCCGCGTTCATCAGCGACTCGTCCCAGGACGGCTCGTTCACGATCGGCGTGACGAGCAAGAGCCGAACGCCGAGCGTCTTGCATGCCGCAGCGAGCGAATTGGCGACATTGTTATGAATGCCGACATACGTCAGCGTCAGCCCCTCGAACCGTCCGGACACCTCATAGATCGTCATCATGTCGGCGAGCGCCTGACACGGATGGTAGCGGTCGCAGCAGCCGTTGATGACAGGCACCGCGGCATGGGCCGCAAGCTCGGCGAGGTCGTCATGCCGTTTCAGCCGCGCCATGATCAGATCGATGTTGCGCGACACGTACCGCGCCTCGTATTTGATCGGCGACACGGCCCAATTGCTCGCCTGCCAATCCATCACGACCGTATAACCGCCCATCCGTTTCATGCCGGATTAGAACGATAGATTCGTGCGCGTCGAGGTTTTCTGGAAGAGCATCAGGATGCCCTTCCGGTCGCAGGCCGAACGATAAACCTCCGGATGTTGCTTCAGCTCGATGGCCTTGCGGATCAATGCCGTTAGTTCGGCTCGATTGAATTCTTGCAACGATAGGACATGCTTCAACATTCTTGCTCCCCCATTCCATGTAAAACGTCGCCGACAACGGCCAGCATCTCGTCGGCATCCTTCTCGGTCGCGACCAGCGGCGGCATTAGGCGTATCGTGTGCGGCTGCGGCGAGTTGATCAGCAATCCGGCATCCATGCAGGCGCTGACGAATGCCGCCCCGCTGGGCTGCGGCAGATCGAAGGCGAGCAACAGGCCGCGACCTCTAATTTTGCTGAGGCCATGCTGGTCGGCGAGCATGCGCAGACCTTGTTGGATATAAGCGCCGAGGTTCGCCGCATGCTCCGGCAGTCGGCGCGCGATAATCTCCTGCACGACAGCCAGCCCGACGGCCATCGCGAGCGGCTGGCCCGTATACGTGCCGCCTTGGTCGCCCGGCTCGAATAGATTGAGCGCTTCCTTGGCGAGCAGCGCCGATACCGGGAAGCCGCCGCCGAGCCCTTTGGCCAGCGTCATCATGTCCGGCTCGATGCCGTACTGCTCATAGGCGAACATCGTGCCGGTCCGGCCGATCCCCGTCTGAATCTCGTCGAAGATGAGCAGCAGGCCATGCGCATCGCATAGCTCCCGCAGCCCGCGCGCGTAAGCCGCATCGATCGGGTGAACGCCGCCTTCGCCCTGCACCGGCTCCAGCATGACCGCGCAGGTCTCGCCGCTGATCGCTTGCCGCAGCGCATCCAAGTCGCCGAACGGCACATGCCGGAAGCCTCCCGGCCTCGGCGCATAGAGCTGTTCCCACTGCGGCTTGCCTGTCGCGGCCATCGTCGCTAGCGTCCGGCCGTGGAAGCCGCTCTGCATCGTGATGATCTCGTACGCGCCGCCCAGCTTCTTCTGGCCGTACTTGCGCGCGAGCTTGATCGCGCCCTCGTTCGCCTCCGCCCCGCTGCTGGCGAAGAACGCCCGGTCGAAGCAACTGATCGAAGTCAGCAGCTCGGCGAAGGCAATCTGCGGCTTGTTGTAGAAGCCTGGACTCGCCATGACCAGCTCTGCCGCTTGCTCAGCCAGCGCCTCGCGTATAACGGCAGGCGAATGGCCCAGGCTCGTCACGGCCCAGCCGCCGATGAAGTCGAGATACCGCCGCCCTTCCGTATCCCATAGCAGCATGCCTTCACCGCGTTCCATCACCACATCGGGCCGATGCGCCGTGAAGAGCAGCGATTGCCGGGCCTCCGCGAGCAGTTGCTCTGTCGCTCCGGATAATTGGATCATTTTCCCACCCCCAAGACATAATGCGTAATTATACATACTTATGAATAAATATTCAATACGATGCAAAAAGAAACATTCCCGCTTCAGCGAGAATGTTCCTTGGGTCAATCTTGTAATGTATACCCGAAAAATTGCGGCTTGTTGTGGCGATCATAAGTGATCCGGTAGGGCTCCTCGCGGTCGTAATATCTTCTAGTGAATTGATCCTTCCCTACCGGGTAAATCTCGATATGCAGGCTCCCCTTAAATCGAGTAAAGTACAGCTTCCCTTGTATCAGCTCAATCTGAATTTTATTCTTCAGATACATGCCGCAATATGATTCCAGCTCGCGCTGACTTAGCCGAATCTCTTGCAGCTTGGCAGGTGCAGCGACATCGACGCCACGCATAATATCCGTAATAGCGTTGCCCAGCTTGTACTGGTTGACGCACTCGTTATTGGAGAGAATGATGATGCACAGATCCTCGTCGAAAATATGCCGAATGTAAGTTGTCATCCCCATGTTATCCCCGCCGTGCGAGAACATCTCCGTACCATGCCGGTTGGCATATTCCAAGCCATAACAGTATTGATTGTGGTTCACCTTGAAGTATCGGTTGTAGCCCTCTTCGGATAACATGCGCCGATCGCTGAGACATCGATGCCATTTATAGAGGTCCTCGCAGTTCGACACGATCGCGCCCGCACCGATGCTGAACTTCTCATTGCTGTACGGCGCCCGCACATAGTGGTCATAATCGATGGCGTAGTTGAAGGCGCGGCCCTCGATGATTTTATCTCCGTCATCGACTGTGGTATGGACCATCTGCAGCGGCTCGAAAATGTTCTTGCTTAAAAACGCGTCATAGCTCATGCCGGATACATGCTCGATCATCCAGCCTAGCAAATGATAGTTGGCATTATTGTACTCGTATCGCTCATCCGGACTGCATATCGGTTGTTTCTCGAAGTATTTGGCGAAAAATTCATCTCTTGCGTAAGTCAGCCGATTCTCTTCGCCGAAGAAGTCGTCTTCGAAATTAACGAAGTTGTAGAGGCCGGACGTGTGCGAGAGCAGATGATGGACGGTTATCCGGTCCGATATATTCATGTTCGGCGGAAGGTAGCGGATAGCAGGCTGATCAAGGTCCAGCTGCCCTCTGTCATGCAGAAGCATGATGGCATAAGCGGTAAATTGCTTGGACACCGAGGCAAGCGAAAACCGCGTCTCTGCATGATTGGGAATGCCGTGTTCGAGGCAAGCGTATCCGCCGACACGCTCGAATACGACTTCCCCTCCCCGAATCACCTGGATGACACCGTATAAATCCCACAGCTCCAAATACTGGTCCACATACTCTCGAAGCTTATCGATAGCTGACATCGGAATCCCCCTTATTCATAGCTGTAGCACGGTTACCTGCTCACCTTCCACGATTTCGCCGTTGTCGCGGAAACCAAAGCTTTCATACAGACTCTTGGCTGGCGCGTTATCATGCTTATAGGAGATCCAACAGCGTTCAGCCGGTCCTGCCGCAAAAAGTGCGTATAAAGTCCAGAATCCGGGACCTCCAGCTTGAAGATGTCGCGCCGGTTATCCAACGTAATTTTTCTGAGCGTAATCATGCAAGGCTACTCCCCTTCGATTGGATTGCGTCGCGACCGCATCCTAACCATACCGCGCAGGGCAAAAAAGGAATAGACTTATGTTCAATTTTTTAATAGACTATTATGTATCCATGTCTTTTTTAGGGGTCTCATCAACATTAATAAAAGGCAGCCATCACGCTCGTGATTGGCTGCCTTTATTTTGTCGAATCTATTCCGCCTTTGCTTCCTCTATAAAATAGATAAGGTACTCTCCGCCCTCATGCCTGCTGTACCCGATGTCGCCCGCGCAGTCAGCCAAGTAATACGTTGTACCGTAAGTAATGCCATAACTCCCCGTCCGTTTGGCGAAGATGCGGCAGGTCGTTTCCTTGACACCCTTTCGTCCCCCAAAAGCATCCCACGTATTATCGTAGACATAGCGTACGGCCTGACCGTCGTACGAGAGATCGAGATAGATCGGGTCTCCTTCGTCCGTATAGTGGACGACAGTCAACTCGCTGCTCTTCTTCCCCTGATAGTCGCGTAGAAAATCTTCCAGCTTCCCGACATTCGCCGCACCTCCCGGACCGATCGTGACATAACCAGCCTGCGCGGCCTCCTTAAAGTTCAGGTCGGTATGGCTGGAGGCGCGTGAGCTGCCGCCGCCGCAGCCCGTCAGCACGACGGCAGCCATAGCTAGTATCGCTAACTTCCTCAGCATGGCGATTCCGCTCCTCTCCTTAAAGCTCCGGCGGCACATAGCCCACTACGCCGTGCAGCCGCTGAACGAACAGCTTCTCCGCGGCTGCTCGAAGCCCTGCGTTCCTGAATGCGATGGCCCAGGGGGATTCCAGCTGCATCATGTGCCCCATCAGCCGCGATTGGCGCACGATCGCCGTCGTTCGCGGGATGCGTTCCTTGTCATAGGCTTGGAGTGCTGACGCGAGGGCTGACCCTGTCGGGTGGCCGCGAAGCAGGCTGGCAAGCACAAGCGCGTCCTCCATCGCCTGCGCGCCGCCTTGGCCAAGATTCGGGAGCATCGGGTGGGCGGCATCGCCAAGCAGCGTAACACTGCCTACGCTCCACTGCGGAAGCGGCCTCCGATCGTGAATCGGGTGGAACAGGATGTCCGCAGCCGGCGTCGCCGCGATAACAGCCGGGACGGGAGGATACCATTCCCGGAAGGTCTGTTCGGCTATGCGATGCCGCTCCTCGGCGGCGATCCGATGTCCCTCTGGCATATTGAGCGCTGCGAACCAGAAGATCTCGCCCTTGCCAAGATGCGAGAAGCCGAATCGTGAGCCCGGGCCTAACGCCTCGAAGCCGCCGCCCGCCGATATAGGATAACGTGAATCGTCATATCGGCCGATTCCTCTGAGCGCAGAATAACCTGAGTAGATGAGCGGCGAATTCCCGTGCAACTGCTCGCGTACCGCAGAATGAATACCGTCCGCACCAATTAACATGGTGCTTGTAATCTGATCGCCGTCAGTGAAATATACCTTAACCTCATCGCCCCGCTGCTCAAAGGCTGTGAGCTTCTTGTTCCAACTGATCGTCCCTCCCAGTTCAGCAAGCCGCTCATACAGGATCGATTGCAGCCTGCGCCTGTGTATGAGGCAGCTAGGCGTGCCGTACCGCGCTTCTTGCTTCGCAACCGGGAGCTCTGCCAGCAGCTTCCCTTGCCAGGTACGAATCTCGCCAGTACCGACTCGCGCTCCCGCTTCGCGCACGCGTTCGGATACGCCTAATCGTTCCAGCGCCTTCATCGCGTTGGCTGCTAGCGCAATGCCGGCGCCGGTCTCTGCGAGCTCCGTACGCTGTTCGCAAATGACGGTCTCCCACCCGACTATGCGCAGCGCAATGGCGGCGCACAACCCGCCGATTCCGCCTCCGACGATCACCGCTTGGTTTCCCAATGGTTTCACCTCTTCCTCCCATGATTCCTAGCGTAACCATATAACGAGCGGCATCGCCGCGATCGAGATGACGAGACCGGTTAGCGCCATCGCCAGTCCGCTGTACGCTCCCTGCAGTTCCGAATCGCGCAGCACCCTGCCAGTACCTATGCCGTGCGCGGCTGTTCCGACAGCTAACCCAATCGCGAGATCGCTTGAGAGCCCCACGCGCCGCAAGAACCAGGATCCTACCATGCTGCCGAACAGTCCCGTAAGGACGGTGAATACGGCCGCGAGCTCCGGCACTCCGCCGAGCAGGCGCGTAACCTCGAGCGAGATCGGCGTCGTCGTCGACTTGGACAGCATCGAGAGCTGCAGCTCGCGGTCGCCGCCGAACGCCCATACGAGGATGCCGTTCGCGGCGAGGCTGGACAGCGTGCCCGTGCTGACGCCGATTACGACGGGACGCCAAGCGGCGACGATGCGCGGCCAATGCAGATAGAGCGGTACGGCTAGCGCTACCGTAGCAGGACCCATCAGGAAGGTAATCCATTGGCCGCCGGCTTGATAGGACGAATAAGGAATGCGGAATACGAGCAGCAGCGCGATGAGGCAGGCTGAGCTGACGAGCACGGGATGCAGGCTCGGATAGCGACGCGCTAGACGAAGGGACAGCATATAGGCAATCAGCGTCACGCCGACTCCGAATGCCGGATGGTCATAGAAGCTAGACAGAGAGGTCATGTCGCTTAGCCTCCTTGTCTTGCATGCGAGACTTCGCTTCTCGGTCACGGGTATCCAGCAGCTTGACCGTCCCGCCGCTCACGAGCAGCACGATCAGCGTGCCGATCATGACGGCCGCCGACACGGGCAGCCATGCTTCTGCCAGCACGCGGTAGTAGAGCATGATGCCGACCACGACCGGCACGAACAAGAGCATCATATGCGAGAGCAGCAGCTGAGCAGCCGCCTTGATCCAGTCCAGCTTCACCCAACCGAGCCGCAGCGAGACGAACAGCGCGGCCATCCCGACTACCTGCCCCGGAATCGGCAACGATGCGGCACGCACCGCAAGCTCGCCCAGCAGCCAGAATGCCATTAACCACACAAAACCTTTCACGCAATTCTCTCCCCTGATGCAAGTGATTCACACTACTTCGAGGCGCTACAGGTCATATCCTGCTCGCAGCCCTGCCTCGCCATCACGCGCTTGGTCGCAGACGCATGCGGATGGACCAACGACGTGAATTTTTGATAAATTTGAACATAATGGCGATCATTTCCTACGCTATAATAATAGCAAGACGAGTCGATCAGCAGGTGAGCGAATGAGTTACGTGAGGTCCGTGCAAAGGGCGATCGAATATATCGAGGAGCACCTGGAGGACGAGCTTGATCTTTCCAGCATCGCCGATGAGGCGTATATTTCGGTCGCGCAGTTATATCGATTTTTCTACGCGCTGACCGGCCACCCCGTCAAGGAGTATGTCCGCAAGCGAAGGATGAGCGTAGCCGCTAATCTCTTGCGGAATTCGGACCTTACCGTGGAGAAGATTGCTTGGGAGATCGGCTTCGAGTACTATCATTCCTTCGCCAAGGTGTTCAAAAAAATCGTAGGGCTGACGCCGGCCGCCTACCGCAAGGCAGAACTGTTCTACAGCTTCGAACCGGTGTATCTGCAAGAGCAAGTCGCTTATAAGGAGGATAAAGAGCTCACTGCGTTATTTCCGGACATCAAGGTGGTCCGATGCCCGCCGGATACCTTGCTAAGCTACCTGCACATCAGCCAACAAGAAGCGGGTATGGAGAATGAGGCCTTCCGCATCGTCTTCGAACATCTCGCCATGGCTCAAGCGGCGGGGAAATCGAAAATCCGGTTATTCGGTTACAACGTCGATCTTCCCGACGAAGACGGCGCTTCCCGATACGGATACAAAGTGCTGATCATGGGTGCAGCTGCTCGGCATGCCGGCGACGCGTTTACCGAGGAACCGTTCGCCGGGGGGCTATATGCGGTTAGAAAAACAGCTGCCTCCTCTCCGGTGATCATTCAGGATGGATGGAACCGTTTGTTGTCGGAATGGCTCCCGAAGAGCACGTTCGAAATCGGCACGCATCAATATTTCGAAGAATTTATCGCGTACAACGGCAAGGTAACGAGAATGAACCTGTATCTTCCCGTGCAGCGCAAGCTATATGACGAACCGGTTGAACTCGTAGAACGAACGGAGATGACCGCCTTCTACTGCAGGGGGTACGGTGCCGAGAGCCAAGCTGATGCCGAACGGCGGTTAATCGCTTTGTTCGAGAGTCAGCCCGATCGATCTCGGCTTCCACGCGAGGGAAGCTACTATATGGCATACGATTACGCTCACACGGAGGCCGATTCGTATTGGTGGGAGAACGGGATCATCGCAGAGGGGCATGCATGCCCTCCATTGGAGGGGCTGGAGTCGAAGCGCATTCGTCCCGGTCTCTATGCCTGCTGCGTAAGCAAGCCCTACGGCCTGTTGACCGGGGTTCTGGATCGGATGCTTCGTTGGATTGCGGCTAACGACCGGTACCGGCTGGATGAAGATCGGCAATGGTTCGCGGAATATCAACTGCTCGACGGCGTCGATGCGGAGCAGGATAGTCTGGTGAGGGTGTATATTCCAATGTGCATACAGGAACGTGCGCGATAATGAAAAAAGCCGGCAAGGACAGAAAGTATTGCGACTATTGACGAGGAGGTTGACAGGATGGGACAGCAAGCGGATTCTACGCAGCCGGGCAAGCGGCAATACCCGCGCAGAAACCCGAGCAATTACAAGCCGCAGCGGGTGCCGGATGCATTCAAGGTCTATGCGGCCGGAACGAACAATGCAATGAGGGGAAGGGAAGAGATGGAGCCTGTTAAGAGCCCGATCAACAATGTGGTGGAAAGCGCATTCGTTCATGTAACCGACCTTCGCCGCGCTGCCGAGTGGTACAGCATGGTCATGGGACTTCCTGTACTGGAAGAGAGACTAAACGGAGGGAATGTATACTGGTTGACGCTTCAAGGGGGGACCGGGATCATTCTGGACGATAACGGCAGCAACACGGCGGAGACGCCTCGCGTTCGATATATGTACCGAACCGACGATATCGAGGCGTCGTACCGTTATACAGATCGTCTAGGCATCCGGGCATTATACCCGATCGAACGGCCGCATTCCGGCTTGGCATTCTTCATGTTTACCGATCCGGACGGCAATTCGATCATGGTTACGCAGTCGGACTATGTGTCGGATGTCGTCGAGCGGCAGGCTGACACGGCTAGTCCGATCATGAATCGGATCGGCGGAATATTCCTGAACGTCACGGACATGAACCGGGCTATTCGTTTCCACAGCGAAATATTGGGCCTGCCCTATCGCGAGGTCGGTACGGAAGAGGAGCATTCCATCTATGACCTGACAATGACGAGCGGATCCGGCGTTTTGCTGGATAACAACCGTTACCGGAACGGCGATGACTACGAATCCCTGTTCATGTTGGTTACGCCTGATGTGGAGGGCTCCAGAGCCTATCTGGAATCGAACGGGGTCCCCGTCTTCACCGACATCGAGAGACATGGAGAAGCGCTCTCGTTCTTCACGGTCAAGGATCCGGACGGCAATGTGATCATGATATGCTCCGAGATGGATTAATGCGACAGGCATGCCGGCTTAACCGGCAGACAACAAGACTCCCGAGCGGCTATTCGCCCGGGAGTCTTGTTCTGCCTATCCATCATCCTATTCGCTCAGGAAGTCCTTCAGCCGCTTGCTCCGGCTCGGATGCCGCAGCTTGCGCAGCGCCTTGGCTTCGATCTGACGGATCCGCTCGCGCGTGACACCGAACAGCTTGCCGACGTCCTCCAGCGTGCGCGACTTGCCGTCCGTCAAGCCGAACCGCAGCCGCAGCACATTCTCCTCGCGCTCGGTCAACGTGTCCAGCACGTCCTCCAGCTGCTCGCGCAGCATGGCGTATGCCGCAGCGTCGTCCGGCGCCGGGGCATCGTGGTCCTCGATGAAGTCGCCCAGGTTCGAGTCATGCTCTTCCCCGATCGGCGTCTCGAGCGATACCGGCTCCTGTGCCGCCTTCATGATCTCGCGCACCTTCTCGATACTGAGCTCCATCGCTTCCGCGACCTCTTCGATCGACGGCTCGCGGCCCAGCTCCTGCACCAGGTTGCGGGAGACCCGATTCAGCTTATTGATCGTCTCTACCATATGTACCGGCACCCGGATCGTCCTCGCTTGATCGGCGATCGCGCGAGTAATGGCCTGCCGAATCCACCACGTGGCATAGGTGCTAAATTTGAACCCCTTCGTGTAGTCGAATTTCTCGACCGCCTTGATCAGTCCCATGTTGCCCTCCTGGATCAGGTCCAAGAACATCATGCCGCGGCCCATGTAACGTCTGGCGATGCTGACCACAAGGCGCAGGTTCGCTTCCGCCAATGCGCGCTTGGCAGCCTCGTCCCCTTCTTGAATTCGGGTCGCCAATGTGATCTCGTCCTCCGCCGACAATAACGGGACATTGCCAATTTCCTTCAAGTACATGCGTACCGGATCATCGAGCTTAAGGCCCGGCGGCAGCAGCCATCGATCCTCGTTCGCAGGCATATCGTCCTCGCCGCCTTGGCGTGCGATGGCGTCGTTGACCATATGTTGAACCGTAATGTCGGTGCGATCGTCCATTGTGCGTCCCCTCCTTGTTCGTCACTTTCCGCTTGACTCCGCAAAAATGCTATGCTATAGTATATTTGGGATTCACTAAGAATAGACCGTTAGCTATTGTATCATATTTTCTACTTCTAATACAAGATAATTCTGCATATAATGGCGAAAACCTTCGACGATGTCGAAGGTTTTTTTAATTTTTTTTGCGATTAGCGGTGCTTTTTCAGAGAGAAGATCATCGCGGCCATTATAACGGACACCACGGACGCTATTTCGCGTGTCGCGCACATTTGAATAATCTAACGGACACAGCGGACCTTATTGCCGCTAATGCCGCTAGATCAGGGCGGATTTAGCGAAATAACGTCCACCCGGTCCGTTAGGTTTAGTGAATCGGCGATTTTTACCGAATAGCGTCTCCCCTGTCCGTTAGCGCGGCAGCAATCCCCATACGATTGAATTCCCAGACCGGGCGCGACAGCAAGCAGGTACTAGCAACCCCCATCCTTCATCCCCTATTCCCACCGCTGCATCCGCTTGATTCACACCTCGCATACGCGCGATAATGAGAGAAAATAAGGAGGCTCACGCGAATGGATTTTACATTAGACCGTATCGAGAACAAGATTGAATTGCTGGAAGCGCGCGATATGGCGACGCTGGAGCGCCGGATCGCCGATCAGATCGACATGAACAAGGCGCTGCTGCTGGATGTCCACGCTGTATCGCATCAAGTCGTATTCGACCCGAAGCGCGAAGTCATGCTCTATACCGCCATGATCCACTTCAAGGCGAAAAAGTGACCTACGCTCGCTGGGCTTTTCAATTGTCCAATGCCTGCGCGTCCTGCCCGCCATCCGTGCCGATCGCCAGCGCCGCACTCCGCTTCTCGAACGCCAGTATCGCGCCGTACCAGGCATAGATCAGGAACGGAATCGGGAACAAGTACTTGGTGACCGGCCCGTACGGCAGGAAGACGAAGCTCACGAGCACGAGATTGACGATCGCCGGCCACTTGGACAAGATCCTCGCCTTCAGCATCGAGATGCCCATCAGCAGTTGTCCGAACAGGATGAGCGGCATCAGAAGGAACATGAGGATCATGCCCGGCCCATCATGCATCTGCATGTTCATGGCCAGGTCGCTTGCTGCCTGCAGTTGTTCTTCTGTCTGCACGTCACCGAAAATATACGGATACGTATGGATCTGCAGCACGGAATGGTTATTATCGATGAAGAAGAACAAGACCAGCAGCACATAACTCAGCCATCCCCACCACTTCATGCCTTCGGCCTGCCTCAGGTACAACCCCGCGAAGCCCAGCACGAACAGCGCGCAGGACACGAACAAGCCGACATGCGTCCACACCGCCACATCCACGAAGTAATCCATCTGCCCCATCCCGGCCGGTACATCCTCCAGATGCACATACTGCACGAACGTCATGATCAGGCCCGACAGCATAAGCATCCACCCGCTGAAGCGGAAAAATCCTCCCGGCACTCCCACACTTTTCACCACGATCGATACGCCCTTTCGCCCTTGATTTATCGTTCAAGAGCCATCGTATTCGGGGCAGCGTCCCGCCCGCAAGGCCGCCGTTCCCGAACTGTTCGGGAATCGCATCGGGATTCGCATATTCGCGGAACCGGCATCGGTTCTCCTGTGCTATACTGATCTCAAAATCGACCGATTCGAGGCGTCGCCCGTTGATCAAATCACTACTCCTTCACCCGCTATGGTGGGCTGCCGCACTGCTGTCGCTCATCGTATCGGCCTACAGCCATTACCTTGGCCTTGATGCGTACAGCCAGCCCTGCAGCGGAAGCTCCTGCACGAGCATGTTCCATATGGATGCTGCCCAGATGAAGCAACTCGGCGCCTTCGGCTTCAGCCCTGAACTGTACGGCGGCCTTACCGTCCTGCTGCTGGCGATCCAGAACTTGGCCTCGTGGGCCGTAGGCGGGCTGCTCTACCTGTACGGCCGCCGGGATCCGGCATGCGTCGTCGCCTCGCTCCTCCTCATCGTGACCGGCACGATCTTCAGCGCGGACGACAGCCTGTTCGCTGCCGACGGGCTGGTTCTCAAGCTGTTCTACCTGTTGAATGCGGCCGGGTCAACCTATGTCGCCTTCCTCTTCCTGCTGCCTTATGGCCGATTCGTCCCGCGGTTCATGGCCATTCCGGCAGGCATATGGGTCGGCTTGCTTACCGTCGGCATCCTGCTCCCCGATTCATCGCTCGGCATGCTGCATTGGCCGCCGGAAGCCAGCTATGCTTACTTGACGGTGATGCATGCCCTCGTACTCGCCGCGCAGGTCTATCGCTACAAGAATGAGGCATCGGATGAACGCAGACGCCAGATCAAGTGGTTCTTGTGGGGATTCGGCCTCTATATGCTAGGCGGCTCGCTTAGCTGGTTCCCACCCTTCCTATCGAACGGCGTACTGAAGCTGCTCATGCAGCTGACGCTGTATGCCGGACTCGTGCTGGTGCCCTTCTCGATCGGCATCATGATGCTGGAGAGCCGGCTCCGCCATAAGCCCGTGACGTATAACAGGCTGCTCGTCTACATCGTCCTAAGCGGCACGGCTATCGTCTGCTACGCCATGCTGACGGGCGCAATCGCGCTCATCCTGCAGGACTCGACCGGCGGCGTCGCGATGCTGCTCGCTACGGGACTCATCGCGGTCATCTTCCATCCGCTGCGAGAGCGGGTACAGCGCGCGGTCAATCGGCTCGTCTTCGGCGAACGCGAAGACCCTTATCGCCTGCTGTCCGGCTTAACGGAGAAGCTGGAGCGCGCACTCACCCATCGCACGTTATTGCCTGTCATCGTCGAGACTGCAGCGACAGCGCTCCGAAGTCCCTATGTCGCTATCGAGGTACAAGAGGAGGATCATGGCGGAGACGTCGGGCAGCTGCGCCGGATCGCGGCTTACGGTACGCCGGATACCAGCATCAGCAGACTGCCGCTCGCGGTACAGGGCGAGTTCATCGGAGAGCTCGTGATCGGGATCGAACGATTGGAAGAGAAGCTTCCCCCGGGCAGCGAGCGCATGATCGCCGATCTGCTGCGGCAGATCAGCATTGCCGTTCAGACGCATCAGCTCACGGACGAGCTCCGCCGCTCGCGGGAGCGGCTCGTCATTGCGCGCGAAGAAGAGCGCAGGCGGCTGCGCCGCGATCTGCATGACGGGCTCGGCTCCAGTCTGGCCAGCATGACGCTGCGCATCGATGATGCCCTGCAGAGCTTCGATGCGGACCGGGAGCGGTCCAAGCAGTCCATCGAGACCGTGCAGTCGCAGATGCGCAGCGCGATCACCGATATACGCCGGCTCGTCTATCGGCTGCGGCCGCCGACGCTGGACGAATTCGGACTGGTCTACGCGCTGCGGGAGCTCGCAGAGCAGCAGACCCACGGGATGCAGGTAGCCATCGAAGGCGCGAACAGTCTGCCTCCGCTGCCCGCTGCAGTCGAGGTCGCGATCTACCGAATCGCCCAGGAAGCACTGACCAATGCACTGCGGCACGCTGCGGCAACGGCCTGCACCATCCAACTAGGTGTCGATGATGAGCAGGTCTCGATGCGAATCGCCGATAACGGACGCGGGATGCCTGCTCCCGTCACGCCCGGCGTTGGCCTGCGCTCCATGAAGGAGCGTGCCGAGGAGCTTGGCGGCTCCTGCGTTCTGACGTCCGAGCCCGGACAAGGCGCGGTCGTTCGAATCACGCTGCCGCTCTGAAGCGTAGCATTGGAGGATCATGAGGAGGAATAACGGATGGATACAGATAAACTGCGCATCGTGCTCGCCGACGATCATCCCATGTTCTTGGACGGATTAACCGCGGCGCTGCGGGACGATGCCGCCTACGAGGTGATCGGGCACGCGGCCGACGGCCAAGCGGTCGTCCGATTGGCCGAGGAGCTGCAGCCCGACGTCATCCTGATGGACGTGAACATGCCCGGCATGAACGGGATTGAAGCGACGCGCGAGATCGTGCGCACGAGCCCGCATATCGGCGTGCTGATGCTCACGATGTTCGAGGACGACGCCTCCGTCTTCGCTGCCATGCGAGCCGGAGCCCGAGGCTACCTGCTCAAGGGCGCGCATAAGGACGAGATCGTGCGCGCCGTGCAGGTCGTCAGCGACGGGGAAGCCATATTCAGCGGTTCGATCGCGCGGAAGATGATGTATTATTTCGAGACGATGGAAGCACGCGCCGCCGCGATCCCCCTCTTCCCCGTACTCACGGACCGCGAGCGCGAAGTGCTGACATGGATCGCGGGCGAACACAGCAATGCGCAGATCGCGCAGAAGCTGGGCCTCACCATGAAGACGGTACGCAATCATGTCTCGAACATCCTGAACAAGCTGCAGGTCGTCGACCGCGCCCAAGCCATATTGCTGGCCCGCGAAGCCGGTTTGGGCAAGGACGGCCGACCCGGACAATAATTAATCGTTGACAGCGTTATCATGGGGGTGGTAATATCTTCTTCCTTTCACATCGACAGCGGCTGCAGGTCATGCACCGCGGAAATCGGAGGAACTCCTTCACGTGATCACTGTCAATGGTCTCAACAAAACGTTCCGGGTGGCGAAGCGATCGCCCGGCCTGCGCCACGCGGTCAAAGCGCTATTTCATCGGGAATTCACCACCGTCGAAGCGCTCCGCGACATCTCCTTCTCCATCGCCCCCGGCGAAATCGTCGGCTACATCGGCCCGAACGGCGCAGGCAAATCCACGACGATCAAGGTCATGAGCGGCATTCTCGTCCCGGACAGCGGAACCGTCCGAATCAACGACTACACCCCTTGGCTCGAACGCGTCCCGTTCGTGAGGCATATCGGCGTCGTCTTCGGCCAGCGCTCCCAGCTCTGGTGGGACGTCCCGGTCATGGACTCGTTCGAGCTCTTGCGGGACATCTACAAGGTGCCGGAAGCCGAGTATCGTGCCACGCTCAGCCTGTTGATCGAAACGCTCGACCTGGCCGACATCGTCCATATGCCGGTAAGGCAGCTTAGTCTCGGCCAGCGCATGCGCTGCGAGATTGCCGCTTCGCTCCTCCACAGTCCCAGCATCCTATTCCTCGACGAACCGACGATCGGGCTCGATGCCGTATCCAAAATCGCGGTCAGGCAGTTCATCCAGACGATCAACCGGGAACGCGGCGTGACCGTCATCCTGACGACGCATGACATGCATGACATCGAGGCGCTCGCGCAGCGCATCCTGCTCATCGGCAAGGGCAGCCTGCTCTACGACGGCAGCCTGGAGCAGATGCGCAGCCGTTTCGCCGGCCGCAAGTCGATCACGGTCGATTATCGCAGCACGGATGCCTCGCCGCCTGATCTGCCGGGCGTGGCCGTCCTGTCCTGGTCGCAGGAGCGTGCCGTTCTCGGCCTTGATCCCGAGACAGCCGTCCCGATGGCCGACATCCTGGCGCGCTTGTCCCAACATGTGGAGCTCGTCGATCTGACCGTCGCATCGCAGCCGATCGAGGACATTATCGTCCAGCTCTACAAGGAGTATCAGATCTCATGAGGACCTACGTCTCGGTGTTCAAGCTGCGCATGTCGAACATGCTCCAATACCGTGCCGCCGCTCTGGCGGGCATCGCCACGCAATTTTTCTTCGGCTTCGTGTTCATCATGGTCTTCGAAGCCTTCTATTCGCATGCGCTCGTCGATCCGCCCATGTCGCTCCCGCAGTTGATCACGTACGTGTGGCTGCAGCAAGCTTTTCTCGCGTTCATCATGCTCTGGTTCCGCGATAACGAGCTGTTCCAGCTCATTACGTCCGGCAACATCGCCTACGAGCTCTGCAGGCCGAGCGACCTGTACGGCTTCTGGTACGCGAAGCTGCTGGCGCAGCGCCTGGCCAGCGCCGCGATGCGCTGCCTGCCGATTCTCGTCATCGCCTGTTTCATGCCGCAGCCGTATCGGATGTCGCTGCCGCCGGATCCGCTGACCGCCCTGCTGTTCGCGGTGACGCTGCTGCTCGGGCTGCTGCTCTTGGTCGCGATCTCGATGCTGATCTACATCTCCGTCTTCGTGACCATGTCGCCGACCGGCTCACTCATCCTATTCAGCATCACCGGCGAATTCCTGGCCGGCATGACCATTCCGATCCCGCTGATGCCGAACTGGGCGCAGGATATCGTATACTTGTTGCCCTTCTGGCTGACGGCCGACCTGCCGTTCCGCGTATACACGGAACATATCGGCAACGCCGAAGCATTGCGGCTCATCGGGATCCAGGCGGCATGGCTGATTGCCGTCGTCGCCATCGGCAGATTCGCGATGTCGCGTGCCATGCGGCGCGTCGTCGTGCAGGGGGGTTAGGCGGATGAAGCTCTATTATCGCTATCTCGTCATGCTGCTGAAGTGCCAGCTGCAATACCGCACTTCGTTCCTCTTGCTGACGCTCGGTCAATTCATCACCCCGTTCGCATTGTTAGCAGGGGTCTACTTCCTGTTCGAGCGGTTCGGACAGCTTCGTGAATGGGACTTTTACGAGGTCGCGCTGTGCTTCGGCGTCATTCATATGGCGTTCGCCCTAGCGGAGTGTTTCGGCCGCGGCTTCGATTCGTTCTCTACGCTCGTCGTCCGCGGCGACTTCGATCGGCTGCTCGTCAGGCCGCGCGGCACGGTCGTGCAGGTACTCGGCTCCGCCTTCGAATTCTCACGCATCGGCCGGCTCCTGCAGAGCGCGCTGGTGCTCGGCTGGTCGCTCTACCATCTGCCGATCGACTGGACATCGCTTCGCGTGCTCACCCTCGTCCTTATGATCGCGAGCGGCGTCGTTATTTTTGCAGGCATCTTCATTCTGGCGGCGACGCTGTCCTTCTGGACGATCCAGGGGCTGGAGGTGGCGAACATCTTCACGGACGGCGGCAGAGAAATGGCGCAGTACCCGCTGAATATCTATCATAAGGCAGTAACGCGGTTCTTCACGTTCGTCATCCCGTTCGGCTGCGTCAACTATCTGCCGCTGCTGTACTTGGTCGGCAGAGCCGACGGCCATGATCTCCTGTACGCGTTGGCCCCGCTAACGGGCTTCCTCTTCCTGCTGCCCTGCCTCGGCGTCTGGCACATCGGCGTCCGGCATTATCGGTCAACAGGCTCCTGACTTCCCCGACTTAGGTCTAGTGGAATCGTTGCCCCATGGAATGAGGACACCGTCTTCCACCATATGGTATGCTAGGCTCAACTTATATGAATCGAAGGAGAGAATGCCATTATGAAACCTCGGGCGATCGCAGGCGCGGTGCTGGTCCTGCTAGGCGCTTACATGTTCTTGAACCGGGGGGAGACGCTCGGCGTCGGAACGATCTTCGCGACGTTCTGGCCGACGCTGTTCGTTCTCCCGCTGGGCTTGTTTTTCCATTGGCTGTATTTTGCCGTATTGAACCGCAAGGGCGTAGGCGTCCTCGTACCCGGCGGCATCCTCACCACCGTCGGACTCGTATGCCAGACGGCAACGCTGCTGGACGGCTGGCACTTCATGTGGCCGGGCTTCATTCTCGCGCCGGCGGTCGGCCTGTTCGAGCTCTATTGGTTCGGCAATCGGAACAAGTTCCTGCTCATCCCGATCAATATTCTGACAGTGCTCTCGATTGTCTTCTTCGCGGTATTCTCGATCGGCACGTTCCTCAGCAGAATCTCGAACTCGCAGCCGATTCTCGCGATCATCGTCTGCTTAATCGGCGCCTTCCTGCTCCTTAGGCGGAAGAGAGAGTTTTAATCCGGTTAATGATTCACGATGTGAAAAAGACCTTCCGCGCTCGGTATCTCCGTGCGTGCGAAGGTCTTTTTTTGCCAGTATGGTGCTGAGCAGATATCAATTATAGACACAAACTGGTCGATCTGATCCATTGTTCCGCCAGCCCTCTTCCACTATGCTGAGTCTAAGCGGGGTTCATCCCGAATTCTATCGACGTTAGGAGCATGCAGATGTCCATGACCGACAAGCAAGAACGCCTCGCCCCTCTAACCGCCGAGCAGCAGCAATTCTACGCCGATAATGGGTATCTCGTGCTTCGCCGCGGCGTGAGCGATGATCTGATTGATGCTTATAACGCCCATATTCGGACGATTCGCGCTTCGGACAACATGCCGGAATGGGCGCTCCCGCGCAAGGGCCGCGAGATCGTCGACGACAAGGACCGCTTCTCGGTCCGGCTGTTCAACCCGCATCTGCATGACGGCTTCTCGCTGCAGATGATGAAGCTGCCGATCGTGCGCGGCGCGTTGGCGCAGCTGCTCGGCGACGAAGCAGCAGGCGTGCAGAGCATGTATTTCTATAAGGAGCCAGGAACGCCGGGCCAGGCCGCGCACCAAGATTACTACTATATACTGAACGAGCCGAATTCGCTGACGGCTGCATGGGTAGCCATGGAGTACACGAACGAAGAGAACGGCTGCCTGTACGTCATTCCGGGCTCGCACAAGATCGGCATTCTGCCACACGGTCGAGTCAAGAACCTCGAGGAGCACGAAGCTTGGACCGATGAGGTCGAGGGCGTGGATCTCAGCAAGGAGATTCCGGTCGTGCTTGACAAAGGCGATATCCTGTTCTTCGACAGCCTGCTGATTCACTCGTCGACGCGGAACCGCTCGACCCGCTGGCGCCGCTCCTATGTCTGCCACTACATCCGGCACGACTCCACGATCGAGCGGGAGGATCTGAAGAAGAAGATTCCGCTGGATTGAAAATTGGTCGGCGATGGCGGCCTAAGGCGAGTAGCCGCAAGGAGTGTCGAATGCGAAATTTCAAGTTCATTTCGCCTTCGCATCGCGAATTCGGCGAATGAATGCGAAATTTCAAGTTCATTTCGCCACCGCACCGCGAATTCGGCGAATGAATGCGAATTTTCAAGTTCGTTTCGCCACCGGCACGGGCTCCTCGACGACACAGCAGCTCCACAAATATAGGAATGGCGCATCCCCGCTGTCGAGGTGCGCCATTCCTTTATTGTTCAACCCGCTTCTACACCCTATTCAAGCCAAGCGCCGACTTTGTCGCCGTTGGCCTCGACCCATGCCTTAGCGGCGTCCTCGGGCGACTTGCCCTCCAGAATCTCGACCATGACGGCTGCCATGTCATCCGCTGTCCAATTGAACTTGTCCAGGAATGCATAAGCGTCCTTCATATCCCCTTCCAAGCCTGTACGGACCATCGTGTGAATCTGCTCGTCACCGCCGTAGACGCCCTTCGGATCCTCCAGATACTTCAGATCCATCTTCGCGAACATCCAGTGCGGCGTCCAGCCGGTTACGACGATCGGCTGCTTCGCGTCGTATGCCGTCTGCAGTTCCTGCGCCATCGCGGCCGACGAGCTCTCGAGCAGCGTGATGTTGTCGAGGCCATACTCGGCAACAGCCTTCTCCGACGCCATCATAATGCCTGCGCCCGGCTCGATGCCGACGATGCGGTCCTGCAGCGATGCCGATACGTCAGCATTCTTCAAGTCCTCGATCGACGTAATATCCATATAGGCCGGAACCGTCAAGCCGATCTTCGTGCCGTCCAGGTTCGGACCCAGATCGACGACATTCGCCGCGTATTCTTCCAGATAAGAAGCATGCGTGCCCGGCAGCCATGCAGCTACCATCGCATCCGCGCTCCCATCGGCAATGCCGGCCCACATCGGGCCTGCGTCGACCTGCACCATCTCGACCTCGTAGCCGAGCTTCGTCTCGAGCACGTGCTTGACGACATTCGTGCTGGCAATCTCGGAATCCCACGCAACGTAAGCAAGCTTAATCTCCTTCTTCTCTTCGGCCTTCGAGCACGCACCCAGTACAGATACGAGCATGACAACCGCCAAGAGCAGACCCCATTTTTTCATTCTCATCGAACTACAACACTCCCCTATTTATTTTTCTTGAACGCATTTTGCGTCAAGCGATCAAGCAGAATAGCCATGATGACGATCGCAATGCCCGCCTCGAAGCCGACACCGGTCTTGACCTGCGTGACGGCACGATACACGAGCGCCCCGACGCCCTGCGCCCCGATCATGGAAGCGAAGACGACCATCGACAGCGACAGCATGATCGTCTGGTTGATGCCGGCCATAATCGTCGGCATCGCCATCGGCAGCTGCAGCTTCACGAGCTTCTGCGTCGGCGTCGAGCCGAATGCATCCGCTGCCTCGACCAGCTCTTCCGGCACTTGGCGGATGCCGAGATTCGTCAAGCGAATCGTCGGCGGAACCGCGAATATGATGGACGCGATAATGCCAGGCACCACGCCAAGGCGGAAAAAGGATACGGCAGGCAGCAAGTAGACGAAAGCCGGCATCGTCTGCATGAAGTCCAGCACCGGCGTGACCACGTTGCGGAGCAGCGTGCTTCGCGCGCTTGCGATTCCCAGCGGCACGCCGATAATAATCGATAGTATCGAGGCCGTGAGCACAAGTGCCAGCGTCTGCATCGACTGTTCCCACAGCCCGAGATTCTCGATCAGATACAGCCCGATCAGCGCGAATACGCCGATCCGCCATTTGGCAACATACCAGGTGAGGCCTGTCAGAAGAACGATCATGATCAGTGCAGGAACGGCGGTCAACCCCGTCTCGAGACTCTCGACCATGGAGCCGATCACCGCGCGGATCGCATCGAAGAGCGGCTTGAAATTCGCGGTCAGCCAATCCTCCAGCCATTCGACGCCTTCGCCGAGCGGCAGCTTGGGAATACCCATGATCATCCGTCTTCACCTGCCCCTGCATTGGGATCGGCATTTCCAGCCAGCGCCGCCAGCACCGCGCCTTTGATCACGATGCCTCGGAGCCGTTCATTCTCATCGACAACGGCGACCGGAAGCCTCGTCTCCGCCATCAGCTCGAACAGTTCATAGAGCAGCGTGTCCGGCGCGACGCGCGGCAGCTCGCGCTGCATGGCCGCTTCAAGCGGCTTGTTCTCCTTGATCGCTTGTGCGGCCTCCTCGGCCGTCACGACGCCGAGCAGCTTCACGCCCCGGTCAATCACGTACAGGCTGGACACGCCTCGGTCGCGCATGATCTGAAGCGCGACGCGCGGACCGCGCTCCGGATAGATCGTCTCCGGCTTGCGCATCACGTGAGAGGCCGTCAGCACCTTCGAAAGGTCGACATCCTCGACGAAGCGCTCGACGTACGGGTTGGCCGGCTTCATCAAGATCTCCTCCGGCGTGCCGATCTGCACGATCACGCCATCCTTCATCAGCGCGATGCGGTCGCCGATGCGCAGCGCTTCATCTAGATCATGCGTGATGAAGACGATCGTCTTCTTCATCCGGGCTTGCAGCTCCAAGAGCTCGTCCTGCATGTCTTTGCGGATCAGCGGGTCGAGCGCGCTGAACGCCTCGTCCATCAGCAGAATATCGGGATCATTCGCCAGCCCCCTGGCCAAGCCGACGCGCTGCTGCATGCCGCCGCTTAATTGATCCGGCCGACTATGCTCCCAGCCTTCCAGTCCGACGAGCTTCAGCGATTCCATCGCCAGCGCCTCGCGCTTCTTCTTCTCGATCCCCTGTACTTCTAGTCCGTACGCCGCATTCTGAAGCACAGTGCGGTGCGGGAAAAGCGCAAACTTCTGGAACACCATCCCGATATTTTTCCGCCGGAACGTTCGGAGTTGCTCGGCATTCATCTTCATGACATCGGTTCCTTGGAATAGCAGCTGCCCGCTCGTCGGCTCGATCAGTCGGTTGAGCAATCGTACCAGCGTCGACTTGCCGCTCCCGGACAAGCCCATGATGACGAAGATTTCGCCCTCTTCGATCGCGAACTCCGCTTGATTGACCCCCACGGTCAGCTTCGTTTCCTTATGAATCTTCTCCTTCGACCACCCTTTGCCGAGCAGAGGCAAGGCCTTGGCCGGATCATGGCCAAATATTTTGGTTAGCTTCTTCGCTTCGATGATCGCCATGAATTTGCTTCCCCCTCTTCTCTATTTGGGCCTATAGACGCACATGAACCACTGCGATAAGTCTAATGGGAGCTGCTTTCATGGGTCAAAGCTTATATCCGTTCATAATTTACGTACAGTTTAAACTTTACGTACATATCATTCCGTATGATCCATCTAACGCCATTTTCCTCCCGCATCGCAATCTTTACAATCCTTCACAGCTATGCATACAATACAAAGTGAGCGCGCGGCTTGTCCCGTGCAAGGAATACACGGTAGTCCTTACGGCCTCCCGAACAGAAGCCATAAGCAGGAGGTAGCGATGAAAGAGCTCGAGGGGCTTACCCCGGAACAACAGCGCAAGCTATCGAAAGCACGCGAGCGCGTGATCGATTCGATCGGCAAAAATATGGACTTATACGGCATTACATTATCGATAGGCCATCTCTACGGCCAGATGTACTTCCATGACGGCCCGATTACGCTGGACGAGATGAGCCAGACGATGGGCATGAGCAAGACATCGATGAGCACGGGCGTCCGCACGCTCATGGATCTGAAGATGATCGACAAGGTATGGGGCAAAGGGTCGCGGAAGGATCTATACGAGGTGGTGCCGGATTGGCACGCGAACTTTACCGACTATTTCTCCATTCGCTGGCGCAAGGCCGTGGAGAGCAACATGAGCGCGCTCACGAAGTCGCTGTCGGATATCCAGGAGTTGACCGCTTCAGCGGACGGGAATGACGCGCTGCTCGAGCTGCTGCGGATGGATGAGGCGAAGATCGCCGAAGCGAAAAAATATTACCGCTGGCTGCTACGTTTCATCGAAGCGCTCGAAAATGGGAAAATATTCGAGCTGATTCCTAAGGAAGAGTAGATCGGAGGCGGCCCTTGAATGGACGTTGTGGATGAGGCGAGGTATTCGGTGCCGCCGTTCGACGTGACGGCAGCGTTCGCCGGGACGGTCATCTATGGCCCGGGCGGTAATTTCGGACCGCGGCTGCAGCCCGATCTCCAGCTCGTGCTCGTGCATACCGGCTCGATGACCGTCACGGTCGACGGCATCGACCACTACGTGCCTGCCGGTTATACGGCGCTGCTGAAACCGGGGCATATGGAACAGTTCGCCTTCGCGCCGACTAGGGAAACCTGGCATCGCTGGATCGCCGTCGCCGTGCAGCCGTTGCTGCCGGAAGCCGCCGCTCGCTTCGAGTCGCTCCCGATTGCCGTAAGGCTGTCCGATGGGATGAGTGCGCTCGCCGATGTGATGGCAAGCCTGCAGCACGCAGGCGCCGCTCGCGAGGATGAATTGATCCGTTCGCTCGGCAGGTCGGCGATCCTGCTCTTCCTAGACGAGGTGCGGCGAACAGACGCCGACACGGCCAAGCATCCCGCCGTACTCGTCGCCAAGGCGGCAATCCATGCTCGTTGTGCGGAACGGATCGGGCTGCCCGAGCTCGCCCGCGCAGCCGGCATGTCAGCCGAGCATCTGATTCGACTGTTCCGCAAGGATGAGGGCATCACGCCGATTCAATATCTATGGCGCTACCGCGTGAACCAAGGCACCAGCCTGCTGCGCAGCACAGGTCTCTCGGTTGGAGAGGTAGCCGCGCAATGCGGCTTCCAGACGTCCTATCACTTCGCGCGCATGGTGAAGCAGCTGACGGGGCTGACGCCTACCGAATACAGAAGAGGCGGGTAACCCAGCAAGGCTATAACACGCAAGAAGCCCGGCATGCGTTTATCGCGTGCCGGGTTTCTTCTGTTGCCTCATATAATGGTCAATCCCGCCGTAGAGCAGCCCCGCTGCGCCGAAGACGAGAATGCCGGTATTCTCGTCCAGCCCGTAGCCTCTAATGAAATAACCGTCCCCGTAGTCGTACATCCTGTGAAAGAGCCGATAGCCCGCTGCGCCTCCGAGCACCGCGTAGATGATGATGCGCAGAACCATCGGGCGGACGAACCGCCCAAGCAGCATCGTCAGCGGCAAGCAGGTAATGGGATAGAGCACGACGACAAGAGCCGACAGCATGAAAAAAAAGATGGGCCCTGCATTCCGAAGCCCATAATACTCTGTCGTCGTAATTTTGTTGCCTTCCAAGATCTCTAATCCGAACAAGGCGGCGGTGATGAGAATCGCATACGCGATCCATAAGATGCTGTAATGCTTGAACATGTACACAACTCCTTGTTAGCAGCAGACCCTATCGAATAGACGATTCATGCTCGGTAAAAGTTAGCTGGCTCCAGAGGCGCTGCGCGAAGCGTTCATCGCCTCGCAGCCGATCAGGCGAACTCGCTTAACAGCTGATTGAACTTCTCGCGTTCGTCATAGAATGAGCCATGTCCGCTGTACATGAAGGGGACAAGAGTTGAACGGGGAATCATCCGCTGCATTTCCTCCGCTTGGCTGAACGGAATGACCTGATCATGAATGCCGTGGACAATCAGCGTCGGCATCTGGATGCGAGGCAGGTCAGCATTCAGATCCAAGTCCCGCAGCATGACGATGATCGCGGCCGTCGACCATCCGGCGGCCTGCATGCCCATACGATTGAACCAGTCCGAGAATGGCTGCGTGATGTACCGGAAGAAGAATATGTCCGTCACGCCGCGCATCATGTCGGCTCGATCGTTCAACGACTCCTTCAGCAGTTGCTCCGCCGTCTCCTTGGTGAAGCCGCGCGGTGCCGCTGCATCGATGAGCACGAGCTTGGATGCCCCGCCGCCATTATAACGCACAACGTATTTGATCGCGATCGCGCCTCCGGTCGAATGTCCGGCAAGCACATAATCGTGCAGTTTCAGCGCTTCGACGACGGCGCGGATATCATCCGCTAACCGCTCTAGACGATAACCGGTGTAGGGACGGTCCGACCTGCCGAAGCCGCGCCAGTCGATGCCGATGCAGCGGTAGCCCATGCTCGGCAGCACATTGAACTGATATTCGAACTGTTCGTGGCTCAGCGGCCAGCCGTGCAAAAACACGATCGTCTTGCTTCCTGCCGGGTTGATGTCTTCCACGTAGAGCTTCACCCCGGGTTCCACCGTTACGTAATATCCCATCGTCGATGCCGCCTCCGTCAATTATGATCTCTTTACCCGACAGGATATTCGCCCAGCGCCCAGACGTGAATGCTAGAAGAATGATAAGTTTTCCATGCCCCTACTTCCGTTCGTCTGCTACAATAATCGTTAGTCAACGACAATCGCTGCAGAAGAGAGGAATGACAATGTCGCGCAATCCGACCCACCCGCAAGAGAAGCGGGTCAATTGCATGAAGTGCCGGCATTACTACGTCACTTGGGACCCGGCCTTCCCTAGAGGCTGCAGAGCATACGAATTCAAGACACGCTCCATGCCGAGCGCACTGGTGCTGTCTTCCTCCGGCCAGCCGTGCCTGAAGTTCGAGCCGAAGGGGAAATGATCGTTGTCTTCTTGGTGGAGCAACATAATTTACCGAAGGGGAGGCAGAATAAGGTAAACGGTATAAGCAGGTGACTGGAATGAGGGAATGGATAATGGCATTAATCGCAGGTATGGGCGTCGGCATCTTGTTCCGCTTCCTCCGTCTGCCGCTGCCCGCACCTCCTGTGCTCGCAGGCGTTCTCGGAATCGTCGGCGTCTATCTCGGCGGCATCCTCGCGGAGCGGCTATCGGAATGGTGGAAGTGATCTTTCGCCTGCGGGCGGTTCAGCAGACTAGAAGAGCAGCCCTAATCATGCGGCTGCTCTTCTTGTGCATTGCCTATAATTGCTCGCGGGCGTATAGAATAAAGTCGGTGCCTACCGGCGTGAAGCCATTGATCCGCAGGAAGCTTGCGATCTGACCGCGATGATAACTGCCGTGCAAGGTGACATGCGAGAGAATATCGCCGACGGCGGTGCGGAATTCCTGACCCGTCGAATTCCGATACGCGACCACGCTTGCGAAATCGGTGTCGGAGATCCCTTCGAGATAGCGTCTGTACCCCTCTGCGTTCGCTTCTGTCCGTTCTTCGCATTCTTGTAGATTGTATGCCGGCCAGATTGCCAGCTTGGAGCTATCTTTTCCCTCAAGCCTCGTGAGCCACACGCGCTCGGCTGCCGTAATATGCGCGAACAGCTTCTTCTCCTGCAGCGCTTCTGCTTCGTCCATGCCGCGGAGTGCACCCAATATACGCTGATTCGCCCAGTAGGAGTGTTCGTTGAGCCTCTTGTAATGATCCCTTAACACCATCCGCTCTCCACCCTCTCTTTTTTATGCAGATTATACCAATACCCCGCAAATTCGTACAAGAGTGCGTCTTTATGCAGTTACTCCTTGCGCCTACAGCATGAGGTAGTATACTCGACTTAAAGATCTAGTTGTCGTCTCCGATCGTGGAGAAGGACGAATAGGGGAGACAATGACGCCATGCCGATGCGAAAACGAATATCCATAACGATTGCATTGCTGGCCGCTAGCGTATTGTTGTTCTATTTCATCGCGCTCTTAACCGCGGCTCCCTCGCAGATATCGGGTAATGGAAATCCGGGCTTAATTCCGATCATACTTGCAATCCCTGTATATCTTGCCTTCCAGTGGGTCTATTATGCTCTTCTTCTCCAGTGGTTCCAAGGAGCCGATGGACGATTCACGTCCTCAATGCTGTTATCGGTCTCGGCGATCATGATCTGGGCCGTAATCGGTGAGATCGAGTATATCCAAGCGCTGCTAGAACAACTGGGTGATTGGGATCATCCCGATTCGAAGCTGTACCGCTATCCGCTGCTGAATCAATACACGAACACAATGTTCTTTAATGGCTATACTTTCATTGGCGGCATGCTATTGACCACTCTATCTGCTGTAATCTACTCGTATATACGCACGTTGCGAGTAAGACGAGCTAAGCTCGCCGATTTGAATGATCCGCTTGGTTGAACCCGACTATCTAACGGACTTCACAGACGTTATTTCGTGCATTGCGTGCCTTCTGATTATCTAACGGACCTGACGGGACTTATTCTGCGATTTCAACTATAATAACGCCCTATTCCTATCAATAACGTCTGCCAGGTCCGTTACAATTTGAATATCATTGAAATACGCCGAATAGCGTCATCTGTGTCCGTTAGAGCCTGGGATTCTCGTTCGGCGTTCGGCGATGCGGCATCTTGTACGAATGCGGTTCCTCAGCAAAACGAAGGGGATGACATGGCATATTGCCCTATCATCCCCTTATCATCTGCCTGCCCTGACTGTATTAGTATTTGCCGAAATCGGCGTCGCTCAGCAGAATGCGCGATGCCGGCACAGCCGCCGCGATCTTCGTTCCATCCTGCACCTTCAGGATCGAGCCTAGGTTAAGCGGGCTTTGATCGTTAATTTCATCTGCCTAGACCTCCGTTAGCGGTTACGAATTGTGCCGATGCGTCGAATTCTTCGTGCTGCAGCAGGCTGTTGCAATCGAGAAGCATTTTGGCATCGATCCCGACCTTGCCGATTCCCTTGATGTATCGCTGGCTGTGTCCCGTTGCCATGCCGGACGGCGACACGATATCCCGCTCCCCAATGGTCAATACCTCGGCAACGCTGTCGACGATCAGTCCAATCGATCGCTCTCGGATCTCCACGACCACAATGCACGTCCGATCGCCGTAAGGACGAAGAGGCTTCTTGAAGCGAAGTCGGGCATCCATGACAGGAATGATGTGTCCACGCAGGCTGATGAAGCCCTTGATGTCATCAGACAGCTCCGGGATCTCCTTGATGGCCTGGATGCCGATAATTTCTCGCACGTATTTGACCTCGATCCCATAGACCTCGCTGCCGAGCATGAATGTGAGGAACCTCTCCCTCTGCTTGTCCTCTACGCGTTGCTCCGCGTACTGTAATAATTGCTTTGCCATGCGGTATGTTCCCCCTTGTTGTCGCGTTGCGCGCATGAATTTTTCCATATTACGACATAAATCGACATCACGCAGCCATAAAAAAGCACCCTTTCTCATGGCAGAGAAAGGGCGCTGCAAACAACACTAAAAAAACAGTGTGCAGCCCGGCTGCCTTAGCTGGAATCAGCTTTAGGCCCGTGGTTTTGCGTCCTTGCCTTTCAGCAAGTTTGCCCTCTCGTATTCGGTTGCAGGTTAGGCACTACGCCTTAGATGACATCATGATAGCACGCGTTGGGAGTCGTGTAAACAACTTTTTCGGGATAATAGAACTAGGTATATAGAACTATTAGCTTAATTAACCATTTGATTCTACGCCTTCCGCAAATACCGGAACCGATATTCGCCCGATCCGACCGACAGCACAACAGCGCCATCCATTTCCATGGCTGACAGTACGCCTGCCGCCCCCAATGCCGGCCCGCCGCTCTCCGTCAGTTCGGCTAAGCGTGCTTCCTGCAGCACGATCTCCGCCGTCGCGTTCGCGGGTACGGTGACCTCTACGTTCACGGTGCCCTCGTCGATGCGCCAGCCGGACACGATCGGCCCATATGGCGATTGCAGCGCTGCACGGGCATGGCTCAGCGAATCGCCGGCATACCGAGGCGCGATCCGGATGCGCTTATAGCCTGCCTCGCCGCTCGTCTCATCGAGATCCAGCCCGGCGACGTAGCGATACATCCACTCGCCGATCGCGCCGTAGGCGTAATGGTTGAACGAGTTCATGTCGTCGCTCCAGAACGTGCCGTCCGGCTTAATGCCGTCCCAGTGCTCCCAGATCGTCGTCGCGCCCTTCGCCACCGAGTAGAGCCATGACGGGTACGACTCCTGCATCAGCAGCTTCACGGCCGTGTCGTGATAGCCGTTGTCCGACAGCGCAAAGCACAGATACGGCGTGCCGACGAAGCCGGTCGTCAGATGCCAGTCGTTCTGCTTCACCAGCTCGTTCAGGTCATGCGCAATGCGCACCCGCTCATCCCCTTCGACCAGGCCGAACATGAGCGCCAGCACATGCGCCGTCTGCGTCGGTGCCGCCAAGCGGCCCCGAGCCGTCACGAATTCCGCTCGGAATTCGGCGGTGACGCGCGCATGCAGCTCGCTATATAAGCGAACGTCTTCCGCTCTTCCGAGTACGACGGCAGCATCTCTCACCAGCCTCGCCGCGTGGGCATAGTAGGCCGTCGCGATGAGATCCCGCGGCGTCGCGCCTACGTAGCTGTTCTCCTTGGCATCCAGCCCAAGCCAGTCGCCGAAGTGGAAGCCGGTGTTCCAGAGCCATTCGTTATTGCCCTGCCGGCGAATATAGCCGACCCACGCCTTCATGCTCTCGAACTGCTCCGCCAGCAGCCTCTTATCCCCATAGCTCAGATAGATTGTCCATGGACAGATGACGGCTGCGTCGCCCCAAGCCGCAGATGCCGTGACGCTCTCGCCGTCCGGATTGTCGTCCAGCACGTTCGGCACGACGAACGGCACGCTGCCGTCAGGGCGCTGATCTGTCTTCAAGTCGCGCAGCCACTTGGTGAAGAACGGCCCGACCTGGTAATTGAATGCGGCGGTTCGGACGAACACCTGCGCATCCCCTGTCCAGCCGAGACGCTCGTCGCGCTGCGGGCAGTCCGTCGGCACATCGAGAAAATTGCCTCGCTGCCCCCACTCGATATTCGCCTGAAGCCGATTGATGAGCGGGTGCGAGCATTCGAAGCTGCCTGTCTTCGGCATATCGGAATGGATAACCTCGCCGACGAAACGATCCATCAGCTCGCGATCCGACATCCCCGCCGGCAGGCCGTCCACATGCACGTAACGAAAGCCTTGGAACGTGAAGGTCGGCGCATATTCGGCTCCGGCAGCGCCGTTAGCGATATAGGTAACGACTTGCTTCGCTTTCCGCAGGTTACCGGTGTAAAGATTGCCGTCGCGGTCGAGTACCTCCGCATGGCGCAGGCGAATCGCGGTACCCGCTTCCGCATCGAGCGTCATGCGTATGCGTCCGACCATGTTCTGTCCCATGTCCAGCACGGTCTCACCGTTCGGGGTATGAAGCACGGCTGCCGGCCGCAGCGTCTCCGTCACGCGCACAGGCCAGTTCTCCTGCGCCACGACCCGATCATGCGCCAGCGCCAGCATGTCGACCGCCGCCCAATCCGAATCGTAGAAATCCGCCTCGCTCCATCCGGGCAGCTCCAGACGCGCATCGTATACTTCGCCTGCATAGATCTCCGACATCCGAATCGGGCCTGCCTTCGACGAACGCCAGGTCGAATCCGTCGTCACGACCTCCTCCGTACCGTCCGCATACGCCACATGCAGTTGCAACAGCGCCGCCCGCCGGTTTCCGTAAAGGCAGGTCCGATCTTTCCAGCCCAGCATGCCGGTGTACCAGCCGCTCCCGAGCAGAATGCCGATGCCGTTCCCGCCCTCGCGCAGCGCATCGGTCACGTCATACGTCTGATATTGCAGCCTGTGCCGATAGCTGGTCCAGCCCGGCGCGAGCAGGTCGTCGCCAACCTTGCTCCCGTTCACGTAGAGCTCGTATACGCCTGCAGCGGTCGCGTAGATGCGCGCCGATCGAATGCCCGGCCGCAGCTCTACACGCTTGCGCAGCATATGCGCCGGCTCGTCCTGAGCCGGCATCGCCGCATCAACCGTATCGCCGCCTGAACCGGCCGCGATCCATTGCGCCTGCCAGCCTGTCGGCTGCAGCAGCCCGGTCTCCCACCACGCCGTCGCGCTCCATTCCGACTCGCGGCCATGATTGTCCCACACCTTCACGCGATAAGCATAACGCGTGCGGGGCTGCAGCCCCGGTCCAGCATACGTCACATGTACCGATTGGTCCGAGTCTACGCGGCCGGAATCCCATAATAGCGATTCGAAGCGCTCCGGCCCATCCGCTACCTGCAGCCGATAGGCCGTCTGCAGCGTGTCCCTGCGCTCGCTTCGCAGCATCCAGCTTAGTCTGGGACTGGCAGCATCCAATCCTAGCGGTGCCGTCCGATATTCGCATGTCAATCCTTCAACGGCTAATGTTGCATGGTCCGCGCTCGTCACCATCATCATCCCGCTGCCTCCTCGTTCGTACCGTTCCGGTACGGTTCTCCTCCCCATCATAGAACGGATTCAGCGGAATATTCAGTGTCGAATCGGACATCTAGTACTGGTCATTCGGACTTAACGGCTCATTATCCGAGAACAGATCCGGATTGACCTTGAGCATGGCGGTGATGACCTCCGCTACCAAGAAAGCATCGCACACCCGAACGACGGCATCGCCGAACTGCCCGATATGCATGGCCCCCCTACGTACTAACACCTCGTCTACCTTCCAGAAGTGCTCCGACCACGATAACCCGCAGTGCCGACGCGAAGGCACGGGAATCTCGGTTCCATCGGCCAGTACGGTGTACAGCATCTCATGCGTGTCGGTCATCCTCCCCGGTATGTCTACCCACTCTTCGACGCCATGAATGAATGTGTTGCGCTTCAGATCAACGCCGACCAGCATGATCGTTGCCTTCCGGTCGAGCAGCTTCCCCCAACTGGAGCCTCTGGCGCAGGGCGTGTCGAAGAGATGGTCGCTGTCCGTGAATGCCGCAGCATCTCTCCCCAGCGCCGCCACGGAATGCGTCGGATGCCAGGAACGCACGACCCCCGGCCTCGCGCGGAAAAGCTCCGGCAGTATCCCGACGCATACCGGCGACTCCTCCACATAGAACTTCGGGTTATCCGCCTTAATATAGGACCACGTATGGGTGGGCAGCACGAGCAGCCCTTCCTTCATGTACGCAGACAACGCGTCCAATACCGTGTCCGCGCCGCCCTCGACCTGCCCGATGCTCCGCATCGACGAATGAACCAGCAGCGTGCCGGTCCCATCGATTCCTAATTGCTCTAGCTGCTTCTGCAAGCTCTCCTGCGTATGCACGCAATCCCCTCCGAATCTCGATATGTCGATATGCAAGTCCATCTCTATCCCTGCATCATACCACACCCGCCGCAGATGATGACGTTCGTCTCCGCATGCTATGATAGAACCATCACGACGCCAGTCGAGCGAGAGGAGCCGGAGCCGACATGCCGATCACCCGCCCCATCGGACAGTTCAAGGGAAGCGACTTCTATAATTCGCAGCTCCCGATCTACGTCAACCGTGCCGTCGAGACGCACCGGTTGCTGGAGCATCGGCATGATTTTCTGGAGATCAGCTATGTCAGCGAAGGCAGCGGGACGCATCATGTCGGCCAGCGGGCGATTCATGTCTCCCAGGGCGACGTCTTCCTCATTCCCGTCGGCGTCTCGCACGTGTTCCGCCCGGCGTCCACTTCCAAGCAATTCCCCCTCGTCGTCTACAATTGCGTGGTGTCGCCTGAGGCCGTGACGCGTCTGTTGCAGGCTTTTCCCGGAGGGGGAGCAATCGAGGGCCTGCTGCACGGCGACGAATGCTTCGGCTGCCGCGACCAGGACGGCGAGTACCGCCGCAGGTTCCAGCGACTGTACGCCGAATACGCCTCCAACCGGCCGCTGAAGGAAACGGCGCTGTTCGCAGGCGTGCTGGAATTGCTGTTAATGCTCTATCGGCACGAGACCGGGGGCGGCAACGACGACACGGCGTCACCTCCGCAGGGCAGTACCGTCATCGAGAACGTGACGGCCGTCATTCGCGCTCGCTACGCCGAGCCGATCACGATGGATGCGCTCGCGATGCAGGCCGGTATCGGCGTCCGTCAGCTGCATCGCCTATTCGTGAAGCAGACCGGCATGCCAGGCACCGCGTATGTCCAGAACGTTCGGATCGAAGAGGCTTGCCGACTGCTGCATACGACCGCCCGCAAGGTCAGCGACATCGCCGCGATCGTCGGCTATTCGGATGTCGCCTACTTCAACCGGCTATTCTTGCGGAAGACGGGACAGACGCCCAGGCAGTATCGCCGCGACGCCCAGCGTTAGCTGAACACGTGGCTGACGTAGATCATGGCGATCAGCCCGATGATGAACGAATAGGTCGATGGCCGCTCATAGCCATGCCCGTGGCTCTCGGGAATCAGCTCCTTGTACACGATGAACAGCATCGCTCCGGCCGCGAACGCCAGCCCGAGACCGATGATCGATTGAATGGAACTCGCCGTAAAATACCCCACCACCGCGGACAACATCTCCATGAGCCCCGTAAACGCGACGATGAGAAACGACTTCAATTTGCTCACGTTCGAATTCATGAGGAATACGCCTAGGATGAGCCCTTCCGGCATGTTCTGCGCACCGATCGCCAGCGCGACCATCGTCCCGAGGCCTTCGCTGTCGCTCGCGTAGCTGAAGCCGGTGCTGAGTCCCTCCGGGATATTGTGGATGAAGAGCGCGATGATGACGAGCAGCGACTTGTTATCGAACGAGCTGATGCCGGAGTCGTTCTCGACATCGATATGCGGAATGTTCTTCTCGATCAAGTCCAGCGTCACGACGCCGATGAGCAGCCCTATGACGAGCATAACGATGCCGGATTCCTTGATCGCTTGCGGAATCAAGCCGAAGGTAGAGGCCGAGACCATAATGCCTGCGGTGAATGCGATCAGGATATCCTTCCATCGCTCCGACAAGCGCTTGATGAAGAGCAGCGGCGCAGCCCCGAGCACGGTGGCCATCGCCGATATGAAGCTTCCGAGTAATGCGGTCTCCATGCTTGTTAAGGTCAGCTCCTTCGCGGACATAATACGCACTGGCTAATGATGAAGCCGTCTATTCCACTATTATATGAATAATTGCCGCAGACATCCATCGCGGGATGCGCTAGATCCAGCCCTTCGACTGCGCGAGCAGAATCGCGTCCGTCTTGTTATGCGCCTCGAGCTTCCCGATAATCTCCGACATGTAATTCCGCACCGTGCCGTGGCTGAGGAAGAGCGCTTCGCCGATCTCCTTATTCGTCAGCCCCTTGGCGGCCTGCGACAGAATGTCGATCTCGCGCGGCGTCAGCGGGTTGGGATTCTCCCACAGCGCGAGCGTCAGCTCCGGATGCATGACGCGCCCGCCTGCCGCAACGCGCCGGATCGCGTCCGCCAGTTCCTCGCTCGGGCTGTCCTTGAGCATATACCCCTTCACGCCCGCCGCAATCGCCCTGCCAAAATACCCCGCACGCGCAAACGTCGTCAGGATGATCACCTTGCAGGGATCATCGGCTGCGTGGAGCTCGTCCGCTACTTCCAGCCCCGTCATCAGCGGCATCTCAATGTCGAGCACGCAGACATCGGGCCGATACTGGCGAATCAGGGCAAGCACCTCCTGCCCGTTGCTGCCTTGCGCGACGACCTCAAGATCGTCTTCCAGCCCGAGTAACGAAGCCAGCGCGCTGCGCAGCATCTGCTGGTCGTCCCCCAATATGACGCGAATCATTCGCTCTCTCCGTCCTTCCTCAGCTGTCGTCTCACGATCGGCACTTCCATGACCAGCTTCAATCCGCCGCCGGCGTTCGCAGCGGCGTGAAGCCGCCCTTCGAGAAGCCCGAGCCGCTGCCTCATGCCGGTGATGCCGCTGCCGGATCCGCTCGTCTCTGCGTCGACCGGGATGCCGATTCCGTTGTCCGCCACCGTGCAGCGGATCGCTTCGGCGTCCGCCTCGAGCGTGACGCGGCAAGCATCCGCGCGGCTGTGTCGCACCATATTCGTCAGCGCCTCGCGCATGCACATCGCGATAACGGATTCCTGGAGCGGCGTAAGCGTCAGCCTGCCTTCGGCTTCGATGCGGTTATCGATCGCAAGCGCGACATTCGCAGCCGCGCACAGCGCTCTCGCGTGCTCGAATTCTTCATCCAGCCTTACCGCTTGCATGTCAGTTACGAGCTCGCGCATCTGCTTCAGCGCCGTGCCAGCCGTCGCGCGGATCTCGCTGGCCTCCTTCGCCGCCTTGACCGGGTCGCGCCCGATCATTTTCTCCGTGAGCTCGCTCTTAAGCATGATGAGGGACAGCGTATGGCCGAGCGTGTCATGCAGCTCGCTGGCGATTCGCTGACGCTCCTCCTGCTGGGCGAAGCGCTCGATCTGCGTGGTCGCGGCCTGCAGCCGCTCGGCCATGTCCCGATAACGCGCGGAGATGCGGATGACGTAAGGCAGGATGCAGCCGCCGAAGATCGGCGGGAATAGATTGAACCAGAACTGCCATTCGCCGGCGCGGCCGGAGTCCAGCATAATGCCGAGCGTGCCGACTGCGAATACGGCAGTCAGCACGATATGATGGGCGAGTCGCAGCGGGTTCAGTGCGGATACCGTCACGAAGATCAGGTAGACGTACATCGGATGATAGAGGAAGCCGAGTGCCAGGATGATAAGCGTCTGGAGCAGCAGCGCTGCCGCCTTGCGCTTCATCGCAATGAAGTCCATCCGAATGTGCAAGCCGGCAAGGAAGAGAAGCGCTGCCATGCCTGGCAGCAGCCTGTCAATCGGCTCATGCAGCATGAAAAAGATCGGGATGGCCAGGTTCAGAAGGATGACATATTGCCAGATTCGGTTATTGCCGCGCAACGTCTGCTGATTGGGATGCAGCGGCGCGTCTCTATGCGTCTCGGTCATTGGAATACCGCTTTCTTCATGGAGTCGTGCAACCTTGCAGTCTGTGAATCTTCGACTATCGTATCATATCAATCCGCGTTCCAACAGATCTTGTCAGCGCCTGCCGTTAGGCTGCCTCTCGCGCGTTCATGATCAGCATCGCGAGCAGGATGAAGCCAAGGCCGTATCCGAGCAGCAGCGCTGCATCCGACAGTTCGATCACGCGACCGGCCAGCATGTTCCAAGCTCCGTTCGCATAAGCGTGGGACGGCAGCCATTGGCCGATCGCCTTCAGCCATGCCGGGAACGTCTCGAGCGGCATCCACAGCCCGCCTGCCACGGAGATCCCCATATAGAGCAGATTCGAGACGGCCGTCGCGACATCCGTGCTCTTGATCGTGCCGATCAGGATGCCGAGCCCGAGGAACGGGATGCTGCCAAGGAGCAGCCACAGACCGGTCGCCAGCCAGCGTGCCGCGGACATCTCGACGCCGAATGTCAGCGCCGCGGCCGCGAACATGACGACAATGATGAGCAGATGAATGATGAGGTGCGAGACCAGCTTCGCGCTTACCCAAGCACCGGTCGACATCGGCGTGAGGCGCAGCAGCTTGAGCAGGCCGTCCTTGCGCTCATACGACAGCCGGATGCCGAATTGGCCTGCCGCCGTGCCGATCAGGCTGAAAGCCGTCATCGACATGAGCGAATAAGCGGCCCAAGAAGTGGACCCGATCTCGGTGTCCGCCCCGTTAAGGAAGGTGAACAGCGCGTAGAACGCGATCGGCATGAGAACGGAGAAGAGCAGGAAGAACGGGCTCCTGACAAGGCGCAGCCCCTCGGCCTTGGATTGTGCGGCAAATGCTTGCATAGGATATCTCTCCTTGAGTAGTAGTTGGGCTTGGGCATACATGAGATGCGGGATGCTGGATGCTGGATGCGAGATGACGCTTGATTCACCTCGGCTATGGTTTCTCGGTCAGTTGGCGGAACACAGCCTCCAGGCTTGCCGTCTGGACCTGAATATCGGAGATATCCCAGCCAGCGGCCAGGACGATCGGCAGCAGCTTGTCGGTATCCGATGCCAAGAGACGAATGCCGTCTCCTTGAACCCGCACCTCTTCGACCCCCGGCAGGTCGGCAAGCTCTTGCTCGCCGGGCATGCGCGCCGCCTTGAAGCTGATCGACCGCAGCGGCATCCCTGCCTTCAGTTGGGCCGGCGTTCCCTCGGCAATGAGCTTGCCCTCCGCGATGACGACGATGCGATCGGCTACCGCGTCCGCTTCCTCGAGGTAGTGCGTCGTCAGCAGAATCGTCCGGCCTCCGCTCGCGAGTGCGCGGACGACCTCCCAGAATCTTGCCCGCGACTCGACGTCCATGCCGACCGTCGGTTCATCGAGCACGATCGTGTCGGGGTCGCCGGCCAGCGCCATCGCGAACGCGAGCCGGCGTCTCTGTCCGCCGGAGAGCGATGTCGCGCGTTGCTTCGCTTCCTGCGCCAAGCCGGCGATATCGAGCAGCCGCTCCAGCGGCAGCGGCCTCTGGTAATAGCTGCGGAACAACTGCAGCGTCTCCTGCACGGTGAGACCGTCCGGCGCAGCCGAATCCTGCAGCATGACGCCGATTCGCTCGCGCAGCTCGCGATGCCCAGGCGGCAGGCTCCCGACGAGCACGCGTCCCTCGTCCGGCTTCGCCAGCTTGAGGAGGAGCGATACCGTCGTCGTCTTGCCGGCTCCGTTCGGACCGAGCAGCGCAGTGACGCGCCCAGGCTCGATCGTAAGATCGAGGCCGTCCAGTGCTTTGTGCTTGCCGTATGCTTTGACTACCTTCTCGAACCGAATTGCCTCTGTCATGCGAATGCCATCTCCCTTGTCGATCGTTCCGTTGTTCTTCATGTCCCTATCGTACCGAATCGGGGAGGCGCTCGTTAGCGTACAGTGTCATGACTCGCAGGTGACAGGTGTCATATTGTTGGGAATCGTTCGGTCGTCGGCGGGGGCGGCGTGGCTGAATTCGCCTCGCAGCACATATCGCGGTTTGGGTGAGGCGCGGGAATAGCCCAGCTCCACGATGCGGAATGCGTGCAAAGCCGACGCGCACAAAAGAGACCCGAAGATTCAAGCCGCAACGGCTGGAACTCCGGGTCGCACGCACTTCTATTGCTGCGCTATTCCTACAACTGCCTGCCTCATTATTGCTGCGCCTTCACCCACGCGACAATATCGTCGACGATCGCTTTCGAGACGTTAGCGGCACCGTTATATTCCATGCCGATCGAGATGCCGTCATATTCGGCGAGCAGATGGTTCACCTTCGGGTAGGAGCGGTACGTCACGTCGCCGCGATCCTTGAGCGCTTCCTTCCAGCCCTCGTACTGCGCCATCGACACCTGCCAGTCGTTCTCGCCCTGCATGACAAGCATCGGAAGGTTCTGCTCGCTCGCGGCTGCGGCTGCGCGATAATCACGCTGCTCGAACCACCAGTAGGACGGCTGCAGCGGGAAGTTCGGCGGCAGATTATCCATCGAATACGCCGGATCCTCCACCATGTCCGCGATTCCCTTCCACATGGCGGCCGCCTGCTCCTGCGCGGCGAGCGTCTCCTGCGGCATGCCGAGCTCCTTCAGGCGCTCCAGCGCCACTTGCTGCTGCTCGACAAGCGCCTCCGTGAAGGTGCCGCTCGGCGCAGAGATCAGGATCGCTCCCGCGACGCTGCCGTCCGGCGCGTTCTCCAGCATGATCGGCGCCGCGAAGCCGCCTTGGCTATGTCCGGCCACGAAGATCCGCTTCGGATCGATCCGTTCCATGCCTTGGAGCAGTTCCACCGCCCGCACTGCATCGTCCGCGGACTCGTTCTTCAGCGTGAAGTCCGGTATTGCCGAAACTTTGGCCGTATGAGCCATCGTCACCTTCTCGTAACGCAGCACCGCGATGTTCTGCGAAGCCAGGCCTGCCGCCAGATCCTTGAAAATCTTCACGCCGCCGATGCTCGAATCGCGATCATGCGGGCCGGATCCCTGGACGAGGACGACGACCGGGAACGGACCTTCGCCCTCCGGAATCGTCAACGTGCCCGGCAGCGCAAAATCGCCTTCGCCAATGACGACCTCTTGCTCCGTATAGTTGCCGTTATCGTAAGCAGGCTTCTGATACGCTGCCGCAGGCACAGGCGATACCGGTGCCAGATTGAGATCATTGAGCGCCCCTGCCCGGTCGAAGCGGAGCGTGAACTGCAGCGCCCCTGCCTTTGTCTTATAGACGAACATGACATTCGTATGTACGCCGTCCTCCCGAACCTCGGCCGTCTGCCGTTCCAGCGGCTGGCCGTAAGCTGCCGAGACCTGCTGACTGAAAAGGCCCAACACTTGCGCCGGCAGCGCGCGGCTGAGCGCCTCGTTCATCATCCCCGCAGCAACCGATCCGTCCCCGCGGAACAAGTCGTTGACGAACGCGCTGCCCCTTCCCGCATAATCATCCTGCGCGAAGCTAACCTGACGCGTCTCCGCGTTCCATTCGGCATGGCTGTCCAGCGCCTCATTCATGAAGGCCAACGATGCATAGGCTCTCCCATCGACGATCGTTACGACTGCTCCGGCGTCGACCGTCTTGCCATTCACCGTTGCCTGCGATTGCCCTGCGGTAATAACTGCCACAGTCTCGCCGCGCGTGATCGTCACGGTCCGCGCTTCGCCATCCCATTTCACTTGCGCGCCTAGCGTCTCCGCGAGCTGCTTCACCGGTACCAAGGCATGCGCTGCCATAGCGGCGGCAGTCTCGATGTACGAGACAGGCTTGACGGCACCCGCCTGCGGGGCAGCCTGCGCCAGAGACGGTACAGCGAGAGCCAAAATCAGCGTCGATGCCAATACGGCTTGACGTTTGCGGAATGGATACTTTTTCACGATTGCAATGCACTCCTTCAGCATGGATTCGTTGGTTCAATAGTTGTATGACGTCTTGCGCCGGCAGATCGTTCACTGGGATACATAATTCCCCCTGCCGTGATCGCCGACATTAATTCGCCATACATGGGCAATAGTAGAAATACGGGCAAGCCGCGAATAGGTTGCTAGATTCGGTATAGCGCGTAAAGCTGCTAGCTGCGATATGATCGCAAAACGAGTAAAGGAGCCCAAATGGGCTCCTTCCTATAGTTAGTGCAGCTTCATCTGCTTCATGTCTGAAGTGACGGCCTGCTCCTGTACGATATGATTGTAATGCCTGATGAGTCGCTTCGCTTCCTTCTGTATCTTCTCGGTTATAGGAAATGTCTTTCTGCGATGCGACTCGCTATGCAGATATGACCATTCCATATGCGCATACATAACAACCATCATGCGAAGCGCCCATTCACGACTGTTATGGTCATTCGTTGCGTCGAATGCATCGATACGATCCAGGATAAGATCCTCTATGCTGATTAGATAAATAGGATATCCAGTTGTGTCAACGATGTACTCGTACACGCGATCTCTGTTTCCAGCAAGAGGCCCGGTAGGAAATTCAATTAGCGAATCCAACTCGTTATTAAAGCAGTTTTTATTGATCTTTATGTATCCGAGTTGCTTAACGACCTCATATTCTTGCCCCTCAAGGTCTGCAATGAAGTCTGTGTCATGTGTGCCATATTCTCCGCCAGTGTAGGTGGCCACAGCTGCGCCGCCGACCATAATAGGCGCGGGCAAGCCGTTTTCCCTGAAGGCCTCTGTGATGATACTCGCAATTGCGAGCCTTTTTTCGAATTTGTCAGTCAGCCTCTTGCAACTCTGGAATCGCTCTAATAAGGTCTGTGATACTTTCACCGACTTTCACCCCCAAGGGTTGACGCGTGGACACGTTAATGAATCTGGAAGGATCAATCTTCTTATAGATGTTGTTGGCTTCGATTGCCAGCACCATTCTCCTCTTCTCTTCGTCACGGGGCTTTGTAGAAGGCTGCTTCTTAATCAGCAAATCGCTAAAAGCCATAGTGGAACTCCTGGCTTGGGCTTGAAGCAATGCTTCTTTCGTAATCTTCTGCATGATTAGATCCACCTCCTCCGGACATGTATCTATAATTATAGCATGCCTAGCGTCATTCTACATCCGGCAGAGGCCCTAGCGGCCCATGGATCCGAGGTTCATCCGAAGCCGGCCGGCTTCTTCTTCCAACTCGAAGAAGATCGGCCTTTCGTTCGGCGTCTGATTCGGCGAGTGGAGCGCCAGCATGATCCGGTCCTCGAACGTCTTGAAGATCATGCCGTGACCGCCGTCATGCGCGAACAGCGGCTCCGCTTCATGCACCCAAGGCCCGGCAACCTTGCCGGACACGGACCTCGCGATCGCTTGCGCATACTTGCCGCCCTTGAAGCTCGACCAGAGCAGCAGCAGTCCTCCGTCTCCGCTGCGGTAAGCGAATGGCCCATCCGTGACGTAAGCCGCGCCGTCCTTGACCGGCTCCACCCAGGCCGCATCGTCTGCCGTGAACAGCTCTACCGGCTGGCCAACCGGCTCCCGCAGGTCAGCTGTCAGTCGCAGCGCGCATACGGTACCGACCTTGATCTGCACCCACTCATGGCAAAAAATCATCCACGGGTCGCCATCATCATCCACATACAGCGTACCGTCCAAGCATTCCCATTCGCTCGGCGTTACCGGCCCATCGCTATGCGGCTTGAACGGGCCCAGCGGGTGCTCGGCAATCAGAATTTGCGTCCCCCTGCGCACGCCCTCCGCTTTAAACGTTGCGAACATGTAGTACTTCCCCTGATAGGCATGCACTTCGGGCGCCCAATAATTCGTATCCGCCCAGAAGCCCTCGTCCGGGCGGAACGCCGGGAAAGGTCCTTCCCATGCCTCTAGATCCGTGCTCCTGTACACGTCGAAGCCCGTTGCCTTGCCGCTCCAAATATTCTTGTCCGTCGAACCGTACAGATAATAGCAGCGTTCCGCATCATGCCGAAGCACGTAGGGGTCCCGCATCTGAATCTGATCCTTCGTCAGCATCGCTTCCACTCCTCCATCAAGTCGGCTGTATCTACTCATAGGTCGGCAGCACGACGCCCGGCTTCGACACGGACCGCAGCTCCCCGCCCTCGAAGCGAAGCACTTCATTGCCCTCGATCGCGAACGCATGACAAGCATCGCCGCAGCGGATCGCGCCTTCCACCCGCCGTACCGTCATGCCGACGACGGCTTGCAGCGTGCCGATTCGATCGGTCACGAGCCGAACTCCGGGCGGGAACGAATAGGCAAGCTCGCCGTCCCGATAGACATGCGACTCCCCGGCTGTATTCAACAGCTCATAGACATGGCCGTCAACCGTCCGGCTGTAGGCAGTGGAGTCGGCCAGCTTCGTGCCGTGATCCATCGGGTAGGGAAGCAAGCCCGTGAACCAGAGCTCGCCCTGCGCCGTGGGCAGAATGCCGCACATCCGCTCCACGAAGTCGAGCATGCAGAGAATGGCGGGCGAATACAGCTCGGTGTACCCCTCTTCGCCCGTCCATGGGCTAAGGCATTGACCGAACCGCTTCATCCGCGACATCGCCGACACGATCGGCTGCATGACTCCGGTCAGCTCGACGTAACGTCCATGATGCTCGAATGCATGCGGCGTACGGATCAAGCTGAGAAAATTGACCGCGCCTGCCCACGTGTTATAGCTCGAGGACGGATCGAAGCGCGGATCGTCCATGGCAATCGAGGTGAACGGATACTTCGCATAGAACTTCCGCATATTCAGCAGGTAACGCCGCAGCGCCGCATCGAAGAAATCGCGGTCTCCTACCTCGCAGGCAAGTACCCGCAGCAGCACGTCCGACTGCACCCGCACGAACCGGTCATGCCTGTCGCGATCGTAGAAGAACCCGTCCTCCTCATCGAAGCATACCTCGAACAAGCTGTGCAAAATCCGTTCCGCGCCGGCATCCCATTCCTCCCCCGACTCCCCCAGCTCGCGCGCCATCCTGCCGAGATACTTGCGCGTGCAGTAGACATTCGCCGTCAGATCAGGCGCCGCGAACGGGAGAAGCGGCGAGTCCGGATCATAGCGCGAAGGGTCGCCCTCATGCGGCGTATCGGGCACATGCCAGAATCGCGGGGATAGGTCATGCCCGGTGTCGAACGCGCAGAACGCCTCTATGCAGCCCGTGCCGCGCGTATTCCGATAACGCATCAGCCACGAATCATAGCCGCTTAACGCATGGTACATCGTGTGCAAAAATTCGCGGTCCCTTCCATGCAGCAGGTAATGATGCCAGACGCTGCGCGCGAGAGGCGTAACGAGCTGAATCTGGCGGAATACCGGACCTTGCGCGGCGATTTTGTACGGCATGAGCCCGTCCTCGCGCTGGCTGTCCGCGAACTGCCGGAACGTCGCCTGCGCGACAGACGGGATGAATCGCGACAGCAGCTCGCTGTTGATCGTCCCCGTGCTCTCCAGCCAGCAGCCCAGATAGACGCCGCCTTCTTGGAGCACCAACGGCCCCTCACCATCGCCATCGCCGAAACGCACAACGCAAGCCATCAGCTTACTCACCGCCGAGTAATACGCATCCTCGAGCGGCGATCCCGGCGTCGCGGCGAATTTCACGCCCGAGTCGATGAACTCGTCCAGCACCGCCTGATCGCTGGCCTTGCCTGATGTGCCGGCGCGGTCCTTCACATCCACTCCGCGGAGCCTTGCCAATAACGCTTCCACATGGTCCATACCTGTCTGCCACCCCTTCCGAATAAATCCGGCAGATCCCCGTCAACGGTTGTGCTCCGAGGGACTGTAGCCTGTTATCGATTTGAATACTTGGCTGAAATACGTCGAGTTCTGGAAGCCGACAAGCTCGCTGACTTCGTACACCATGTAGTTGCCGGACATCATCAGCTCCTTCGCCTTATGAATCCGGTACTTGTTGATGTAAGTGACGAACGGCTCGCCCGTAATTTTCTTGAACAGCTGGCTGAGATAATTGCGGTTGACGTGCAGCTGCGCCGCGATCTCTTCGAGCGTAATGTTCTTGTCGTAGCACTTCTCGATGTACTCCTTAATCACCCGATCCACGATCGCATGGCTCTTCTTCCCCAGCAGCTCCTCCTTGATCTGGCCGGTCAGCCGCGCGATCTGCTCATCCATCCATTCGATCAGCTGCCCTGTCGAGCCGCACCGCTGCAGCGCCCGCATCCGTTCTTCGAGGCCTGCCCCGTCGCTTACGCTATGCGCCGCAGTCGATGCCATGGTCCAGAGCGCGCTGATCAAGCCGGCATACACGCCCTTCAGCACAGGCAGCGAGTAAGCGCCTTCCGCGTTGTCGGCGCGCAGCAGCTGCCAATACTCTTGCGCTTGCTGCAGCTGCTTCTGGAAGATCGCGTCATGCAGCTTGCGAATCGTATCGAGCGGCAATGCGGGCTGCTGACCGGGCTCCGCCACCGCTCTCTCCTCGTAGAGATAGATGCGGTTAAGCTCGCCCATCTCCGCTATCTCGACGGCATGCTGAGCTTCGAGGAAGGAGTCCAACACGCGATGGTAGCCTGCATGCTTGCTGCCGAGCCCGCCCATAATCGAGATACGCATATACTGCAGCACCTGCTCGATCAGCTCTGTCGACAGCTCCAGGATGAACGACGGACACAGCATGCCCGCTTCCTCGCCGAGGAAGACGACAATGAACTCCTTATCCGTATAATCCAACAGCTCCGCACGCAGCGCCGGGCTGCCCTCGAGCCGCTTGTTCAACACCTCGCGGATAATGTTGCCTGTCCCGAAGCGCAGCAGCTGCCAATCGCGTTCGCGCGTCTTGTTCCATATATCCGAACGGACCAGGCTCAAGCAGAGCACTTGGATATCCGGTGCCTCGGGCAGGCCCAGGAAGGCAATCCGCTGCTGCGGCAATTCCTCGGACCTGTAGCGCGTTACGAGCAAGTCGCGGAAGAACGCTTCTCGCATCGAGCGCTGCAGCACCTCCTGCTGCTCGGCATAACTGGCCAGCAGCGCGTCGCGCTCATTCGACTCGTTCAACTGCTGCACGACCTCGCGGACGACGAACTCAATCTCGGCGAGGCTCGGCGGCTTCAGCAGGAAGTGCTGGATGCCCGACTTGACCGCCTTCCTCGCGTTCGCGAAGTCATCATAGCCGCTAAGAATGACAACGGGAAAGTCCGGGTTCACCTCATGGATGCAAGCAGTAAGCTGGAAGCCGTCCATCTCCGGCATGTATACATCCGTGAAGACGATATCCGGCTTCAATTCTTGGAACATCCGCCATGCTTCCGCTCCGTCGCCCGCCGTACCGACGATGCGGACGCCCATCTCTGCCCATGGAATATGCTTCAGCAGTCCGTCCAGCACGTATTGATCGTCATCCGCCAATAGAATCGTATTCATGAAGACAGGCTCCTTGTCAGTTGGTCAATCTCTTCCTCGTTCTGAATATAGGGCAGCCGGATCGTAACGACCGTCCCGCCTGCTTCCCCTCTGCTCATGGACACGCCGTACTGCACGCCGCAATAGAGCTGAATCCGATCGATGACATTGCCGATTCCGATGCCCTTGCTGCTCTTCAGGTCGTAATGCTCCGGCAAGCCGCTCCCGTTATCGGTCACGACGATCCACAGCTGATCCATCCCGTTCTCCTGTTTTCGCTCCATGCTCACGCGTATGACGCCCTGCTCCGGACGATTGCGAAACCCATGGATGAAGGCATTCTCGAGGAACGGCTGGAGCATGATTTTCGGTATGAGAGCGCTCTGTGCGCCTGGATCGATATCCTCCTCATAGGTGACCGTGAACGGATGCCGATACTGCTGAATCGCGATATAACACCGGGCATGCGCTAGCTCGTCTCGAACCGCCACGTACCACTTGTTGTTGCTGAGGCCGATACGGAACAGCTTGGACAGCTGATGCACCATCTGGCTGATGTCATGCGCTTGGTAGTCCAGTGCCCGCCAATGGATGAGATCCAGCGTGTTGTATAGGAAATGCGGCTTGATCTGCGCCTGCAAGAGATGCATCTCTGCCTCCCTACGGTCGCGATGCTCGCGATCCAGCCGCCAGACCAGCTCCTTCAGCCGATGAACCATGCGGTTAAAATGGGTCGTGAGGTACAGGTACTCCTGCACACTCACTTGGTCCAGCCGCACGTCGAAATTCCCCTTCTCGACCTCATGCATGCCCTCTACGATGCTGCGGATCGGCCGGGTCAGCTTCCGCGAGATCCAGAGCGCAAGCGGAATCGAGATGACGATCAGTGCGCCTACGAGACCGAGCGTCAGCAGCAGCGTCTCGCGCCTGTTCTCGTGGAAGGCATCCTTGGGGATAAGCTGGACCAGCTGCCAGTATTCCGAATTCGAGTCCGTATAGATGGCGCTGTAGCCGCTGTCCGACTCCGGTGCCGTCGAAGCGATCTCGCTGCCGCCGGAGTCCTTGATCGTGTAGTAGTTGGCCCCTGCGTCCGTCCCGCTCTCCGCCGATCCGCCTGACAGCATATCGAATAACTGCCGCTCCTTGACGTTGATTTTGACAAAGCCGACCGTATGGCCGCGCTGATTAATCATCCGATGCACATAGCTGACGACATTGGCGCCAGCAAGCCCTTCATAGGGATGCGCAGGCAGCCAGAATCCGTCTGCATGCTCCATCCGCGCGAGCCATCCCTCCGCTTCGGCATCCGCCAGCGTATAGAGGAAGCGATCTTGAATCGCCGGGTAGCCGCGGCTCCAGTCCGAGTAGAGCTCGATGGAATGCACGCCGCTCTTCACGGATAGCAGCTTCTGGAATTCATCGTAGATGTCCTCGCTCTTCGAATAATAGTCGTAGAAGCCCGTCGGCGGGGCAGACAGCCAATCCCTGGTCAATTCGCCCGTCACCAGGAACAGCGCCGTATCCTGAATGCTCGATACATAGCTGGACAGCTTCTGCGAATTCTGCTCGAGCAGCTCGATCTTCGTCTTCCGAATCTCCCGGTACGCCATCTCCGAGTACGTGAAGTAGATCATCGCCCCGGACAAGAGCAGGAAGAACACATGGAAGCCCAAGATGCACACCGTCAGCAGCGTGAACAGTTTCATGGGGTACCGGAACAACCTCTGCATCAGACACCGCCTCTGTTATTGGACTCTCTCCACAATCTTGTCCAGCTCCAGCATGAACTGCTCGACCGCTGCCTCGATCGACAGCTGCCCGAACGCGATATTCTCGCTGGTGACCTTCAGCAATTCAATGAATTCATTATCGAACGGGATGATCTCATACTCGTAGAAGCTAGCAAGGTCGCTTACCAGCGAGACATAGTCGTACAGTTCCTTGTCCACCGGCGTGGATTGCAGCGCCAATGCGTCCCGAATCTTGCCCGACGACGGCACGCCGCGGGTATTGCCGAGAATGGCGGCTGCCTCCGGATCATTGACCATGAAGTCGACGAACATGGCCGCCTCCTCCGGATGGGCGGTCTTCGCGTAGACCGTAAGGAATTGTCCCGCCATCGGGGGGCTCATGCCGTTCGTCCCCGTCGAACCTACCGGGCTCGGCAGGAGTCCCAGCGTGTCCTCCGTCACTTGCTGGTAGCCGAATATCTGCGATGCCGAAATGCTCTGGATCGCGACCTCGCCCTTGACTAAGAGCGACTTGTCCGCGGCATCCGGCGAATTGGCAACCTGCGCCTCCGGCGGCACGATCGCGCCGGCCTTGCGAAGATCATCCCAATAGCGGAACCAGCCCGTGATGTCCGCTTCGTCGAAGCTGATCCGGCCGTTCTTATAGATCGTCTTGCCGTTGCTGATCAGGTAATCCCCGAGGGCATTCTTGCTGCCGGACAGATCATACGAGCCGTAGTAGCCTGCCCCCAGCTTCTCCGGGACCTGCAGCATCACCGACTTGAAGTCGTCATAGGACCAATTGCTAGGCGGCACGGCAATCCCCGCCTTACGGAATAAGTCGGCGTTGTACAGCAGGCCGGTCGCAGTGACGCCAAGCGACACGCCGTAGAACTTGCCACCGAACGTCGCTTCCTTGATGAGACTCGCCGCAAGGTCTTCCACCTTGATGATCCGGCCTGCATAAGGGTCAAGCGGCTGCAGCGCGCCTCGATCCACATACTCGCGAATATTGCCGCCCATCTGAATTAAGTCCGGGGCATTCGAAGCCGCGATCTGCGTGTTCAGCTTGTCGAAATACCCGTCAAACCCGGAGTATTCCCCCGTAATTCTGATATGCGGATACTTGTCCTCGAAGAGCTCGATGACCTTGATCGTCTTGTCATGGCGCTCCTGCGAACCCCACCAGGCCATACGCAGCTCAACAGGGCGGAGAGTCTTGTCGCCGGCAGCTGAATGCGCGTTCGTATTGGCGTCGATGCCGTTCGAGCCGATGGAGCATGCTGCCGATAGGACGAGCATGAACGCCAACGCTGCGCTTAGCCCCCATCTCTGTCTGGCCATACCATTAGACCCTCCTCGCCGATAGGCTGATAGGCATACCCTTCCATCGTAACGGATAACATACTACGTTGAAATAAAGAATTGTAAGGGTTTACTTAACAAATCACAGCAAAACGCCGTGATCGCAAGATTACGGCGCAGCTATATAGGGGTTATAGAATTCGGGGACAATTAGAGCCGTTTCCACAGTCGGTATTTCACGGCGAAGTATACGCTTAAGCCTGCGGCTGCCAGTATCAAGACGATTTTGACCACTCGTACGGCCCCCTTCTGCTTGTGATCGAGTTTACCGAATCCGAACTCGACAAGCCCTGCATGCTGCCCCCCTTGTGCACATTACGATAGGACAGATTGCTGCCTATGCAGCATGACCCGATTCTTGCCAAGCGATTTCCCCTCTAACAGAGCGCGATCCGCGTTATGGATGCACGTATGAACCTCCTCGTTGCCTGCATGCGCAGCCACGCCGATCGTCAGCGTAATGCGGTGCTCGACGCCGCTTAACGGGAACCGCTGCTCTGCGATTGTCTGCCTCAAGCTTTCGGCAATCGCATGCGCTTCTTCCAGCCCCGTGTCCGGCAGGAGGATCAGGAATTCCTCGCCTCCCCAACGCGATACGGAATCGGACTGGCGCAGCTTGCCCTTCAAGTGCTCGGCGCTCTGAATGAGGACGAAATCCCCGCATTCATGCCCGTATTCGTTCTTGAAATTATCGATATCCGCGATTAGGATCGCATACGGGATGCCGGCCTCGTACTTGAAGGCCGCGGCCTGCTCCAACTTGCCGTACATCGTCCTGCGGTTGTACAACCCGGTTAGGGGATCCGTGCTCGCGTACTGCTCCAACTGCCTGTTCAGCACCTTAAGTTCGTTCAGCGTCTTGAACATGATCCCCCAAGCGCTGGAGGACAGTGCCAGCACGGTCGCGATAACGTTAATCAAGCTGTAGTAGTGCAGCGCACGAACATGCTCCGGTGCCAGCGCGACTACTGGATGGTCCGCGATCGCATACAAGAGAACATACGCGGAAGAGCATAGCAGAATGAGCAATGTCCGCATGACCCGGTTGTGATTCGGCACGCTAAAAATCGTGCAGATCGAGATAAAGATGTGAAAGTGAATGCCGGTATCCCATCCGACATACCACGTTGATAGGCTCACGCTAAATAATAGGTTCAGAATCGAGAGCGTAATCCAAAGATGCAATCTGTACGCCTTAATCAGATAGTGACAATAACCGTAACCTATAATATTGAGGACGTTAACCGCCGCTAAGAGCGGCACATCCAGATAGATAAAGATCAGAATCCAAGACGCATGTACGGCATATCCAGCATACGTGGAGCTTCTAAGTGTCTTCCTTCGTTCAGCAGTTTCATTCTCCAAGTTATGACGCGCATAGCCGTCCACAGGTGTCACTTCCAGTTCTGTCCAATGATGTTAGATGATTAGGATTCCTAATAGCTCAACACTATCATACTAGGGTCCTGTTATGAAGACTGAATGTCACATTCCTATCGATCATAAGGCGCGTCATGCCCCGGAATGATCGTGTCGGCCATCTCGCCCGCCGCTTCGAGCGAACGGAGGGCCAGCTCCGCGTCTTCCGAGATCGGGTGAACGGTGCGATGCTCGTAGTACTCCCGGCACAACAAGGCATCGGCTGCGACGAGAATGCGCCGCCCCCAGCTCTGAAACAACACCGAGGTGTGTTGCATCGTATGGCCCGGCGTCGGCACGATGCGGATATCCGCATGCACCTCGTCATGGACCCGCTCCAGCCGCTCCAGTATGTCGCGATCGGCCTCCGCGATCCGCTCCCGCCAGTGATCGATCTCCGGTCCGTATGCGAGCCATCGAGCTGAAGGGAACAGCCGCGCCGAGCGAAAATGGTCGGGATGAAGGTGCGTCACATAGATCAAGTCGATCTGCTCGGGCGCCAGTCCCCGCAGCGCCAGCGCTTCCAGCAGCAGCTCATCGCGCCAGCCGGGATCCACGAGGATATGGAGGCCATCGCCGCCGCGGATCAGCGTCGTCGTGCAGATGATGTCCCGCTGCTCGTCCGGATAGCGGTATTGGTTCGTGCGCAATTGTCCGTGAATGATTGCCTCGTATGCGTATTGCTGCATGCTTGCGGCACCTCGCTCTCCTATATTCCAGCTAGTCCTGCGATGCAGTCCCCAGTATCGTCGGAAAATCATACGGCTCGAACGACAGGTTCCGCGTGAAGTCCAATGCCACCCGCTCCCCGTCGCCATCGAAGCGGCAGACGACCTTGCAGGTGAACGTCGTCTCGTAGAATCGCATGGCGATCACGTACGTCCGCTCGTCCTGCCAACCGCCGCTGACCGCCACCTTCCACGGCGCCTCGACCGGCTTCACCCACTCGTCCTCCGTCGCAAGCGTCTCGCCCAGTAGCCATTTCCCGCTGCCGCAGCGGATCGCATGCTCGCCGCGTGCATCCCGAATGCGGAACGTGCAGCCGTCCTCGTCGAATTCGAAGCGAACCGCGTCCGCTCCCTTACGGTTCGGGGCTAGCGCATACCGCTTCCCCGAGACGCGCCCAGCCAGCGCGGGCGATGCCCCGAGCGACTGCTCCTGCGGCGCGTGCGCCAGACGCACGATCCGCTCCCGCAGCGAGGCGGATGCGCGATCGGCTTCCTGCCCTACGGTTTGCCCTTGCGGACCGTACCCCGGGTACAGATGCGTCCAGATCAGGTCGATGAGCACGCCCATTTTCCCCGTGCCGGCCGTGATCGCGATGACCGCATCCTGCCCTGGAATGACAATGCAGAATTGCCCGCAGGCCCCGTCGCCGCGGTAAGCCCCGTCCTGACGGCACTGCCACATCTGGTAGCCGTAACCGCTGTTCCAGTCGGTTCTCGGCTCCCCCTTCGGATTGTTGGCCGTCTGACAGGACGAAGCTGCTTCCACCCAAGCCTCCGAGAGAATGCGCCGCCCGTTCCACATCCCTCTCTGCAGGAATAACTGACCGAACCGCGCGATCGCGTCCGTCGTCATATGCAGGCCGGAAGCACCGATGCTGTTGCCCTTTGGGCAAGTCTCCCAACGAGCGTAGTCGATGCCGAGCGGTTCCAGCAGCCTTGGCCGGAGGTAGTCGATCAGCGTCTCCCCGGTCACGCGCTGCACGATCGCCGAGAGCATGTAAGACGCGCCGTTATTATAGAGGAAAAATGTGCCCGGCGGATGGACGATTGGCGTGTCGAAGAACGCGCGCACCCAATCCCCGCTCGGCTCAAGCCGCTGCGCGATCGCCGTGTCCACGTCGTGGCCCGTCGACATCGCGAGCAGATGGCGGATGCGGAGGTCTGCCATGTTCGCCGCGATCGTCTCGGTAATGTATTCCGGGAAGAACGAAATCACCTGATCGTCCACGCTCAGCAGGCCTTCGTCAACGGCAATGCCAACCCCTGTCGCGGCCACGCTCTTACTGAGTGAAAAAAGCATATGCGGCGCGTCCAAGCGATGCGGCGCCCATGCGCCTTCTGCCGCAACTTGGCCGTGCCGCAGCAGCATGAAGGTATGCATCTCGACGTCTTGCGCTTCTACGGCATCCAGGAATCGCGCGATTGCCTCGGACGACATGCCGAGCTGCTCCGGCGTGCTTCGCGGGAATGGTTCGAACGTTGTCATAAGCTCACTCTCCTACGATAGATAACATAGTAAGAAGCTGTTCCTTCATGAAGGCATAGCTGTGCGGATCGCCCTTCTTCGCGTAGAATCGCAGGCCGTCCAGCCCCTTGAAGATCTGATAGCATAGCAGACGCTCCTTGAAGCAGGGAATGTCCCGTCCTTCCGCTGCCCAAGCCTCGCGTACCCGCTGGGGGAACCTGGCCTGCGGCGACCACAGGTTCAGGACGGCGACGTCATACATGAAGTCTCCGTACATGCCCATCTCCCAATCGACGATGCCCGTGATCCGCCCGCCGCTCGCCAGCATGTTGCCGAGGTGATAGTCGCCATGGACAAGATAGCGTTCCTCCGGCGCATGCTTCGCCAGCCGCATCATCGCGGCATAGACCCGATCGAACACGTCGCGCTCGAGAATCCCGCCTTCGAACAAGGACATCCAGCCTTCGAAGAAGCCATGCTGCTCCGGGGCAAACGTGCCTGCGATATAGTCGATCCACGAGGCTGATGCCGCTTCCCCGTTCGGCCTCATCCATCCCCAGCCGGGCGGGGCATCGACCTCGATGCGGCTCATGCGCGCGAACAGCTCGACAAGGTGCGGCATGACGGCTTCCAGCTCCTCGCCTGCTAGAGCGCTTACGCTGCTGCCCGGTACGAGGTCCGAGATCGCATAGTAGAGGCCTCCGGCTTCCCCAAGTTCATGGATCCTCGGCATTGGCAGTCCGGCAGCCGCGTAACGGTCATGCAGATAGCGCGCTTTGGCCAGATTGTCGCGCTGATCCTTAAAATGGATCACGTAATCGCGTCCATCGCTCGTATAGCGGTACACCTTGCTCATCTCGCCCATCTCGATCGGCGCGATGTCCGCGACTTCGCTGCCCGTGACTTGCATTAGCAGCTCCGCTGCATCCTCCGCGCTCATCTCCGGCTTGAATGTCTTCAATTGCAATCGCCTCCTTCCGTCGGAATCGGCACGAACAATCCGACATGCCGCTTGCCGATCTTCCAATATTGCACGCGCTCGAACCGCTCGTGCCTTAGCTTCTGGCCCTTATCCGCTACGACAGCCAGGACGGAATTCCCCTGCTTCAGCATGCCGTGGGCTTGGTCGAAGAATCGTCGCAGTTGCTCGGACGACTCTGCATGCTCGCCTCCGTCCCACTGCACGATCGACCCGTACGGCAGGTCGGTCATGATGAGATCCACGCCGCCGGCCGGCAACGGTTCACGACGCCCTTCATCCGGCTTCGTCGCATCCGCTTGGAAGCACGCCGTGCGGACTGTCGTCTTCGCCTCTTGGAGGCGCGCCGTCAGTCGGTCGATGCTCAGGAGCGCGTCGTGGTGCGAGCTTTTGCCGTAGGCGTCGTAGAGTTCCTGAACCTGCTTGCGCCGTCTGTCCATGCCTTCGGCGTTCAGCAGCGAAAGATTGTTCGCCGCGCTGCCGAGCACGCGGGCGTCCGCATCCGAAGCATAGATCGCCCGCACCGCGCCTCCATGCAGCAGACCGATGGTTGTCAGCATGCCCGCCCCGCCGCAGCAAGGATCGTAGATCTCGTAAGGCCCGTCATTCCCCCGCTCCCGCAGCACCTCGAAGCAGCGCTGCGCGATCTCGCTGGCCAAGCGCACAGGGAACGAAGTCGTCCCCTGCGCATTATAGAGCACGCGCCCGCTCGCGAAGTCCTCGTAATTGCGCGCCGTTCGTTCATATCGATATTCCACGTCGGTTAACCCTCGCTTCGATTGATTCGCTCTACTCGATGGTAACATATCCCGCCATGCAAAAAACACATGCCGCAGCATGTGTTTCTTGACGTTTGATTAGATTATTGGCTGCCGAACTTCAGATTGCGGTCGATCAGCGCGATGCGCTGCGCCACGCAGTCATGGGAGTACAGCGCGTCCTCCGGCGTATGCTTCACGTAATCGACGAGCCGGTCGATCGTTGTCGTCGCGACGTGGCAACGCGTGTCCGAGGAAGCGTAGTAGATGTAGACGTCATTGCCCTTGACGATGACGCCGTTCGTGAAGACGACGTTCGAGACGTCGCCCACGCGCTCCTCGCCCTCCGGCGCGATCAAGTGGCCGCCCGGACGGTACGTCTGGCGCCATGGCTCGTTCAGGTCCGTCATGAACGCGTAGATGACATAGCGCAAGCCTGCCGCCGTATTGCGGACGCCGTGCGCGATATGCAGCCAGCCGTCGGCCGTCTTGATCGGAGCCGGGCCCTGGCCGTTCTTCACTTCCTTGATCGTATGATAGATCCGCTCGTCGATGATGATTTCCTTATCCACGACAGCGCCGTCCATCGTGTCCGACAGTCCCCAGCCGATGCCGCCGCCGGAGCCCGTGTCGATGAAGCCGTCCTGCGGACGGGTGTAGAACGCATACTTGCCGTCGATGAACTCCGGATGCAGCACGACGTTGCGCTGCTGCGCCGACTTCGTCTTCAGGTCAGGCAGACGTTCCCACGTCTTCATGTCCGTCGTTCTCACGATGCCGCATTGCGCGACCGCGCTGGACAGGTCTCCCGGAGGCGCGGACGGATCCTTGCGCTCGGTGCAGAACAGGCCGTAGATGTAGCCGTCCTCATGCTTCACGAGACGCATATCGTAGACGTTCGTGTCCGGATCTTCCGTCTGCGGAAGCACGACAGGCTTCTCCCAGAACGTGAAGCCGTCGATGCCCGTGTCGCTCTCCGCGACGGCGAAGAACGATTTGCGGTCCCAGCCCTCCACGCGGGCGACCATGTAGAACTTGCCGTTCAGCTCGATCGCGCCCGGATTGAAGACGCAGTTCACGCCGATCCGCTCCATGAAGTACGGATTCGTCTCCGGATTCAGGTCGAAGCGCCAGAACGGCGGAATGCTGCGGTTCGTCAGCACGGGGTCCTCATACTTCTCGTAGATGCCGTTCTCGGAGAATAACGCCTTATTCTTCTTCGTAACCGCCTCGTTGTAACGTTCCATAACCTTGTTATACCGATCCTTGAATAAGCTGCTGGACACGGGCAATCTTCCTCTCTCTGCAAGTTGGAGGTGACAGGGATAGAGAAATGCTGCACGATTGCGGCCCCTCTATCCGGCATATTCCTGCATCCATTATACAGCGCCCAACTAACGGAATCTAGCTAACAAAATGATAATACGCTAACAAATCTACCTTGTCATTCAATTGTCACAGATGGACGAAGAGGCCGCCGATTCGTCCTCGTCAGCAGCCTCGTTCCTCTATGCATTAGTCCGTTCGCATGGCGTTGTCCGTATTGCTTCTTCGCGCTGCAGTCACGCGAAGATAGAGCCACTCCACCGTATCGAATACCAGCGAACCGAACGCGATTGCGCCTCCAATGACAGCGCCTTTCCACGTTGCGTCCCACCCTAGGATGAATCCTAGCACCAAGCCATAGATGATCGGCAGAACCGGTACCAGGATCAAGGTAGAGGTCAGCCATATTCGCGAGGCGATACGCTCCTCCCAGTAGCCTTCCTGGACGAGGCGCTCATAATACTCTTTGCACCAGAAGAGGGCGAACGCGAATCCTCCGATCAGGAACCTCCCATCGACCAGCAGGCTTAGCGGGATGTAGTAGGCAACCGCCAGCAGGCTAAACAACATCGCCTCGAGCATGAACATTTCCCATCTTTTCATCGATCGATACCGCCTTGTATCAGGATAATATGGTAGTACGTACCAGCTGTGAGGCGGTTGCGTTTCGATTATCCATTGCTGCGGCTGCTGGGGCTACTGCGACTGTTGCGGCTACCTACGACTACTACGGCTACTACGGCTACTGCGGCGACTGCGACTACTCGACTGCCACTCCATGCGCTAACGGTGAAGTTGACTATAATCGCTCTCTCCCAAGGCTGGCGAGTGGGATATCTGGAGCCGCCTAGATGACGACTGTTGCAATAAAGAAGCTTTTTCGCTAATAAGGTATGACGGTGCGCTAATTGTGCAGGCTTACCCTCAATATGCCCCAGTTGCACCACTTATTCTCTAAATAGCGCACACACGTTCGCTAATTTGCGAATTACATTCGCTATTCGTGTTGATCGACGGCATATGCGTGCATTTAGCGCATGAAGGTACCTTAATAAGGAAAAAGCTTCGCTATGGCAGCCATGGCTGTTGCGGCAGTCGCAGTAGCCGCAGTAGTCACAGCGACTACCATGTCGGCCACGCCCCGCTTCATCGGTGAATTTTGACTATAACCGGTCTTTCCCATGACAGGCAGACATGCGAGGTGGGATAATGGGCTCAACGAGTCAGACAACTTATTATGGAGGTAGATGGATTGCCCGAATATCATGTTCGAAGAATGGATCGCACGGAGCAGTATACCGCTATAGCCCCCCTGATGAACCTCATCTGGTCGGAGCCGACAACGGCTGAGCGAATGAAGGCGGAGGAAGACAGCATCCCACCAGGGCAGCTGCATTATGGCGAAGACGGCAAGCTGATGGGCTGGGACCGTCCCCAGTGGGTTGCCGAGGACGAGCAAGGACAGACCGTCGGTTACGCGATCGCTTGGCGCGCGCCATGGACAGAGCCCGGCGAATTGATCTGCAATCTCGTCGTCAGCCCCGTTCACCGCGGCCTCGGGATCGGCCGGTCCCTCTACGCTGCCATGCACGGATGGGCATCGGACGTGAAGGCTTCGCGGTTCACAATCTATATGAAGGAGACGGACGGCGACTCGCTCGGCTTCGCCGAACGCCGCGGGTTCACGAAGGAAAGGCATACGTTCGAATCCGTGCTCGAACTAGATGCATTCGATGGCGGCGAGCTCTTCCGGTCGATCGAAGACGCGGAACGAACCGGCATTCGATTCGTGACGCTGGCAGACGAACCGGGTGAAGCGAACGAGCGCAAGCTGCACGAGCTGTACAAGGCAACTAGCATGGACATTCCGGGCTACAGCGGGGACTTCCCTTGGTTCGAGGAATGGAAGAAGTGGAGCATCGGGATGCCCAGCGTGCGGGACGAATGGATCCATATCGCCAAGGACGGCGATCGCTATGTCGGCGTCGTCACGCTGCAGCAGAACGAGCAGACGCAGGCGATGTATCACGAATACACCGGTGTCCTGCAGGAATATCGCGGCCGCCGGATCGCGCTGGCCCTGAAGATGCTCGGCATCAGAACCGCCATGGCATGCAAGGTTCCCTACCTAAGAACCCATAACGATTCGATGAACGCGCCGATGCTGCGCATCAATCGCGATCTGCTCGGATTCCGTGCCGAACCCGGCCAATACAAAATGGTGCAGGAGCTGTAAGCTCCCGCACCGCCTAGGAACGATCCCAAACGCCTCGGGTTGGATTGCGTATGTCATTAGTGGCGATGCCCGTTAGGTCATGGTCATATAGAGGTAAAATGTACAACTAATTCCACCCAACTTTCCGCGTTAGCCCGATTAGTGCAGAAGAGTACAACTATTTTCGAGCTAAACGCCCATTCCGAGCATATGGCCAAAAATAGTGGCAGAATATGCATTTATTCCTTAAGCATCGGCCACAGCACCGAAAATAGTAGCAGTATTCTACACTAATCTATGCCAGCGCACACAACTAATAAAGATCGACAAAACCGCCAGGACTTCTCGTCCTGGCGGTCCCACAATCCCTCTGTTACATCCGAATAAAATATCCCAGCAGTGCCTTCGTATCCGGGTGGATCGCGACGGTCAGCGGTCCGAGCAAGGCATCCTGATCGGTGCGGTACGTCACGGCAACCAGCTTGCCGCCAGCAGCTTGCAGCTCGGCCAGCGCAGCCTTCTGCTCGTCGGTAGCAGCCATTACGCCCCCGCCTGCAGCATCGACCAGCTCGACCTGCGCCTCTTCTTTCGCGGTCAGCAGATGCCCCTTCTCCTCCTCAGGCACGAACGACCATGCCAGCTCGCGGAATTCTTGTTCCGCTGCCGGAGCGAGCTGCTCCTGTTGGTCGAGCAGGACGACGAGATGCGCCGGGCTCTGCGGCGGCAGGCTCTTCGTCATCATCGGGCCATAGTAGGCACGGACCTTCGAACCGGCCTTGAGGTCCGACCATTCGACCGGCTGTCCTTCCCGATTCACCAGCATCGACTCCTTGCCCATGTTCAGCACGACCGACACGTTATCCTTGCCGTCCTTCGTCTCGCCGATCAGAATCCGCTTGCCGTCCTCCATATCTTCGACAGCAATGACGGCCGCTTCCTGCACGAGCCGCTGTTCGCCGACTTGGATCGTCGCCGCGTGCGATTGCCCCGGATAGCTCATCGCGATAATCGGGCCATACTGCGCGGTGAGCTGCATGCCGGCCTTCAGATCGGCCGCCGCGAACGGCTTGCCTTCGGCATCGGTCAATACGGTGTCCGCGTCCGCATACAGGATGATCCAATTGTTCGGGCTATGGCCCAGCACCTCGATGCGGAACGAGCCGTTGTCCGTCTTCGCTACATCCACGATCACGCCGGAAGTCTGCAGATATTGCTCCACTTCATCGGTTTCCTCCTTCTGCGTCAGCTCGATCTCCTTGCCGCTCCAGTGGATGCCGACGCCTAACGCGCCTGCCATATCTCGGGCTGGCAGATACGCCTTGCCGTCGATGTAAACCGGATGGATCGCCGTCTGCTCGCCATTGACGGACACCTTGATGTCGCCCCGCAGCAATCCGGACACTTTGTCCACTATGCCATCTGCGCCTACCGCCGCCGTCGTCGCGAGCAGCCCTGCCGTCGTCATCAGAATCAGCCATTTGTGCTTGTTCTTCTTATTATTGTTCATACTTGATGTCCTCCTGCGCTCAAGCCCTTGATCAGCTTGTTTATGTTGTTGGGATATTCACTGACGTGCATAAGCGCCGGAAGGTTACACTTTGCTTACAATTTCTCTCGGACCGAACGCGTCCCCCGCTTCGCGACGTGCAGCGACAGGACGATCAAGCCCAGCGCAATCACGGGATGCAGCGCGCCGACCGCGGGCACGTTAGCCGTTGTATATTGCACGAAGATCAAGCCGTACAGCGCGAAGCTCATCCATTTCATGCTGGCCGGCAGGCGGCCGATGAAGGCACAGACGAGCATGACGAACGGAATGAACTCGAAGATTCGCACGAAGACGATGTGCTTCTCCCAATGCAGCGGATCGTTGAAGAGCGCCATCCCGGCCAGCAAGGTCTGGACGACGACGCTTGCGACGAACACCCATGCCAGCCCTGCGAAAATCCCCCGCGATACGCGCCCCCGACTGTTAGTACGAACTACGTCTAACTTGTCCCTATTCATATCAACCATCTGATTGCCTCCTATTTATAGATCGACTTGCGCAGCTATTCCGCATCATAACAACCGAATGTTGCGAACTTGTTGCGATTGTATACGGGTTCCGTGAATATTGCCACAAAGTCGGAATTAACGGCTATAATTACGGCAATAACAGGGATTATTAGGGGGACTGACCGATGCCGCACACGCTGCTGCTCGTCGACGACGAACGAAGAGTACTGGAGTTCATGGAGCCCTTCCTCCAACAAGAAGGCTTCGTCACTGCGACGGCCCGAACCGGGAGATCGGCGCTCGACAAGGCACGCGAGCTCAAGCCGTCGCTCGTCGTGCTGGATTGGATGATGCCGGAGATGAACGGGATCGACGTATGCCGCGAGCTGCGGAAGCTGGATCCGCGCATCGGCATCATCATGGTGACCGCGCGCGTGGAGGAGACGGACAGAGTGATCGGGCTGGAGGTAGGCGCGGATGATTACATGACGAAGCCCTTCTCGCTGCGGGAGCTTGCTGCTCGGATTCGGTCCGTGCTGCGCCGCATCGAAGGCAGCTCGCCATCGGAGACGCTTCTCGAACGGGGCGAGCTTGTCATATCGGAGGCGGAGTGCCGCGTCTGGAAGCGCGGCGTCCTAGTAGCGCTGACCCCGACGGAATTCAAGCTGCTGCTCACGCTCGCGTCGCGGCCGGGCATCGTGTACAGCCGCCTGCAGCTCTTGATGGCGGCAGCGGACGACGAATCGGTCAACGACGAGCGGACGATGGACGCGCATATCAGCCGCATTCGCAAGAAGCTGGAGGACGATCCGTCGCAGCCTGTCTATGTGAAGACTGTCTACGGATTCGGTTATCGGTTCGGGGATCGGCCATGAGCACCCAGCGGAAAATCTTCCTCGCGATGGCCGCGTTCATCGTCGCCATGAGCGTGACGTTCGTGGCGCTGACCCACCTGGTCGTGCGGGAATCGTTCGAGGCGATCGTACAGGATGCGAAGGGGAAGGAAATCGATGATCTGGCATTCGATCTCATCCGCCATTACCGGGATAACGGGGGTTCATGGAGAACGGTGCGGCGGGACGGGGCAACAGGCCAAGAGGGAACGGAACGGCTCGCGCCGCTGCCCATTCCAGAACGGGACGATGCGAGCTACGTGCTGCTGGACCAAGACGGGCGGGAAGCCGGCATCGTCGGAGACACCTTACGGCCAATCATCTTGCGGCTTGGCTTCCAGCGAAGCTTGCAGTTGGACGGGATGCCGATCGGCGAGCTGCATTATCACGACCCCGAGGTCGCGAACCTGTCGAAGCTGCGGATCGGCATCCCGATCTCGATCCTCATGCTGCTGGCGGCAGCCGCCGTCCTCTTCATCCTGGTCTCGCTCCTTGTCGCCTACGGGATCGCGCGCAAGCTGACCGTACCGCTGCGGCAGCTGCTGCCTGCGATCGAGCGCGTCGGGAAAGGCGAATACGGCGTCACCGCCCAGGTCACGACCAAGGACGAACTGGGGAGAGTGGCAGAAGCATTCAACGCGATGTCTGCCGAGCTGCAGCGCACCGAAGAAGTGCGCAGGAGCCTCGTGGCCGACGTCGCGCATGAGCTTCGCACGCCGCTGACGATCGTGCAGGGCAAGCTTGACCTGCTGCAGCAGGACGGCAGGCCCGTCCCGCCCGAACAGTTGCTGCCGCTGCAAGATGAGCTCATCCGCCTGACTCGTCTAGTCGACGATCTCCATCTGCTGTCGCTGGCGGAAGCGCGGAAGCTGCCGATCGCTCCGCAGCCGACCGCGATGAAGGCGCTGCTGCAGCGCGCGATCGAGCGCGTCTCGTACGCGGCTGAGGAGAAGCAGCTTCGCATCCGGCTGACAGTCGAATCGCCTGCCGCAACCCAATCGCTGCTCGTCGATCCGAACCGAATGACGCAGGTGTTCATGAACCTGCTGATGAACGCCGTCCGCTACACGCCGTCCGGCGGGGCGGTCGAAGTGGCGCTCGAGGAAGTCGATCGCGCCGGCACGGTAATGCTAGCCATTACCGTCCGCGATACGGGGCCGGGCATCGCGCCCCATCATCTCCCCCATCTGTTCAATCGGTTCTACCGGACCGACGAAGCGCGCGACCGCGGCCACGGCGGCATGGGTCTGGGGCTCGCCATCGCGAAGGCATTCGTGCTCGCTCACGGCGGGACGATCGAAGCCGAGAGCAAGCTCGGCGAAGGCACGGCCTTCATCGTGCTGCTGCCAGCTTATAGGTCGAGTACGATGCCATGAGCATGTCATCGTCCGAGTACAGCGGCGACCAGCCGAGCTCCCGTTCGGTCTTCGAGATGTCGACCAAGTAATTCTCGTCGGCAATCATGTACTGCTCCTTATACAGCAGCTCCACGCCGGCAGCCGACAGCCCGGACAGCACGGCCTTCACCGCTGAGCCCGGCGTCGGAATGAGCCGGGATCTGGAGTTCACCCGGGTGATCAGGCTGCCGAGCAGCTCGCGAACGGTCGGCGGGTTCTTCGAGCCGAGATTGTACGCTTCGTTCGGACAGTCCAAGTCGATCGCACGCATGACGGCTTGTACGCAATCCGCCACGGCGATCATCTGGTAATGATTCGCGCCGCTGCCGATGAGCGGAACCGGCAAGCCCGCCTCGATCAGCCTGAACAACTTCTTCAAGACCCCGAGCCGGCCAGGCCCGATAATCATGCGGGGACGAAATACGGTAATCCGCGCCCCCTTATCGCGGTAGCGGCCGCACAGCAGCTCCGATTCCCGCTTGCTCTCGCCGTACGGACCGAACGGCAGCTTCGGATGCTCGGTGTCGATCGGCAGATATGACGGTCTGCCGTATACCATATCCGTGCTGAAGTAGATCATCCGCTTCGCCCGCCGCTGCTCCATGACCTGCAGGATATTGGCGGTTCCGCATACGTTCGTATGCGCGAAGTACGCCTGCCGATCGCGCCGGGGCACGCGCCCGTGATATTGGTTCGCCGCCAGATGGATGACGATGTCATCCTCCTCCAGCGGCAAGGCTCGGACGGACGCCCAGTCCGTCACGTCCGTCCGAACGAAGCTGCCGATCTCTGGCGTGGCCGGCTCCGCGATATCGCAGATTACGGCCTCCTGTCCCCGCTTCGCGAGCTCGGCAGCGAGATGCTGCCCCACGAACCCGCTCCCACCGATCAGAATGAACTTCATGCTATGCGCGCCCTCCTTTTCCTAACGTTGACCCTCAGCTATGCTCAGATGAAGCTCATCGAATAGCCGATGATCGTGCCGAGCGCCAATCCGCCCAGCACCTCGATGACGTTATGCCCCATGCTCTCCCGCAGCCTTGCCCCCTCCGGCTGGAGCGCGTTAATCCGCGAAGCATGCGCGCCGACATGCCGTCTGAGGCCCGTGGCATCGATGATGACGATGAACGTGACCGCAGCGCCTAAGCCGAACAACGGATCCGCGAAGCCCTCGCGGAAACCGATCAGCATGACCGTCGCGGTCATGATCGTCGTATGATTGCTCGGGAATCCGCCGTTGCCGATCCGCTCGCGGGCGTTGCCGTAGCGCAGCTGATTCACGATGAATTTCAAGAAGCCGGCCGCGAGCCAGCCGATAATAGGCGCTAGCAGATACAAGCTTCCGACCTCCTCACACCGAGCCCGCGCTTATCTGCATGATGACGACGACGGCCGCACCGAACACGAGCACGCATGCCAGAATGCCCTTGTCGCCGTAGAGCAGCGCCTCCGGCTTGCCGCCTTTGCCCAGCACATGGACCAGATACAGATAGCGGAACATGCCGTAGATGACGCAAGGGATCGTCCACATCAGGTAGACCGACGTCTCCGACAGGAAGGTATACAACGAATAGCTCATGATCGTAAGCGTCGTGACGATGGCGGACAATTGGTTGAGCAGCGGCTCGGAGTAATTGTCCAGCACCTTGCGATGCGCGCCGCCTCCCCGTTCCAGCAGCAAGAGCTCATGGCGGCGCTTGCCGATCGCCAGGAAGAGCGAGAGCAAGAAGACGCACATCAGGAACCAAGGCGTGAAGCGCACCCCGATCACGACGCCGCCCGCAACGGCGCGGATGACGAAGCCGGACGCGATCAGCAGCAGGTCCACGATGACCACGTGCTTGAGCTTGAGCGAATAGGACAGATTCACGAGAAAATAGCCGATGAGCAGCAGCCCGAACAATCCGTGCAAGGCGAACCCTGCGCCAAGCGAGCCTCCTAGCAGCACGATGCCGAACGCGATCGCGATGCCCGGACGGAGCCTGCCGGACGCCATCGGGCGATGCGCTTTGTCCGGATGCTGCCGGTCTGCCTCCCGGTCGACGTAATCGTTCATGATGTAGACGCAGCCCGAGACGAGACAGAAGAGCAGGAAGGCAGCCGCGCAGCTCTGCAGATCGCCGAGCCGCCACTCGTCGATGGAGAAGGCGAACGCGCCGAAGACAAGCAAATTTTTGGTCCACTGACCGGGGCGCAATTGCTGCACGAGCAGGCCGATCGTTTCGGCCAACGTCGATTTTTTCGCGAGTATGATCGTATCCTCACCGAGCTGCATCGAGTGTCCGCCCCCCCGCATGCGCCCATTTGCTTCGCAGGAGCTTCAGGCTGCGATACGTTAGTATCAACCTCTTCTTCCACGTGAACACCCGCTTCATATGCTTGACGGTCTCGACCGGATCCAGATCGTAGGCTTGCGGATAGTATTGGATCTCGCTCTTCGTGCGGCCGAGCAATTGAATCCACAGATGCAGCTGCGTCGAGTTCGTCCCGTCCCGCACGATAACCAGATTGCCCGCTTCGGCCGACAGCGCCTGAACCTCAGCTTGCACGCCGGGAATGTCCCCCTCGCTGCGTACCTCCAGCCTGCGCACCGTTCGTCCCCGCTCCTTGCGCATCATCATCTGCGGCACCCGTCTCGTGAAGTACGCCAGGTTCATCACCCGGCGCGGCAGCTCCTGTTCGAGCGTCGGATTCAGCCGGTACAGATTCGTGATGTTGCGGTCCCACTCGATCATTTTGTCCATCGTCCGAAGGTCGCCGAACACTTCGCCGTGATACTGATGCAGCGCCTCCATGCCGAGATGGGAGACGATCCGCATCCCGAGCTTCATGCAGCGGTAAGCGACGTCCCAATCCTCGACGCCCCAGCCTTTATAGCTCTCGTCGAAGCCGCCGATCTGCTCGAGCCTATGCCGGGGCAGCGCCATGCTGCAGGAATAGACCGGCATCCACTGTTGGTCGAGCGCCATGTTGTTGAAGGAAGTAATCTGACTGTCGTAGTGCCTGCCTTCCAGATAGTCAAGCGTCTTATAGTCCTTGCGGAAAATGCTGCGCGACTTGACCTCCTCGAGCGATACGGGCTCCTTGAGCATGAAGCGGTACGAGAACACGAACAGATCGTGCGAGAGTGGATCATAGCTGTCCAACTGCTGCATGTAATTCGGGGCCACGATCATGTCCGAGTCGAGGAACACGATTACCTCGCCCTGCGCGATGGCCGCGCCGCTGTTACGAACTCTGGAGCGGCAGGACACCGGCATCCGCTCCAGCCGGACATGTCGGAACGGATAGCTCCTCGGCGTCCCCTGCACGAAGGCCAACAGATCGACCTCCGACCCGTCATCCACGACGATGACCTCGTACCCTCCCGACTCGAAGCCGATCTGGTCGTTCAAGGCCTCGAGCGTATTGTTCAGCATCTCCGGATTGTTATAGGCAGGGATGACCACGCTGTATTTCATCGAATCGGCACTCTCCTCTCATGGTTCAGCCTCCCGGCTGCGCGTGCGTCTCCGGAAGCGGACTCGCAACGTTCGCCGCCTGCTGCACGGGATAGAAGTAATGGATCGCCAAGCGAAAAGATAGCACTAAGAGCGCGTTCACAATGACGACGGATACCATGCCTCCCATAACGCCCCATTGCTGCACGCACACGTATTGAAGCCCGAGCAGCAGCGGCATCGGGAGGAGCAGGGACACCCAGGCAAGCTTTGCAGCCCTGACGCCGTCAAGCGACAGAATCGACGTGAACAAGAGATACATCATGTTCATGGCACTCCCTGCGGCCGTCAGCGCGATATAACCGCCGTGAAGCGGGATGCTCTTGCCCAGCAGCAGCACGAGACAGGCCGTCAGCATGGCTACGCCCGCACAGATGGCCAGGAAGATCGGAATCGAATAGTTCACGGCCATGCGGTCGACCTGCCTCTTGTCCCGAGAAGCGATCATCGGCAGGAACACGACGGCGAACACGTCATGGAACAGGATCGTGCACAAGGCACGGATATTGTTCTGGTAGACCGAATAGACGCCGGTCTCGTAGTCCGTCCCGAAGCGGGCAATGAAGTAGAGATCGCTCGTAAACAGCACTGTCGAGCACAGCCAAGTCAGCATATTGAACAAGCCGAAGCCCAGCAAGAGCCGCCAAGCTTGGCCGGATACCCGCAGCGGCCATACTCCGCTCTTCGGCAGCGCGCCGATGAAGAAGAGCAAGTGATAGGCGATGAACGGCAGCAAGTACGCCGCCATCGACTTGATCTGCCAGGCGTAGAGAATCGCGGCTGTTCCGAGCAGCAAGGCGATCGACGCATAGAACTTATAGGAGCCGACGAGATAGAATTTCTGCTGGCCGCGAAGGAATGATTCCGCCAGAATGTACAGGTTGATGCTCATGGCCAGCGCCACCGCCCACAGCCAGTGCGCATACGGCAGGCCTGCTATTCGCTCGACTGTAGGTCCAGCGAGCACGAGCAGCCCGGCGGCCAAGGTCGAGATGACGAGGTTGCCGGCAAGCGCGGTGCCCATAATTGCCTTGCTGTCCGCCGCGCTCGATACGGGAACGTATTTGACGACGCCGTTATACAAGCCGAAGGTGAGCGGAATGAGCAGCACGCCAGCCACGCTGGTGACAAGCGCGACTTGCCCCCATAGTGCGGCACCCAGCTCCCGCACGCATAGGACATAGACGACGAGCGTAAGCGCCAGCGACATCGCCTTGAATGCGAAGACGACGCTGACGTGGCGCAGGAATCGCTGCATGAGCGGCGTCATCCGCTCGAGCTGCCTCATTGGGCGGCGGCCAGCTTAGGCTGTTCCTTCCCGTCATCCTTGCCGAAGCGGCGGCCGATCGCCCCGAACCACTTATCGAGCGGAGCGAACAGGACGAGCAGGAAGAGCGGGATGTGACCCAGCGCGAATAGAATGGCTTCCTGGTAGGAAGCAGGACTTCCCAAGAATACGGTGATGTGATGGGCATAGATGAGACCGCCCTCCGGCACGGCTACGGGATTGATCGTATAGAAGGCGATGTCCAGGAAGCCGGAGAAGAGCGTGATCGTGGCTAAGAGAGAGATTTTGACCGTATTGCCCGGCGTTCCGCCGCCCATTCGATAAGCGAATGCGACGGTAAAATTAATCATCTGAACGACGAGCAGATAGAGCAGCGTGTAGAATTCGCCGACCGTCGCATAGTTCGTGGCGAGTACGTTGCCGGTAACGCCGAAGTAGCTGACTCTTGGAATCAGGTAACCGAGGAAGACGAGGAACGGAAGATAGACCAGCAGATAACCGTAGCGCAGACGATTCGGGAAAAAGGCGATGAAGCCTAGAATGCAGCCGTACGTACCGAGCTTCACGTACAGATGCCACAGCTTCTCGATCGAAGGTTCATGCGGAAGGGCCAGCCATACGAACAAGAACCCCGCAATCCCCAACGCGAGAAAGTGCAACCATAAATATTGGCGTATGAAGCGCATTATCCGCCTCCTTAGGGATGGAATGGGACAAGCTGTAACCGCTTACGAACTTTCGCGGAATTGCACCTCCCTCCGTGTCGACCAGCGTTCCGCCGGTTCAGGTTCTTACTATATATGTAAATTTTTATGTCCACAATAGTTCTCATGCCGGATTTGCGATACCCGCAAACGTCAGCGAATGTTCGCTGCAGGCGACGATAATCCGAGTAAGACGTCGAGTCGGGTCGGACTTCCGTCCGTTGGGGGCCGCTCCGTCGCGGCTGACTAGTGCTGCAGTAGGATTCGCGCCTGCTCATGCCTGCGTCAATTACGGTCAGCGCCCCCCCGATCGCCGCTCTCCGATTGTCTGCCCTGCCAGGAAGGGGCCTTTGAGCCGCACATGCTCGTAAGGGAGCGTCGGGTTCGCGATTCTGCGCAGCATCAGCTCGGCCGCCCGCTCTCCCGCCTCGCGCACGATCAGCTGCGGCCTAGCCAGACCAGCGATCGACGGATGCTCCAGATGATCCATGCCGACAAGCGACAGATCAGCCGGAATGCTCAGCGAGAGGGAGGCGGCGGCGGCATAGACCCATTCCGCCTCTCCCGGGATCGCGCTCAGCACGGCCGTGAATCGGCCGGTGCTTAAACGGGCGCGCAGCTGCTCCATCCAGTCCACGCGATCGACCGCCGCAGACGTGACATGCTCGGCAGGCTCCGGCGCCGGCAGGCCTGCCCGTATTGAGGCCGCTGCGAAAGCCTGCCATCTCAGCCTGAACCCGCGCAGCTGTCCGATCTCGCCGACATATAGCACATTCCGGTGTCCGCAGGCATGCAGCGCCTCCACGGAGCGATGAACCGCATACTCTACGTCCCATACGACGCTGTCGACCTCGGCCAGGTCTGGCGGATAGTTAATCAATACCTTCGGCATGGGCAGACTCAATAGCGACTCCTCCAGCCGCTCGGGAATCGCAGCCGTCAAGAAGAGGCCGTCCGTATAATCGATCTCGATGCTCGTCAGCCATGCCTCTAATTCCGCAGGCTCCGAGATCGTGCTGGGCATCAGCTGCGGATACAGCGAATGGCCCAGCTCGCCGAGCCGGCTCTGCACGCCCTCCAGCTGCTGCCGATGGTACGGGAAGTCGCCGCCTACCAGCAATGCGAATCTTCTTGGCTGTGCGTTCGCCCACGGGATCCGTTCCGCGGCAATTCCCGCAGCCTGATCCTTCGTCCGATACCCCAGCTCGCGCGCCCGCTTCACGACCTCTCGCCTTGTCGCCTCCGACATCCCCGGCAATCCCCGCAGTGCCTTGGATACGGTATGGACAGACAATTGCAGTTCATCGGCGAGCGCTCGCAGGGTGACCTCTTTTCTCCGCGCCATGGTAATTCACCTCGGATTCGCTTCATATTAAATGCAACTAAAATGAAACTATTCTGCAGCTTCTATTATGACTAAGATGAAGGCAAGATCGCAATTACCACTGAAGGAGAGAGTGCCAATGTCCACGCACACCACAGTCCTGCAACGTTCAGTACCCGTATACGAAACGGCAGAAGTCGTCGTCATCGGCGGCGGGCCGGCCGGAACCGCCGCTGCCATCAGCGCGGCCAGGTGCGGCAGGAAAACGATTCTATTGGAGCATTCCGGACAATTGGGCGGCATGGGCACGCTGGGCAACGTGAGCGTATTCATGGGCGTCGGCAACGTGACCGGCATCTACCGGGAGTTCATCTCCGAATTTCTCCCTGCCGCACTGCCGGAATCGCACCACCAATCGGCCTTCATGCCGCAATATTCGCCCTTCGAGCTGCGCCACTATCTGAACCAGAAGCTCGAACAAGAAGGAGTAGAAGTCTTCTATCATACAAGCTTCGTCGCGGCGAACAAGGAAGGCGACCGCATCACAAGCGTCATCGCCAACACCAGGGAAGGCTTGGTGGCGTTCGAGGGCAGCGTCTTCATCGATTGCACCGGTGATGCCAGGGTGGCAGGCGATGCCGGCGTACCGCTGCGCTCGGGGAGGGAAGAGGACGGCTTAACCCAGCCGATGACCCTGATGTTCATGATGCAGAATACGGGCAAACCCGTGAAGCAATCGCTGCCTCCGGACGGCTACCGGTACGAAGCCGTGTCGGAGCTGCCGCAGGGGCGTCTCCTGCACTGGGAGATGGAAGACGGTACGCTGCTCGTCAACATGACGCGCGTGAAGGGGAACGGCGCCAAGATCCGCGACGTTAACTACGCGGAGAAAGAAGCGATGCGGCAAGCGCTGTCCGTCGCCAACTACCTGCAGCGGAACGGCCATGCGCATTACATTCTATCGCATGTCCCTGGCCAGACCGGCGTCCGGGAGACGAACCAGATTGTCGGGCTGTACACGCTGACGGAGGACGATCTGACGAGCGGACGCCGCTTCGATGACGTCGTGGCGCAGACGAACTACGAGATCGACATTCACAATCCTACGGGTGAGGCCAGCACGGACGAACGCCATATCGACGGGTATGACATCCCTTACCGCTGCATGATTCCCGTGCAAGTCGAAGGGTTGATCGTCGCCGGCCGCTCGATCTCGGCTTCGCACGTCGCCATGTCCTCGATGCGAGTGCAAGCGACCTGTTATGCCCTCGGCCAAGCCGCCGGCATTGCCGCTTCCCTCTCCATCGAATCTGGCGTATCGGCAGCGGATATCTCGATCCCGAAGCTGCATGAACGGCTCGCCGCGCAAGGCGTGCGATTCATGAAGTAGCCGCTTACCGCCGCTCAACGCAACAAGGCAGCCGACGAAGTCCAAGGACTCGTCGGCTGCCTTGCGTTGCGATGGGCAGCGCGATTACGATATCGCCAATCGGCTGTTCTGCACGGCTTGCAGCCATTCCCTTGCAATCAATTCATGCCCGGCTGCCGTCGGGTGCACCCCGTCATGTAGCCAGTAGCCTGCATCTGCCCGCTTCACCGCCTGATCGAGCGGCTCCTGCAAGCCTACGAATACCGCATCGTACTGCTCCGCCAGCGCCCGCGTGATCCTTCTGTATTCATCGATGAGACCGCGGAAATCATCCCATACGTCAAGCGTAATGCCGACCGGCAGGACGAACGGCTCGCATAGGATCAGCCCCGCATCCGGCATCACTTCCTTCGTCTCCTCCAGCAGATGACGGTATGCGCGTTCGAACCGGTCCGACGCTCCTTCAGGCAACCGCTTCGCGATGCGCCAAGCATCGTTCACCCCGATCAGAATGCTGATCGTATCCGGGGCCAGATAGATGGCGTCTTCATTCCATCTCGCGTACAGGTGGGAGACCCGGTCTCCGCCGACCCCCCGGTTAATAATCTGGTGCCTGGACTCCGCGAAGTCCATGCCGATCCGGCCGGCGATTTTACTCACGTAGCCATGGCCCAATGATGGATAGCCCTCGCCTCTCGCCCGTCCCGCATCGGTAATCGAATCGCCCTGAAACAAAATCACTCTGCCCGCATTCGCCACATGAATCTCTCCTCTACATGAACTTGCAACCATCTTGCAACCATCTTGCTATCATCCCATCTCGATTAAGAACGTCTTGATCTCATACGGCTTGATGTCGAACGCGATGAGGCTGTCCTCTATCTGCTCGCCGATCGGCTCTTCCATGAGATTGCATGCCTGCCAGGAACGGATCGGGCCGTCGCTGCGGATCGTGACCGGTCCTCTGGCACCGGTATATTCATGGATGCGCAGCACGATCCGGTTCCCGTCCTCCGCCCGCTTGACCGCATCGATCATCACATGCTGCACCGATGCCGAGAAGAGCGAGAACCGCTTCACGATGCCCGCGCCCCGCTTGGATCGGATCGGGTTGTTGAGTGCCCATGCCGCTATCGCGGTTCCGCCCCCCTGCCAATCTCCGGCATGTGGATACAGGGCGTACGTGAATCGATGGAGGCCTTCATCCGCTGTAGGATCCGGCCAGATCGCGGACTTGATCAGCGATAAACGCATCACGTGATCCTTAATGTCGTACCCGTACTTGCAATCGTTCAGCAGGCTGACGCCGTAGCCGCGCTCGGACAAGTCTGCCCATTGATGACCGACGGTCTCGAAGCGTGCGCTATCCCAGCTCGTGTTCCAATGGGTCGGCCGCTTTACGTTCCCGAATTGAATATCGTAGGTCGCTTCGGTCGCGCGAATGTCCACGGGGAACGCCACCTTCAGCAGTTGCTGCCGTTCCTTCCAATCCACATGGGTGGCAAAATCGATCCGACGGTCATGCGCGTAGACGGTCAGCTCCTGCACGATCCGCGAGTCCATATAGGTCCAGACGAACTCGATGCGCGCGAACAATTCGCCGATCTCCATCACCTTCACGCTGACCAGTTCGTCGATCTCGCGCATTTTCTCCTGGTAGTAGATGTCGATATCCCATGCGTCAAAATTTTTCGGCTTATCCTCGAACACCTGCAGCACGTTGCCTGCTTCGCCTTGCTTCAGCACTTCCCGGCCGCACGTGATATCGTAGATCCGCGTGAGCTGGCCCTTCGCGTTCCACGAGATGTCGTAGAACGGGGTAACAATCCCGTCCTGCTGGACGACGAATGAACGATCCGCCTCAGGCTCATGTCCGGTCACCGGATCCAGATCCAGCATGAGCGATGCCATCCCCATCGCCGGCAAGTTCTCCGCATGGACGTAGACGTTGCCGCCGGCGTCGACCTGCGTACGCAGCTTGCAGCCGTCCGCATCGCGCAAGCCGAACCTGCGGGCATCTTCCCAATCCTCCAGGCATACGAGATCCGAACGATTCCACGGCGAGCCGTTGAAGAGAGTAACCCCTTGCTCCTGCGATGACGGGTCCGCAAGACCTGCCGCAGCAGCTTCCCATGCGCCGGCTGCCAGCGCCTGCGCCTCTTCATACTCCAGCGCGCTGTCTTCGTAGACTTCGCGAATGGAGGAGCCCGGAATGATATCATGGAACTGGTTGCGCAGCAGGATCGTCCAGGCTTGGTCCAGCGCCTCCTGCGGATAGCATTGCCAGCCCTGGCCTGATCGGCCTGCATGCTCCTCGAAGCTGAAGTCCCGCATCGCGGAGAGCCATTCGGCTTCTCTTAGCAGCAGCTCGAGCTTGCGGTTCCAGCGTTTGACCGCAGCCTGGCTCGTGTACGTGCCGCGATGATATTCGAGATACAGCTCGCCGTCCCAGGTGTGCACATATTCATCCGTCTCGGCAACCGTCTGCTGCAGCCGGTCGAAATAGTCGTCCGCCCGCCCGGTCTCCACCTGGGGCAAGCCCGGCATATTCCGGAGCCTGCGCTGCGTCTCCAGCATCTCCCGGTTGACGCCGCCTCCGCCGTCGCCGTAGCCGTACGCGAGCAGCAGCTCGTCGTTCACGCTCTTGTCCCGGTAAGCATCCCAGATGCCCTTCACCGTGAACGGCGTGACGTCCCCGTTGTACGTGTACCACCACATGTCCGACTTCTCGGGCGTCGTAATGAAGTGCGTCAGAATCTCCGTGCCGTCGATTCCGCGCCAGAAGAACGTATCATGCGGCAGCCGGTTGTATTGATTCCAGCTGATCTTGGTCGTCATGAAGGTGTCGATGCCCGACTGCTTCAGAATCTGAGGCAGCGCCCAGCTGTAGCCGAATACATCCGGCAGCCAGAGATAGCGGCACTTGACGCCGAACTCGCGCATCATGTAACGGTTGCCGTATAGCAACTGACGGACCAGCGATTCGCCGCTCGGGATATTGCAATCCGCCTCGAGCCACATCGTGCCGCCTGCTTCCCAGCGCCCTTCCGCGATGCGCGCCTTCATCTGCGCATAGAGATCGGGATAATCCTCCTTCATATAAGCATAGAGCTGCGGCTGCGATTGGAGGAAGATATATTCCGGATACATCTCCATCAACCGCAGCACGGTCGAGAACGACCGCGCGGACTTCTCTCTCGTATGCTTCAGCCTCCACAGCCATGCCACGTCGATATGCGTATGGCCGACCGTCGTGACTCGCACGGCATGCGACTTGCCTGCCTGCTCGATCCACTCGCGCAGCGAATCCCTGGCTTCGCCGATCGTGGCGTAATGGCGCTCCGATCTGGGCTTCGCCCAATCGATCAGCAAGAACGCGCGGTTCAGCGCGGTTAAGAGCGTATGGCGCGCCGGATCATTGGGATCCAGCTCCTTAACCGTGGCAAGCGCGGTCTTCGCCGTGAAATACAAGTCGTCCGTCGGCTCATCGAGCCAGACGAGTTCCGCTCTTGCCAGCAGGTGCTCCTGCTCCCGCGGATCACCGCCGCCCTCCAAGCCGGACCACAGCCTGAAGCAGAGCGTCTGCGTCGATCCTGCGGCCGCAGAAGGCAGGAACACTTCCTGATGGTTGCTGTCGACCCCTTGGTAGGGCTCGCCGTTCAGATAGAGCAGCGCCTCGAATCCGCCGCAGTTGCCTGCGCCAGTCTTGCCGAAATCGAATCGCCCTAACGTTCGCCGGCCGGCCCACTCGGCAGGTATCGATACTTCGGCCGTCAGCCACACGTAGAGATCCCTGCCCTTCCAACGCTCGCCGAGCGCAAGCGTCCCATTCTCGCCTTGACCTGGGGCCGGCGGCCTTGTGCCGTTCAGCCCCTCCGAATCCGTCTGTGCCATGAAGCGTTCGATCGGAATCGCGTCGCGATAGCGATACGGTTCAAGCTCGGCAATACGCGCCTCAAGCTTCTCCTCCGTCCAGAACATTCCGCTATTCCTCCTGGGCATCCGCCTTGGTAATCATCTATTCGTCCTACACCCGCAGAATCCCTCTGTTATGAAGTAGGACAGAACGCCCGTCTTCTGCAGGATGCGCGCCGCAATCGAGGCAAGCGTAATAGGGGGGATAAGCGACAGCTCCTGCTCCTCGAACTTCACCGCATACGCCTCTTCAATCCGTGAGACGAGATGCCGGATGCGGGACGGATCCATCCCAGCCGTCAGCAGGTCGTCATCGGCATCACAGCGCTCCAACAGCCGTGCATCCGGCGAGCAATCCGCCGCAAGCTGTCGCAGCACCTCGACAATGTCATCGCTCAGCTTCACTGTCATCCTCCCCTATGCCGTTAATGCCCGGCAGCAAGTTGCTAGCCCTTCACGACCGTCCTTGCGAGCTCCAGTTCGATTCGTACAGGCTTGCCCCTCAGCTCGAATCGCAAGAATGCAACGCGTTCGCCGATCAGCTTCGCCTCGACGCCCTCCGTGCACGACCGCACCTCGTAGCCGCGCAGGTCGTCCCAATACGTGAGCCCGAACGGCTTCGGCGTCGTATAGCCGATCTCGAACGTCATTCGAATGGTATCCTCCGTCTTCACGTACCCGCTGACATACGTTTGCGGCACGGCCTCTTCGAACTCGCTGCCCATATCGCTCTTGCCGACGTAATTGCGCAGACGGTCCGGCGCTACTGCGCCATCGACGAATGCCATCTGGCATTCATGGTCGTAGTAGAGGAACGTATCCGGCCACGGGCCTGCAGCGGTCCCGCCCAGCGTCATCGTATATTCATTCACGGCCGGGCGGATCAAGGTGTCCTTGGTCAGCATGTAGGATGGAGCGGTCAGTTCGTTCCGCTCATGATAATCCGCCATGGCTAGCGGCAGGGTCGTGATCGTGATCGGGTATTGCTTGATATATGCGAAGAACAGGTCCAGCATGCCCGAGCATTCTTCGACGTGGGAAGCCGGGTATACGGCGAACCGCTCGGTATATTCCATCTCATGGCTTTCCTGCTGCTGCAGGAAATGCACTTGCTCGTTATGCGCCGTATTCGCTAAATAATCGTTGAACATATTTTTCCAATACTCGATATTGTCGCCTGTGCATAATCCCGCTCGCAGCACGTCGTTCGGATCCGAGGAATAGATGCAAGGACTTCCGGAGTGATACGTCGCATTCAGATCGCGGGCCGTCCATTCACTGGCGACAAGCTTGCCCTTATCCGGTCCAGGATGCGGTGCCTTGAAGCGCTGGCTGTCAATATACCAGGATCCCCATGGAATTCCTTTATGCGTGATGTCGTCCCACCACGTCTGTTCCCAGCAGTATCCCCACACGCCATGAAAGCCTTGCTGCTCCGCGACTTCCAGGAAGTCGTTATAGATCCGGCCTCGCGCGACGATCTTCGTCTTCGCCCACGGATAATGCTGCTTCAACACGCGCCAGCCTTCCTCGAGCGCCTCTCCGAGTCGCTGCTTGGCCGTCTCCGATTCGTCCGCATAATAGTTGGCCTGCAGAATCACATCGTCGCCATATTGCTCATGCCAGCTGCAGATTCGCTCCGCCAGCACCGGAGCCGATCCCGCATTCACGATCCACGTGACGGGAATCCCATACTTGTGCGCGATTGCGGCCGTCCGGTCGATCCCTTCGATCGCGATGCCCTTCCCCCAGCTCTTGTCGACAAGCGTCGCATAACTGACGAACGTATAGATCAAATTTTCCGGTTTCACGTCAGGCATTCCCCTCTGATTCATAGTAGTAGGAAGTCGAAGAGCCTCCCGCAGGAGACTCTCCGAATCAGCGCAACACTTACTTGTTATCGGCCCACCAAGCGTCGATCTGGGCTTGCAGCTCAGCAGCTACCTTATCAAGGCCGCCATTCTTCAGCTTCGCGTTCCGCTCGTCGAGCAATTTCGTCGGATTCGGTACTGCGCCTGTAGTCAGCGACTTGTATTCGGTTACAATACCCGTCAGCTGGGCAATCTCGTTCTTCACGTTGGTATCGTCGAAGACGAAGCCCATGAGCGGGAAGCGTACCGCTTCATCGTTGAACTTCTGCCAGTTGATGTACAGGTCGTCAGGCTGGCCCGGCTTCAGGTAGTTCAGCATCTGGCTGCCGATGACCCAGAACAGCGCCGATGCGCCGTAGCCGGAATCCGCGATCGGCTCGATGCGGTTGTCGCCGACTTTCTTGTAGTGCTTGCCTTCGATGCCATGAACGATCAGGTTGACCACGTAAGGGTCCGTATGGAGGTAGTTCAGTACCATCATGGCGCGCTCCGGATTCTCAGACGTTCTCGAGATCGAGAACATGGAGCCGGCGGCCAGATCCGTCGTGACGATCGGTTCCGTTACGACATGCGATACATATTCGAATTGATTGTTGTCCGCGATTTGCGTCTCGATGTCCGATCCCGGCTTCCATACGCCGGACGACATCCAGAGCTTGCCTTGACGGCGCAGGTCGGCTGGATTCGTCTTGCTCGTAGCCGCGTCTGCATTAATGTAGCCCTTCTCGTAGTACTTACGGAACAGTTCGAATTCGTTCTTATTGATCTCGTAGAGTTCAGGATCCAGCAGCGTCTTAACCTTCATCTCGGATGCCGTGTAGTCGACGAAGAACATCTGCGTCTTGCCTGGCGTCGGTCCGACCGGACGATAGTTGGAATTCGTCTCGGTGCTCATGTGAATGTGCCCGGAAGCATTGCCCGAACCGGCATTCAAGTAGAGGTTAATCAGACCTGGCTCTTCCTTGCTCATCTTCTCGTACCATGGCTCCAGGTCTGCCCATTTGTTAATGGACTCGATCGGAATTTGGTACTTGTCGACGATATCTTTACGATACGTGAACGATTGACCTTGCGTAATTTCCTTGTTCGTCGGAACCGCATACAATTTGCCTTTCAGACGCGGCGCTTCCAGGTAGAGCGGGTGAATCGAGTCCTTGATGCCTTGACCGTGCTTGTCGAGCAGCTCGTCAAGCTCCAGGAATGCACCCTTCGTTACATTGCCGAAATAGTTGAGCCACGAAGCCGTGAACACCAGGTCCATTTTCTCGCCGGTATTCATCATCAGTTCCGTGCGGTTCTGATAATCGCTCGCCGCGATCGGCATCAGCTTGACAGTGGCGTTGATTTTCTCCTTGAAGAATTCGTTGAGCTTCTCTTCAACCAAGGCAACGTCCGCTTCCGGCGTGCCGAAGTATACGATCGACACTTCGTACGGGTCGAGCTCGGCTTTTTCGTCGACCGGTTCTTTCGTCGTATTATTCGCTTTGTCATTCGTTTCGGTCTTCGTGTTAGCATTCGTGCCTGTGTTGGTCTTGTTGTTGCCGTTGTTCGATGAACCGCAGGCTTGCAGCACAAGCATAGCCGAGAGCATGACTGCCATCGCAACGAGGAACAGCTTTCTTTGTCTCATTCGTTTGTAACCCTCCTATGGTAATAATAATATAGTACGGCTCGCGGCCTGGCCATTAGTCGCTTGCCGGAACTACCGATGGTAGCGATCAGCCCTTGACGGCGCCGACGGTTAAGCCTTTGACAAAATATTTCTGGAAGAACGGATAGACGAGCAAGATCGGTCCCATGCAGACGACGGCCAGCGCCATCTGCAGCGATTCATCCGGCAGATTGCTCATGAGCTCCGGATTCTGCGCGGCCAACTGGACGTTGTTCCGCAAAAACTGGACGTCGTTCAATACGCGCAGCATCAAGTACTGAAGCGGATACTTATCCTCGGTACGGATGAACAGCAAGGAATTGAACCAATCGTTCCAGAACAAGATCGTGCCTAGCAGCGCCATCGTTGCCATGACGGGAAGCGAGAGCGGCAGGACGATGCGGAAGAAGATGCGGAACTCGCCGGCCCCGTCTATCCTTGCGGATTCGATCAAGGCGGGATGGATGGTAGCCTGGAAGAACGTCCGCATAATGATCACGTTGAACGGTATGATAAGGAGAGGAAGCAGCAGCGCCATGTAGGTATCCAATAAACCGAGTACCTGCGTGAATACGATGTACTTGCTCACTACCCCTCCGCTGAACAGCATCGTGAAGAAGAGGAAGAAGGTAAAGAAGGTGCGGAACGGATAGTCTTGGCGCGAGATCGGATAGGCATACATCGCCATCAGAATGACGCTTAATATCGTTCCGACTACCGTAACGCCTATGCTGATCGAGTAGGCTCGCACGATCGTTCCGTAATCCTTGAACAAGCTCTCATATGCGACGAGCGAGAATTTGGACGGGAAGAACCGGTAGCCCTCGTTCACCAAGGCATCGATATGCGTGAACGATACGACGATCACCAGCACGACCGGCATCACGCAAGCGAGCGAAAGTAGGATGAAGCTTGCGTTCAGAAGTCCTGACGCGAATGGCGAGATCGTGTTCTCCCGCCGGCTCAATGATGTGCTGCTCATACTTACCACCTCAAGTCATAGTCTAGAAAGGATGTTCAAAAAGCCCAATTGTGATCGTGATGTTTCTCGAGAAGCTTATTCGACTTCGAATCTTGAACGCTGGCGAAAGTTCCGGTGCTCACGTAGGTCTGCCTACGCTCCGCTCCTCACTTTCTACCATCGTCCAACCTTCTCGACGCTGACAAGCGGTCTTTTTGAACACGCATTAGAAGAGCGCTTGCTCTGAGTTGATCTTACGCACTGCAGAGTTCGTGAGCAGCACCATGATGAATCCGAGCACGGACTGCGCCAGAGCTGCCGCGGATGACATGCCGATGTCGTTCAGTTCGATCAGCACGCGATAGACGTAGGTATCGACGGTGTCCGTAACGGGGTACAGCGCGCCGGAATCCATCGGTACTTGGTAGAACAAGCCGAAGTCGGAGTTGAAGACGCTTCCCATCGACAGAATGGTCAAGATGACGATGATGGGCTGAATGAGCGGCAGCGTAATATGGAGCGTCTGTTTCCACTTCGTTGCCCCGTCGATTACGGCCGCTTCGTAATACTCATTGTCAATGCCGGCAATCGCCGCAATGTAGATGACCGCTCCGATCCCGACGTTCTTCCACGCGTTGACCAGGACCAGAATGTACGGCCAGTAAGCCTTCTCCGAGTACCAGTAGACCGGATCGACGCCGAACCAATCCAGCACCGACGCGTTCAGGAATCCCTTATCCGGATTCAGGAAGCCGTAGACCAAGTAGCCGACAACGATCATGGACAAGAAGTACGGCATGATCAGGAAAGTCTGATAAGTCTTGGCCAAGCGGCCGCGAAGCTCATTGATGGCTACGGCGATCGCGACCGATACGACCGTATTGAACACCATGAATGTCAAGCTGTACAGCACCGTATTGCGAGTAATCCGCCATAGCGATCCTGAATTGAACAGGAACTCGAAGTTCCTGAAGCCCACCCAAGGGCTTCCGAATAAGCCGTCGATGTAGTTGATATTCTTGAATGCTATGAACACCCCGAACATCGGCAGATAGCTGTTCACGATCAGCACAGCCAGCGCCGGAACGAGCATGATCGTCAGAAACCGGTACTTCCACAGTGAATGGATGAAAAGCGCGATCCCTGTCCTCTCTCTCACATGTGTCCTCTCCTCTCTATTGATTTCAGTATAGGGTAGCCCCTTGTCTAATACGATGATGTATTCCTACATCACTGTGATGTAATCGAGGAGGTGCTTAACGGCTGGCGATTCATGCCATCAATCGTATACCCGGTTAAAGGTTCATGGCGCGAAAAAGCCGTTATCCCTTGTCGGATAACGGCTCTCAGCCACTGTTGATCTCGCTGTTCGCTTAATGCTATGTCAGACCGGCGTTCATTCTTGCAGCTTCATGCTCGATCAGCGGCAGCGTAATGACCGCTTGAACGCCTCCGCCGGGCCGCTCTCGGTAACGAAGCCCGTAAGCCTCGCCATAATGCAGCTGTATGCGCTGATTGACGTTCCGGATGCCGTAGCCCTTGTCGTCGACTTCCCCCCGAACGATCCGCTCCAGGCGCTCCATGTCGACCGGCAGGAAGCCATTGTCCTCGACGATCATCTCGACCGTGTCGGCTGTGCGCAGGATTCGGATCCAGATCGCGCCTTCGCCGTCCATGCTGCTGACGCCGTGGAAGATGGCGTTCTCGACAAGCGGCTGCAGAATCACTTTCGGCGTCGTGCAAGTCAGCACCGAATCGTCGATCTCCCAGAACACCTCGAAGTTGTCCGGGTACCGCTTCATCTGCAGCCGGCTATAGGCTTGAACATGCTCGACCTCTTCCCCGATCGAGATCATCGTCTTGCCTTTGCTGAGGCCGATTCGCAGCAGCTTGGACAGGTCCTTGACCATATCGCCGACATCCGCATTGCCCTTATCAAGCGCGTACCAGTAGATGGAATCCAGCGTATTGTACAGGAGATGCGGCGTGATCTGCGAATGCAGGGTTGCGAGCTCCGTCTCCTTCTGCTGAATCTTCATCAGATAGTTTTCCTCGAACGACCGATCCAGCCTGCGCATCATTCGGAGAAAAGCGCCGTACAGAATGCCGAATTCATCCGAACGCAGCATGTCCTTGTCCATGTCCAGATTGACGCCGGGCTCGTAAATTTTCGTAATGGATACCAGCCGATGCAGCGGCTTCACGATAATCCGCAGCAGGTAGAGGACGAACAGCAGCACGAGTGCCAGATAGACGACGGATACGGCCATAATGACCCATTGGAATACCGTCTGGCTGCCCGTGAGCGAATCGAGCGGCACGCGGTAGACGACGCGGGTGTCGAACGCGCGCTCGTAAGAGTACGCATACAGCCACCGCTCTCCCTCCTGATTGGCGAAGAAGTAGCCGGAAGCTCCCCTCATGGCGGTATCGGGCACAAGATCCGCGGTGATCTCGGAAGCCCCGACATGGATGAGCAATTCGTTCAGGTCGTTAAATAAGAAAATATCGGCCTTATCCGGAAGCTCGACCGCCACCAAGTCGCGCGTGAGCCACACTTCCAAGTTGGACACGACCAGGAACCCCATGACGTCTTCATAGTTCTGGGTGTTCAAGATGCTCCTCACGAAGCTGACATTCACGAGCCCGTCCCTTGATCTGATCAAGCGAAACGCGCCGGCGCCCCGCTTGTGGATCGCCTGTTCGACCCACTCGGGATAGTCGGCGGCATCGCCGTCCAGATACTTGAATCCCCTGTCCTTGTTCGACAGGTCGATCAGCGTTCGCTTCCCTTCCTTATTCATCATATACAGCGTATAGGCCATGCCGTCGGAGGACCAGGTATCCAGAATATCGTCGGCTTGCTTAATCTCGCTAAGCGTCTCGATGTTCATCCAGAATGCGTTCGGACCCGATAGATCGAGCATATGGTTATCCAGGAACGTGATCGTCTTGTCGTTCACGGCGGACATCGACTTCTCGATCGTGGCATGATTCTGCTTCACCAGTTGGAGCATCGTCCGCCCTACTTCATCCTGCATCGACTCGGCGGTCTTGTAAGCCGAGATCCACCCCACGACAAGGAAGGGGCCGACAATGAACAGCGCGAACGCCAGCGTAACCTTGTATTTGAGCTTCAGCCTTAGCCCCCCTGACCTTCTTTGCGATAGTCGGCAGGACTGATCCCGGCATAGCGCTTGAACATCCTGCTGAAGTGCTCCGGCGATTCATAGCCGACCGCGTAAGCGATCTCATATCGCTTCTTGTCCGTCGAGACGAGCAGATGCTTCGCTTCTTCGATACGAAGCTCCGTGACGTAGTCCCAGACATTCTTCTTCGTCTCTTGCTTGAACAGGTAGCCGAGATAGGCGGAGCTGAAATGGACATGACCGGCAATATCTTGGATCTTGAGCGCCGGGTTGCGATAATGCTCCCGGATGTAGCCCATGATGCGTGCGAGGATCGTCTTCTCCCGCTCCCTCGCCAGCAGGCGGATCATATGGGCCGCTTCCTCCATATAGGCAGGCAGGCGCCCAATCTTGTCTGCGATCGAGAGATCCTTATAGTAGACGTCCGGATCGAATCGGCGCAGCGAGGCGCTGCTGGCATGCCCATATTCCAGCAGCAAGCCGTAGATGCGATAGACCAGCATGCCGAAGTAGCTGTGCGTCAGTTCATCCGTATGGCCGAGCAGCCGCAGCATGTCGATCAACTCCGAGATGGCTGCCTCAGGCAGCTCCGCACTGCCTTCCTTGAAGAGCCGTACGCATTCCTCTACCTTCGCCATCCACTCGACCATGTTCAGGCTGTCTTGCGCAGCGATATCTTCATAATAGAATACCTTCTGTCCGGGATGCAGCCTCTTCCATTCGGCGGCCATATTCGCTTCTTCCATCAGCTTGGCTAACATGGTCGCGTCGTCGCGCAGCGTGCTCATGCCGATCGTGGCTTCCACGTTCAAGTACTGCTTGAGGTTCATCGAGACATGCTGGCCGACGAGATGAAGCTGCGTCTGCAATTGGCGCCGCTGCTCCGCGCCCTCCGGCGCTTTCACTTGAATGATCCCGATCAGCTCGTTGCCGAAGCCATTGAACGTCAGCCCATCCCACTCGGACAAGCTCTCCGTTAATAAATTCAGCGCCGCATATTTCAATAATTTACGATCCTGCAGCATCACTTCCCGGCTGCTGAACCCGCCTTGGCTGAGATCGAGACGGACGGTGACGACGCCGAAGTAAGGACCCTTGACCTCGCCGCCCAATTCGGCCAGCAAGTCTTCATGCTCCTTCTTCGACAGCCCTCGTTCCGTCACCAGCTCCATTAGAATCTCTTGGCGGCGCGCCGGATCGGATACCGACTTGCTCTGTTCCAGCATTGTGCGCTCGAGGGAGCGCTTGCCGATCTCTTCCTTCTCGATCAGGACGCTTCGGACGACGCGCAGCAGCTCCTCCTGATCGACGGGCTTCACCAGATAGTCGCGCGCGCCTAATCGCAGCGACTTCATGGCGAAGTCGAACTTCTCGTGTGCGGATATGACGATCACGGGAAGATTCGGCTGCTCCATGTAGATTGTCTCCATCAGCTCGATCCCGCTCATCCGGCTCATCTGGATATCGGTCAGCACGAGATCGTATTGGTCCATGCGTAAATAGTCGACGGCCTCGAATCCGTTCAAGGCCGTCTCCACGACGGAGATGCTCAGATCCGAAGCAAGCAGCAAGTTGCGGATACCGATGCTGACTCTCGGTTCATCGTCAACGACAAGAATCTTGTACATGGGCACCTCCTCGGGCGATCCGCGCCTTATAATTTTAACCATTATAATGCCCGCCGCACCCCTTGTCGATGATGTATCGCGCACGAATCGTGATCGATAACGAGAAACCGCCTCCAATTATTGGACTTGCTCAAAAAGATCACAACGATACTGAAATTCCTCATGGTTATGTCTCTATCATTCTACTATTCTATTCATGTAAGCGATTACGAAGTTAAGGAGGGATGCCGCACTCAGCGAGATCAGGATCGATTGACAGATTTGCGTTGTCGGTATGTCAGCCAAATCGCGTTGCCGCAATCGAATTTCCATTATGAAACGGAGGTTTTATCATGACAAGCGTCTCCCGCTTAGGAGAACGTGCCAAGAAATTTCTATTGATCGGACTCGGCGCAGCGCTCGTGCTGCAAGCGCTGGTATTGGCACCGACGCCATCACATGCCGCCGTGAAGCCGCTTCCGGACCCGAACACCCCGCTGATCTTCGACGATTTTGACAACAACGGCGAATTCAAGCAAGCCTGGCAGAACTGGTGGAACCAGGACGGCGGCACCGGCACCTTCTCTAAGGTGACGGACGGCACGCTCAAGGTCGGCAAGTTCGGTCAGACCCCTGCCTCAAGCGCCTCGCAGGCCAAGTTCGAGCCTTGGCACCAGACAGTCGACCTGTCGGGCTATCGCTACTTGAACTTCAACATGAAGAACCCCGGGTATCCGAATGCCCGCATCCGCATCATTATCCATGACGGCTACAAGAGCTACAATATGACGGCCGGTTACGTGGCGGTTCCGACGACTTGGACCAATACGCAGATCGATCTGGATGCGCTCAGCCCGAAGATCAACAAGAAGAAGATCCGCTTCGAGATCTGGCTGAAGCAGACTACAACCGGCTACGGCGAAATTCTGATCGATGACATCCGCGGCACGACGGACAGCTCGGGCAGCTCGCCTACGCTGTCGGCAAGCCCGCTCACGTCCAACTCGGGCACGATCAACAATCAGAACACGACGTATACGTTCCGGGCAACTTACACCGATGCGGATAACAACAAGCCGTACGCGGTGCAGGTCGTCTACGGCGACAAAGCGTACAACATGCGCGAAGCGGATTACACGGACACGAACTACGCCGACGGCAAGGAATACATCTATCTGTCGAAGCTCCCGCTCGGCACGACATCCTATTATTTCCGCGCGTCCGACGGATCTTCCCCTGCCGTGTCCACGACGCCTGTGAACTCGCCGAACGTGACGTCTTCGACGAACATCATCGACGTCCTCGTAAGCCAAGTCGGCTACGGCACGAACGATTTCAAGAACGCCATCATTACGTCCACGACCTACCTGTCCGATACCAGCTACCAGATCCTTGACGGCTCGAATACCGCTGTCAAGACCGGTCATATGACGTACAAGGGAATGACGTGGGGCAAGTACGTCTATGTCATCGAGTTCACGCCGACGAAGACGATCGGCGATAACTACACGATTAAGACGAATGGCGTCTCATCGTACCCGTTCCCGATCGTGGATAACGTATGGGATGACTACAAGGACGAGATGACCGCCTTCTACCGGATCCAGCGCGCCAGCGTGGCGACATCCGACGCCTATCCGCCGGGCTACAGCACGATTCCGCCGTCGGATAAAGTGTTCCACCCTGCCGGTCACCTCGACGATGCAAGGAGAAAAGACAACGGCCAGAGCTACGATCTGACAGGCGGCCACTACGACGCAGGCGACTACGGCAAGTACGGCGCCAATCAATGGGTCGGTGCCGCAATCGTTCTTCCGTATCTTCGGAATATCGACTCGCCGAGCGTGAAGTTCGATAACGACAATAACGACATTCCCGACCTCATCGATGAAGCAATGTTCGCCAGCGATTACTTGGTGAAGTTCGCCGACCAATTCGACGGCGCAGTGCGCGACATCTCGCATCACGGCGCGTTCGTTCATCCGCACAAGGAAACCGACGGCATTCCGGGCAACGCGGATGACCGGAAGTTGAATACCGACAAACTCAGCGTCGAAGGCTCGGCCAAAGGCGCGGCAACGCTCGCCGCGACGTCACGCGCGATCCGTACGGCAATCGCCGAAGGCGATGTCCCGACGACGCTCGTCGCGGATCTGACGACTGCCGCCGACAAATACGAAGAGGCTGCCATCACGCTCTATGATTTCATGGCCGCCAATATGACGACGCAACCTCAGCATGGAGATCCTACCAAATCGCGAATTTTCGCCGATGTCGAGTTGTACCTGCTCACGGGCGACACGGCTTACAAGGATGAGGCGACGGCTGCCGCCAACGCCCTCACGTTCGACGATTTGAACTCGACGGCCTATTGGAGCAATCGGCCGATCGCGCTCGCCGAATTCTATCCGGTAGCCGATCCGGCGACGCAAGCGCATATTCAAGACCTGCTTGAGGAGCAGTTCCACTACGTCCTGACGCTCATGGACGATACGCCGTATGGCGTCATCAACAACTTCAGCAACTTCGGCGTGAATGAGCCGCTTATGGCGTACATCGGCGATATGATGCGCTATTACGAGCTCTTCGGCGATCCGGATACGCTCCGCATCATTCAGCGAGCCATGTATTGGGTCTACGGACAGAATCCATGGAATATCAGCTGGGTATCCGGCATTGGCTCGGATTACACCGACTTCATTCATACCCGGTTAGACGAAGAGGCAGGCCATTCTACCAATCAAGGCGTCGTCATTCCGGGCGCAATGGTAAGCGGCGCGAATATCAAGGATACGAAGGACAAGTTCAGCGCTTCTCCATGGTACGAAGACCGCTACCAAGGCGCGGACAACATGAACCAATGGCGTTATAACGAATACAGCATCAACATCCAAGCCGGCATGTTCTACACGGTCATGGGACTCAGCACGATCGACAATGCCCCGACGTCCGCATCGAATCTGCCGGAGCTTCAGGTGTACAGTCCGGACATCAATGATTACGTGCGCGGCGATGTCACGGTGTTCGCCAGCACCAACGCCGGCACGCCGGCCGTAAGAACGGGCGGCACCTACGTGCCGATGACGCTGGACGGCGCTGCCTACGAGTACACGTTCGACACGAGCACGATCGTTCCTTCGACGAATCTCATCATGCGCCTTCGCGGGGAAGATACTTCCGGCAACTACACGTACAGCAATATGCACTATACAGTTGCCCGTCCGCTTCCGGATCCGTCGCACCCGCTGCTCTTCGATAACTTCGACAACCAGGGAATCTGGGGCTCGATCGGGCACGATTGGGTGAACTGGTGGAACCAGAACGGCGGCAACAACGAAGGCACGTTCGACGAAGTCGAAGACACGCCGGGGAATTTCGTCGGCATGTTCACGCAGAACCCTTCGCAAGTATCATCCGAAGCGAAGTTCCAGCATTGGAACGAATCGCTCAACGTGGACGGCTACCGTTATGTCAAGATGAAGGTGAAGAACCCGAACCACCCGAATCTGCGCATGCGGGCTACGATCTCCGACGGCAAGAAGAGCTTTAACCTGACAGGCGGCTATATCAGCATTCCGACTACCTGGACCGAGCTGCAATTCGATACGAGCGCGGCTCCGGCCGACATGGATCGGACCAAAGCCATCATCACGATCTGGCTGAAGCAGACGGTCAAAGGCTACGGCGAAATGTTCATGGACGATTTCGTGTTCACGAATATCGCAAGCGGCACGGCTCCGACGTTGACCTCTGGCAGCGTGAATGCTTCCACCGGCAACACGCAGACGAACTTCACGTTCAACGTCACGTATACGGACGTCGACAACGAGAAGCCGCATGCCGTGGAGCTCGTCATCGATGGCGTCGTCCGTCAGATGGCCGAGGTTAACGCGAGCGACACGAACTATGCGGACGGCAAGCAGTACAGATTGGTCACGAGACTGCCGAAGGGCAATCACTCGTACTACTTCACGACAACGGATAAGACGTCCGACGCGGTCAGCACGACCGTGGCGACCGGACCGTCCGTCAGCTAACGACAACCGAACACTGGCAGCATACAGGAAGGACCTCCCGTTATCGGGGGGTCTTTCTTGTCGGACAGGCAGACAGAATGCATCACAAGGAAGGCAGATTAGATCATCGCATGACTTGTAAGGAGTTGGTAAGATTGACCATGCAGTACAATCCCATCTTGATAGGAGGAATGAATGATGTCCGCAACACATTCACGCAAGAAAGGAAGGGTAAAGAAGTCGCTCTCTGTCATTCTCGGCACCGCTTTATTTTTGAATGCGCTTACTTTTGTGCCGAGTGTCACGTCGGCAGCAGTCGCTCCGCTTCCAGGTCCGAATAACCCGAAGGTATTCGACGACTACTCCGGCGGAGGCACATTCAATCAGAACTGGATGAACTGGTGGAACCAGGACGGCGGCATAGGCACGTTCACCAAAGAGAATATCGACTCCCGCGATGTCGGCAAGTTCGCGCAGACGCCCGAGTCGAACAAATCGTGGGCGAAGTTCCAGCCTTGGCACGAATCGGTCGATCTGACCGGGTACAAGTATTTGAACATCACCTTGAAGGATCCGGGCTACCCCGACTCGCGTTACCGCTTCATCGTGTTGGATGGCAATGTGAGCTATAACTTGACCGGCGGCTGGGTCGCAGCTCCGACTAGCTGGACAACGCTCACATACGACCTGGATACGGTCGCCCCCAACCTGAATAAGTCGAAAGCCAAGTTCGAAATCTGGCTGCGTCAGAACAGCGGAACGTACGGCGAGCTGCTGGTCGACGATATATTCGGATCCACGGACGATAGCGGGACAGCCCCTACACTGACGGGCAGCATGACGGCCAATATGTCCGGCTCCTACAATCAGAACACGAACTTCACATTCCGGGCTAACTATACGGATGTCGACAACGAGAAGCCGTTCGCCATGCAGCTCGTCATCAACGACGAGACCGTCCACAATATGATGGAGGTCAACCACGCCGATAAGACGTACACGGACGGCAAGGAATACAGCTTCATTACGAAGCTTCCGCCCGGCACGCACTCCTACTATTTCCGCGCGGCTGACTTGAGCTCTGATCAAGTGACCACGTCCGTGCAATCGGGACTGACCGTCAGCCAGTCGCAGCAAGTCATCGACGTGGTGGTCAGCCAAGCCGGCTACAATGCGGCAGGGTTCAAGAACGCCAAGGTGACCGCGGAGGAACCGCTTGTCGATACTTCCTATGAGATCAAGAGCGGCGCGACGACAGTCGCATCCGGCAACATGACCTATGAGGGCGTGACGTGGGACAAGCATGTGTATTCCATCGACTTCTCGTCCGTGACGGCGACCGGCAATGATTACACGGTCGTCACGAACGGCGTCGCTTCGTACCCATTCCCGATTCAGACGAATATGTGGACGGAGTACAAGGACGAGATGACGGCCTTCTACCGCCTGCAGCGCGCAAGCGTGGCAACGGCAGATGCGTACCCGGCGGGCTACAGCACCGTCGCGCCTTCGGAGCGAATCTACCACCCGGCCGGCCATCTCGACGATGCCCAATCGGAGGACGGCACGACGCATTATGACCTGACGGGCGGCTGGTACGATGCCGGCGATTACGGCAAGTACGCGGGCAACCAATGGGTCGGCACGCAGATCGCGCTCGCTTACATCCGCCACAAGGATGCCGATGACGTGAAGTTCGACAATGACACGAACGGCATTCCCGATCTCGTGGACGAAGCGATCTTCGGCAGTGAATATCTGATCAAATGGGCGAACCAGCTGGGCGGTGCCTTGTACGATCTGAAGAACAACGCCGGCAGCTTCATTCACCCGCACAAGACGACCGACGGGATAAGCGGCACGGCGGATGACCGCAAGCTGTCCAATCTCGGCGTTGCAGGCTCGGCCAAGGCAGCGGCGACGCTCGCGGCCACGGCGCGCGCGATCCATACGGCGATCGCCGAAGGCGACATCGATCCGGGACAAGTCGCGGCGCTCGAAGCGTTCGCCGACGATGCCGAAGACGCGGCAGTCGTCTTCCACAACTACGTCGTCGCGAACCCGGACGGCCCCCTCGGCTCCTATAGCACGCGCGGCGGCATTCCGAACTCGAAGCTGCTGGCGGATGTCCAGCTGTACCTGCTGACGAACGATACGGATTACCTCGATGACGCGATCGCGAACGTCAATACGCTGACGATCAGCGACTTGTACTCGACGAACTATTGGGATATGCGGCCGATGGCGCTCGCCGAGCTGTATCCGGCAGCGGACCCGGCCACGCAGGCTCATATTCAGGGCTTGCTCAAGCATCAGGTCGACTACTTCTTGTCGTCATCGGATGACACGCCGTACGGCGTACTGAACCAATTCAAGAACTTCGGCGTGAACGAGCCGCATGCTTCATATCTAGGCGACCTCATGCGGTATTACGAGCTGTTCGGCGATCCGGCCGCGCTGCGCGCCGTCGAGAAGGGCATCTACTGGATCTTCGGCGAGAACCCTTGGAATATCAGCTGGGTATCGGGCATCGGCTCCGACTTCGTCGACTTCCCACACACGAGATACGATGAAGGCTCGAACTCCAAGAAGTCCGGAGTCGTATTCCCAGGCGCGATGCTCAGCGGTCCGAATATGAAGGACACGAAGAACAAGAAGAGCGTCAGTCCTTGGTACGAAGATCGCTCGCTCCATCAGGACGATACGAACCAATGGCGCTATAACGAATTCAGCGTCAGCATCCAAGTCGGCCTGCTCTATACGATCATGGGCCTCAGCGCGAACGAGACGGCCAGCTCCGCCGGGGGCACGATGCCGGTCGAATTGCCGACGCTCTCCCCTACGATCGGCGACTATGTACGCGGGCAAGTGACGGTATTCGCGGGACCGGCGACCGGCATGACCGATGTCGACTACTCGGCTTCCGGCCCGTCCGGCACGAACGGCGTGTATGCGCCGATGACGGCAGCCGGCGGCGTATACACCGCCAGCATCGATGAGAGCGCAGGCGTACCATTCTCCAACAAGCGCGTAGACGTGCGAGGAACGGACGCGCAAGGCAACACCACCTACAGCTCGACGCATTATACGGTCGCGGCTCCGCTGCCTGACCCTTCCACGCCGGCACTCTACGACGACTTCGGCAGCAACGGCCTGTGGGGCGCCAGCGGCGGCAACAAGCAGTGGGTGAACTGGTGGACGCAGAACGGCAACGACAACGACGACAATGCCTACGAGAAAAGCACGTTCGACGGCAGGACGACGGGCAAATTCATGCAGAATCCATCCTCCGCCAGCGCGCAAGCCAAATTCCAGCCTTGGCATGACGTGGTCGACCTCGACGGCTACCGGTACTTGAACTTCACGGTGAGAAATCCGGCGTCTCCGGATCTCCGCATGAAGATCGAGCTGTCGGACGGCAGCAAGACGTATAACCTGACTGGCGGTTGGGCTACCGTCCCTTCGACCTGGACCGACCTGCAGTTCGACATGGATGCCCTGTCGGCGACGCTTAACAAGAAGACGCTCCGCATGTCGATCTGGATCAGGCAGCAGAACGGCGCGTACGGCGAGATGTACGTCGACGAGATCAAAGCGACGAATGTCGCCGTCGGCAGCGCGCCTACGCTGACGAACTTGAGCCTCGACAATGCAAGCGGCGATACGGAGACGGACTTCACGTTCGGCGTCACGTATACGGATGCCGATAACGAAGCGCCGTTCGCCATGGAGCTCGTCATGGACGGCGTCGTACGCCTGATGGAGGAAGTCGATCCGAACGATACGACATATACCGACGGCAAGGACTACACGTATACGACGAAGCTTCCGCTGGGCATTCACTCGTATTACTTCCATACGAGCGATACGACGTCAGATGCGGTCAGCAGCAGCCTGCAAGTCGGCCCGACCGTCAGCAACGGCAGCAGCACGCTCTTCTCAGATGACTTCAATGACGGCGATGCGGCCGGCTGGACGACGACGAGCGGCACATGGTCGGTCGTATCGAATGCCTACAATGGTCAGGCTACCAGCAGCAACAGCTATGCGGTCGCAGGCGATTCCAACTGGACCGATTACACGCTGGAAGCCAAGGTGAACGTGACCAACAACACCAACGGCAACAAGGATGCGGGGCTCGTGTTCCGCTATACGGACCCGAATAACCATTATGTACTCTACCTGAAAAACAATGACCGTTCCGGGCGCAAGATGGAACTGGTCAAGGTTGAAGGCGGCGTGAAGACGACGCTGGATCATGCGAGCCCAAGCGTCCTGCCTGACACGTTCCATACGTACAAGATCGTGCTCGACGGCGACGACATCTCCGTCTATCAGGACAACGTTCTCCAGCTCAGCGCCACGGACAGCGCGCATGCAAGCGGCAAGATCGGCGCGCGCGTGTACGCGAACACCAAAGCGATCTATGACGACATAATTGTCACGCAATAACGAATACCAGCAGCTACAACAAAGACAGGGCCCTCGCGGCCCTGTCTTCTGTATGATTACTGCTCCTTCATCTCGGCCAGACGGAACGATGCATGGAATGCCTTGCCTCTCGCTTCCGCGGTATGGACCGCGAACCGGATCGCGGGGCTGATCTGATGCACGACGATGCGGGGATCAGCGGTATAGGCTGTTGCAGCCCTTGCCAGCGCAACCTCGATTACGCCTTCGTTCCGCTGCGTCGGATCCGTGACGGCAATGTCCAACTGCTGTTCCTCGGCTCGCTCTACCAGCATCACGGAAGCCTGACCTGTCACGGACAGCAGATCGACCGACTGCTCGCCCGCCGCCCAGAAGTTCGCGCCGACGAACCGCTGCTCTCCTCTCGTTAGGCTCACCGCCTGCACGCCGTTCATATTCGCGATGATCGTGACGGCCGGGTTCGCGGCATACGCAGCCGTAGCTTCGCGCGTCGCATTCGGCAGCAGCACGTAAGCATAAGCTGCTTCTATCGGGTCTGTACCGTGGTCGAACCATACGGTCTGATAGGCACGCGCATGCTGCTGCGACGGCACGGCAGGACGGACGTTAATCTCGCGCCAAGCGCCGGTCCGCGACTCGCGAAGCGCCGTTAGATCCGCCCCCCCGGGACCGGGAAAATAGTACCCGATATCGGAGTTTCCGTCCGCCAGTCCCGCCAAATGCAGCCAACGGACGCCGGCAAGCCGCTGCGGCTCTCCGTTAAGCCGGTTATCGATAGCCCCGGCATCTGCGGTAAGCACTTGCGTCTCCGGATCCGCGAGCTTGCGATTGTCCACGATCGTCTCGACCGGCACGCCTGCATCGCTTGCGATGCCCGCACCGAGCGCAACGATCTCATCGTCGAACAGGAACCATGACTTGCGCCCGGTCAGCGAATAGGTGCCATACGCCAAGTCCATCCCGCAGGCGCCATAGCGCCCGAGCAAGGAGACGCCGCCTACCCAGTCACGCTCGCCCAATTGCTCTTCGATTTCAAGACCCGAAGCCACCGTCGTCCCTGCCAGCCGATGGGCGTCTACGGTCGGCCAGTAGTCGTCGCTGTACTGACTCAGATCCCCGTTATACAGGTATGTCGCGCCTGCTCCGGTATACCAGCCTCGGATATTCTCCGTATGGTTCATATGCTCGTAAGTCTGAATGCGAGACGAGAACATCGCGATGCCGAGCGCATAGCCGGGTCGCTGCAGCACCGCGCGGTCCATGCCGGCATATTGCCGATACAGCGTCAGCGGTTCGGCCGGCGCGAGCAGCGGATCATTCGCGATTGCCTTCGCGAGGCCGATCATCTCGATGGAGGCATGCTCGCAGAATCGCATGAAGGTATCTTCCTCGATCCAGCACTTCGCGATCGCCTTGAAGGCTCGCGCATGGTCAGCCGGCGCCACCTGAGACAGCCGGAGCACGCTCGCGATGACGGCATGCCCGATCGCATGATCTTGGGAGAAGTGCCGCGCGATCTCACGGCCGCGGACCATATCCATCATGGCCCCCCTGAACATCAGCGGCTGGTAGGCATCGTAGACCCAGCGCCAGACATGCGCCATGTCGGGATCCGACACCTCCCATGGCGTACCGGACAGGAACGCCATCAGATCGGATGTCATGCGCAAGATCGAACTGCCGTAGCCCCCGGAATAGGCGAAGCTCTTATGCTGAACGAATGATCCGTCCGAGTAGAAGCCGTCGCCCTTCGTCACATACGGGAATATCCCTTCGCCGGACAATCCGTCCCTCGCCTCGGCCGCTTTCGCCGGATCCTGGACCAGAACGGCTCGGACGCCCACGATTAACGCCGACCATGCGCGATTCGCGCCGGTCATGCTGACGCCCGGCATGAAATAGTCGACCGCCCCCATCCAGCGCGCCAGCCGCGCCTGATCGATCTCGTCATAGAGCAGCACGGCGATATCGTTCAGATAGAGCGGAATCCCGATCTGCCAATGCCACCAGTTCGGCGCGGTGCGGCTCTTGCTCTCGTTATAGCAATGCTCGTGCAGCCAATCCAGCGCATCCAGCACGGCTGCCTTCAGCTCGGCAACGCCATAGAGCGAGCAGCCCCTTGTGGCAGCCGCCAGCGCCATCGTCCGCAGCTGCTTATAGACATCGTTCGCCGATTCCGAATGCCCGAGATCCGCATACTGCCCCCAGATGTACGGCCTCGCGCGGCTTCGATCCATCGTGCTCCAATAGCCATGCGCTTCTTCGGCCAGCGCGCGAAGCTTGCCTGCGATCACCGGATCTTCCAGATCCGCTTCCAATCCTCCCGTCAGCATCGCGGCCCATCGGTGCCGCATTGCCGCGAAGATTTCTTCCGCATGCGCAAGCGCCGTATGCTCGAGTGAATGCTCTCCAGACATCCCCTTACGCCTCCTTGTTCGCTGCCCATCCATAGAGCTCTACAGCCTTAGCTTGCTGCTCTGCACCGCACGCAGCCAGACGTCGGCAATCAATGCATGGCCCGCTGCCGTCGGATGCACTCCGTCATGCAGCCAATAGGCGGCATCGGCACGCTGTACAGCCTGATCGAGCGGCTCTTGGAGCGCGACGAACACCGCATTGTATTCAATCGCAAGCGCCCGCACGATCTGACCGTAGTCGTCGACGCGCCGCTTGAATGCTTCCCAATTCACTTCCGTTGCGGTGCCCTTCAGCACGAAAGGCTCGCATAGCACGAGCCCGGCACCCGGAAGCGCCTCGCTGGTCTCCTGCAGCAGATGGCGATACACCCGTTCGAATCGGTCCGTTGCGCCATCCGGCAGCCCTCGGGCGATTCGCCACGCGTCATTGACGCCGATCAAGATGCTGATCATATGAGGAAGCAAGCTGATGGCATCCTCATTCCATCTGGCATAGACATCCGAGACGCGATTGCCGCTGACGCCGCGATTGACGAAGCGATGCCCCTTCTCCGCGAATTGGAAGCCCAGCTGACCTGCAATCTGATTCACGTAGCCGTGTCCCAGATACTGATGCCCTTCTCCTCCCTTCGAACGCCCGGTATCCGTGATCGAGTCGCCTTGGAACAGAATCGTCCGCCCATTACTCATGCTATCGTCTCCCCCATTATCTAACGCATCATGCTAAGTTGTTGTCTGCGAAGGCGCATCACCAATACATCCGCCAATCCATGCGGAGCCTGACCAACGCTTCGAAGTAGTAATAATCGCCCCAGATCGTGCTCTCGTCGATGCCCCACCCGCGCGGCTTGTTGTACACGCCATGGAGCAGCATGCCGTCCGCATCCGGATGTCCCTTCGTCGTGTACCGATCCGTCAATGCCGCCAGCATGGCTACGGCAGCATCGGCATATCTCGCCTTATCCGGGTCCGTGTCCGGCAATTGCTTGGCCAGCTCCAGCAAGCCGCAGACGGCTATGGCCGCGGCCGAGCTGTCCCGTTCTTGCTCATCCCCGTTCATGAAAATCAAGTCCCAATACACGATCCCGTCTTCCGGCAGGCGAGTCAAGAAGTAATCCGCCAGCCGCTTCGCCGTGCGAATGAACTTCTCGTCTTCCGTATAGGCGTAGCTGAGCATGAACCCGTAGATGCCCCATGCCTGCCCGCGGGCCCAGCAGGAATCGTCCGCATAGCCTTGATGCGTGTTGCCGAATCTCGGATCGCCGGTCCTCGGATCCATATAGAACGTATGGTAGCTCGTATCGTCCTCCCGTACGAGATAGTTGGCCGATTGGTGCGCATGGCGCCGCGCCATCGAAGCATACCGGTAGTCCCCCGTCTCCTCCGAGGCCCAGTACAGCAGCGGCAGATTCATGAGGCAATCGATGATCATCCGTCCGCGCTGCTCCGGGTCATTCAGGTCCCCCCAAGCTTGAATGATTTCCGCCTCCGGAAAATATCGCTGTGCCAGCAAGTCGGCAGCCAGCAGCGCGACCCTCTTCGCTTCTTCATCCCCCGTAATCCGATAGGCCGCAACGGCAGACAGGCTGTACAAGAAGCCGAGATCATGCGTGTCGATGGCGATTCGTTGTTCGACGCGACGCCGATAACTGGGCAGCTGGCGCTCGGCTGCAGCCCGGTAACGATCATCGCCCGTGACCTCGTAGGCGAGCCAGACCATACCGGTCCAGAAGCTGCCCGTCCAATCTTCGTTCGGAATGGCCGCATAGCGGAGTCCTTCGCTGGCAGGCGCAGGAAAATGATCGACATAGCGGGGAAGCCCTTTGTCCACCTGACCCAGGACGAAGCGCATCGCTTCCTCGAAGCGTGCCCGATCAGCGTGCGATAACGCGAGAATACCCATCTGTCCTATTCCTCCTTGCGTGCGAGCGACAGCTCGATCGCTGCCGGACCGCCGGTTAATTGGAAGCGCAGGAAGGCGAGCTCGCCCTGGATGATCCTTGCATCCACGCCCTCGCTGCATGATTCGACGACGTAGCCGCTCAGATCGTCCCAGTATGTCAGCCCGAACGGAGCCGGACCGTAATGGCCGATCTCGAACGTCATGCGGATGCGGCGCTCCGACTTCTCGTAGCCTGAGACGAATACCTGCGGGACCGGCTCTTCGAACTCGCCGTGCATGCTCGCCTTGCCGACGTAATTGCGCAGCATGCGGGGAGCCGTCTCCCCCTTGACGAAGGCCATCTGGCATTCGCGGTCATAGAACAGGAAAGCATCCGGCCAAGGACCGGCTCCCGTGCCGCCGAGCGTCATCGTGTATTCATTGACCGCCGGACGAACCTCCGTATCGCGGGTCAGCATGTAAGCCGGTGCCGTCGCCTCGTTCTTCGCATGGTACATCTCGACAGCCTTAGGCAGCGTCGTCAGCGTGATCGGGTACTGCGTGATATGGGCAAAGAACAGTTCGAGCATGCCGGCGCAAGCCTCGACGTGCGAGGACGGGAATACCGCAAACCGCTCCGAGTATTCCATCTCATGGGCCTCCTGCTGCTGCAGGAAGAACACCTGATCGTTGTGCGCCGTATTCGCGAGGTAGTCCCGGAACAGGTTCTTCCAATACGCAATGTCGCGGCCGCTGCATAAGCCTGCGCGCAGCACGTCATTCGGGTCCGTGGAATAGATGACGGGACTGCCCGAATGATAGGTCGCGTGGAGGTCTCTGGCCGTCCACTCGCAAGCGACGATCTTGCCTTTGCCTGGGTGGGGCACCTTGTATCGGGCAGGGTCCACGTACCAGGATCCCCACGGAATGCCCTTGTGCGTAATGCCGTCCCACCAGACTTGCTCCCAGCAATAGCCCCACATGCCGCGGAAGTCGAGCTCCTCCAATGCCTCGATGAGCTCGTTGTAGATTTTGCCGCGCGCGGCGACCTTCGTCTTCGCCCACGGGAATGCTTCCTGCACGATGCGCCAATCCCGCTCCAGCGCCTGCTTGAACTTCTCCTTCGACGCGCCGGCATCCTCGATGAAGAAGGGCGTCTGCAGAATGACGTCGTCGCCGTACTGCTCATGCCAGGCTTGAATCCGTTCCTGGAGTACGGGAACCGATCCGCCGTTCACGATCCAAGTCACCGGAATGCCGTATCGGTGGGCCAGCGCTGCCGTGCGGTCAATGCCGTCGATCGCGGTCCCTTTCCCCCACGGGGTATCATAATGCGAGGCATAGCTGACGAATGTATAGATGAGATTCTCCGGTTTCATGAAGACTTCCGCTCCTTCTCTATTAACGATACGGATAGGATGACGTGAAGAGTCCCCTCCCGGAGACTCTTCGCGCCAACCCTTATGAAATTACGTTAAGCTGCTTATTTGTTTGCGGCCCACCAAGCGTCGATCTGCTTCTGGATTTCGTCCCGCACCTTATCGATGCCGGAGCTCTTCAGCTTCTCGTTGCGCTCTTCGAGCTGCTTGACCGGATCCTTCACGGCGCCCGTGTACATGGACTTATACTCCGTGATGACAGCGGTCATCTGCGTAATCTCGTTCTTCACGTTCGACTCGTCGAACACGAAGCCCATGAGCGGGAAGCGCTTCGCTTCGTTGTTGAACTTCTCCCAGTTCGTGTACAGGTCGTCTGGCTGACCCGGCTTCAGGTAGTTGATCAACTGGTTGCCGATGACCCAGAACAGCGCGGAACCGCCGTAGCCCGAATCCGCAATCTGTTCGATGCGGTTGTCGCCGACTTTCTTATAGTGCTTGCCTTCGATGCCGTGCACGATCAAGTTGACGACATACGGATCGGTGTGCAGATAGTTCAGTACCATCATCGCGCGCTCCGGATCTTCGGATGTGCGGGAAATGGCGAACATGGAACCGGTTGCAAGATCCGTCGTAACGATCGGCTCTTCGATGACATGGGACACATATTCGTACTGGTTGTTGACGGAGTTGCTCATCTCGATGTCCGTGCCCGGCTTCCATACCGTACCCTGAACCCATATCTTGCCTTGCTTCTGCAGTTCGCCGACGTTGGTAGCGCTCGTCGCGGCGTCCGCGTTGATAATGCCCTTCTCGTACAAGTCGCGATAGAGCGTCAGCTCTTGCTTGTTGATGTCGACGAGCTCCTGATCGAGCACCGTCTTCACTTCCATCTTGTCAGCCGTGTAATCGACGAAGAATACAGGCGTCTTGCCCGGCGTAGGCCCGATCGGACGGTAGTTGCTGCGGGTCTCGTACATCATGCCGCCGCCGCCGCCGAAGTTGCCGGAGCCGCCGCTGATGTAATAAGGAATGAAGTCCGGTTCCTCTTGCTTAATTTTCTCCAGATAAGGCACCAGATCTTCCATCTTATTGATCGTTTCGATCGGAATCTGATGCTTCTCCACGATATCCTTGCGATACGTGAACGCGCGGCCCTGCGTAATCTCCTTGTTGGTCGGGATCGCGTACAGCTTGCCGTTCAAGCGCGGCGCTTCCAGGTAGAGCGGGTGCAGCCGTTCTGCGAGCCCTTGCCCATGCTTCTCCACGAGCTCATCCAGCTCCAGGAATGCGCCCTTCGCCACGTTGCCGAAGAAGTTCAGCCACGATGCCGTGAACACGAGGTCCATCTTCTCCCCGGTGTTCATCATCAGCTCGGACCGCGTCTTGTAATCGCTGGAAGCGATCGGCGTCAGCTTCACGGTCGCATTGATCTTCTCTTTGAAAAATTCATTGAGTTTCTCTTCGACGAGCGGAACGTCCGCTTCCGGTGTGCCGAAGTAGACGATCGATACTTCATACGGCTTCAGGTCGGACGCAGCCGGCTCCTCTTCGCCCTTCGGCGCATTCGCGTTGTTGCCCTTTGCCTCGTTCGCCGGTTTGGCGTTCGACCCGGCATTGCCGTTGTTGCTGTTGTTGTTGCCGTTGCCGCCGCATGCTTGCAGCACGAGCGCCAAAATCATGATGCAGGCTAGCAATACGAACCTTGGTTTACCTTGCTTCATTGCTTGTACCCCTCCTGTGATTCGTTGTCTATATAGCTCGCTTCGCCTTCTCCCGCAGTCTGCGCGGATGAGCGAAGCGTCACTATCGAAGCGAATCGGGCCTCAGCCCTTCACGGCACCTACCGTCAATCCCTTGACAAAATACTTCTGGAAGAAGGGATAGACTAGCAGGATCGGCCCCATGCCGACGACGGCCATCGCCATCTGCAGCGATTCATTCGGCAGATTCCGCATGAGCTCCGGGTTCTGCGCGGCCAGCTCCACGTTATCCCGCAGATACTGGATATCGTTCAACACGCGGATCATCAAATATTGCACGGGATACTTATCCTCGGTGCGGATGAACAGCAGCGCATTGAACCAGTCGTTCCAATAATTGATCGTGCTGAACAGTGCCATGGTGGCCATAACGGGCAGCGACAGCGGAAGAATGATACGGACGAAGATCAGCATTTCGCCCGCGCCGTCGATTCGCGCCGATTCGATCAGCGCCGGATGAATCGTTGACTGGAAGAAGGTGCGCATAATAATCACGTTGAACGGAATGATCAAGAGCGGCAGAATCAGCGCCGCGTAAGAATCGAGCAGATTCAAGCCTTGCGTATAGACGATATACTTGCTTACAAGTCCTCCGCTGAACAGCATCGTGAAGAACAGGAAGAACGTGAAGAAGTACCGGTAGGGATAATCGGCGCGCGAGATCGGATACGCGAAGAGTGCCATGAATAAGACGCTGATCATCGTACCGACGACCGTGAGGCCGATGCTGACGCCATAGGATCGGACGAGCGTAATCGAATCTTTGAACAGACTCTCGTACGCAATCAGGGACCATTTGTCCGGGAAGAAGCTGTAGCCCCTGCTGAGCAAGGAATCGTTATGGGTAAAGGACACCACGAACACCAGTACGACCGGCATGAGAAACGCGATGGATAGGGCGATGAAGCTGGTGTTCAGCACGATGTTCGCAAACGGCGATATCGTGTTTTCCCTGCGGCTTGACGTTTGGTTCATACTTTTCACCTCAAGTGGCATACTCATCTAGAACAGCGCCTGGTCTTTGTCGATCTTGCGAACGCTGGCATTCGTTAACAGGACTAACAGGAATCCGAGTACGGACTGGACCAATGCTGCAGCAGAAGACATGCCGATATCGTTCAGCTCTCTGAGCACGCGGTATACGTACGTATCCACGGTATCCGTCACAGGATACAGCGCTCCCGAGTTCAACGGCACTTGATAGAAGAGACCGAAGTCGGAATTGAATACCTGCCCCATATTCAGGATCGTTATAATAATGATGATTGGCTTGATTGTCGGCAGCGTAATATGGTAGATCTGCTTCCACTTCGACGCCCCGTCAATGACAGCAGCTTCATAGTATTCCGGATCGATTCCCGCGATTGCCGCGATGTAGATAACGGCCCCGATTCCGATGCCCTTCCACGCATTGACCAGCGTCAGAATATAGGGCCAGTACTCTTTCTCCGAATACCAGAATACGTTGTCCATGCCCAGCCATTGAACCACCGTCTGATTCATGAAGCCCTTCTCCGGATTCAGGAAAGCATAGACGAGATAACTCACGATTACAGCCGACAAGAAGAACGGCATAATGAAGAATGTCTGATAGCTCTTCGCGAGCCACCGGTTGCGAATCTCGTTAATCGCTACGGCGATCGCTACGGACAGCAGCAGATTGACGACCATGAAGAGCAGGCTATAGCCGATCGTGTTGCGGGCAATCCGTTCAAGCGAGCCGGAACTGAACAAGAATTCGAAGTTCTTGAACCCTACCCAAGGACTTCCCCAGATCCCGTCCACATAGTTAATGTTCTTGAATGCAATGAACACGCCGAACATCGGCAGATAGTTGTTCAAGAGCAGTACGATCGTTGTCGGGATCAGCATGATGGTCAGCGCTCTATACTTCCACATCGTGCGCAGGAATAACGCCGTTCGTGACTTGGGCTTGCTGCGCGGCATGGCGCTCTGGACGATTGTTGTGTCGTTCATTATGTCCACCTCCTCTCCTGCATTCAGTATAGATTTGGAACCGTCTTCAATCGATGATCTATTCTGCCTCAACCGTGATGGATCATCCTTAGCAGACAATGGTAAAGGCCTATGCGCATGCGCATAGGCCTGAAGAAGTAACGGTTATTTTATTTAGCGTTGCGTAAGTTGTTCAAGTTGACAGGACCCCAGATGCGTCTATTCAATCCCAGCGTGAACACCAGTTCCATGATCACCTTCAATTCTTCATACGTGCGGCGAAGGGTCTTCTCCGAGACCGGCCGGAAGCCTCTGACCTCGAATAGGTCCATTCTGTGGATGACGAGCGCGAAGAGGCCGTCATTCAGGCTGATCGCGATCTTCTTCTTCGGAAACATCTTGCCGAGCGCCAGCAGCTTCTCCAGCATATTGATAGGCAGCAAGTAGCGCGTCAGCGTATCGTCGTCCGTGCGCACCTTGTAGAACTTGTCGAACGCGATGCTGACGGTGCTCATTCTCGCCAGATCACGATGCTTGCGCAGCTTCATCTTGTAGTTCCTGATGGTTCTGCCGCGGGACTCGATGATCGTTGTGCCTTGGAAGTTCTTATGGAAGTCAACCAGGAAGGCGAATCCCTGAAAATTCTCCATCGTCTTGGTCACGCCGCGGTTATCCGTATAGGCTTCCTCGGCTCGAATCTCTGAATATTGGAACCCAATGTCGCTGATCGTGCCGGAGATACGATCTTCGCCTTCGAGAACGTCGAGCTTCATATATTTGAACAGCTTCGTTTTGCTCAGCAGGCCGCGGTCGACGCCATGCTCCGCACGGTAGGTGCATTTCGTAGACTTGCTCGCGAGGTCTGCAGCCCGGGCGGCTTCCATCATCACATGCAGCATGAGGGGAATCATCTCTTCTTTGTATTCTTTGCTGTAACCCTTGTTCAGATTCTTCTTCGCGCGGTAGAAGTAGAACAACATCGCAATAGAGGCGCATAGTAGGAACAGCCATACGTCATCTTCGAAGATATTGCCGTCATAAAGAAAAATAATCGATATCAGAATGGCAAAGCCCGCTGCCAGCACAATAGCAAAGATCCGGTATGCTCGAAGCTGCTCCTGTCTAATCTTCTCCAATTGCTGCCGCAGCGAATCCACTCTAAATTCGCTTGCGACCTCATCGAACGATGGAATCATTTCACGACCTCCTTCGAACTGTATCCTTTTTCCATCATAAGAGAAAAGTCGAATGAAGTCGAGAGATTAAATTTTTTGTAGAAAATGCTTGTTTTTTGCAATTCCCATCCCATAGAATAGAAGCATCACGACCATTATCATTATTTTCCACAGTTGCTAAGGAGGCGGCCCATGACCACTGTCATCATTATCGTCGCAGCAGTGATTCTGCTCTATGTCATCATTGTCTTCAACAAATTGATCGGCCTAAGGAATAAGGTCAAAGAAGCATTCGGGGCAATCGACATCTACCTGCAGAATCGGCATGATGCCTTGGTGAAGGTCGCCCAAGTCGTCGTCGAGTACGCCAAGTACGAAGAGGGTACGCTGGTCGAGATTACGAAGCTGCGTGAGCAATCCCGGAGCCTTCCGCCGGAAGAGGCCGTCCGCGCCTATGACAAGATGTCGGAGCAGCTGCATTCCATTAACTTGCTGGCGGAGAATTATCCGGACCTTAAGGCAGGTCAGAACTTCCTCCATCTTCAAGAAGTCGCTTACGATCTGGAAGAGAAGCTGTCTGCCGCACGGCGCACCGTGAACGCTAACATTACGGCGTTCAATACCGTCATTGCGACTTTCCCTTCCAATCTATTCGCTGGACTGCTAGGCTTCCATGAGAAGCAGCTGCTCGACATTCCGGAATACAAGAAGGCCGATATCAACCTGCAGCAGATGCTTAGCCGCTAATCGAACAAACAGCCAACGTACAAGGATTCGATTTCATCCTTGTCCGTTGGCTGTTTTTTATCCCTCACCCTGAATCGCCGGAACGGTTCTTGCGATACTTCGCAGGACTTACACCCGCGAAGCGCTTGAACATGCGGCTAAAATGCTCCGGCGACTCATACCCTACCTCATAAGCAATCTCATAGCGCTTCTTATCGGTCGTCCTTAACAGCTTCCTGGCTTCATGAATGCGCAGTTCGGTCACGTAATCCCATAATGCGATGCCCGTCTCGCGCTTGAACAGGTGGCTTAAATACGTAGGGCTAAAATGCACCTCTTCCACGATATCCTGAATTTTGAGCGCCGGATTGCGGTAATTGGCCCGGACGAAGCTTGTTACGCTGGCTATGACGGTCTGATTGCCGCCGCCTCCCGGCAGCGCGGTCAGCTCCTCCATGCCCCTCGCGGATCTATCCCTATCGCTCATGCGCCGCAACGCCCCCTCCTCCGGCAGACACGCTGTCCATGGCGACCTGCCCTCGCTAGTCCAAGAGTGCTCCGCCCTCCCGGAGCGCTTGCTGAAGCTCTGCCCGATCGATATCGCCCGGCAGTACGCCGCGCTTCATCGCGATTCCGGCTGCCGTGCCTGCCGCTTGGCCGGTAGCCATGCAACTCGGTGTCAGCCGCGTCGTCGCCAGCGCTTCATGCGTTGTCGAGATGCAGCGGCCCGCAACGAGCAGATTGCCGATCTGCTTCGGAAGCAGGCAGCGGTACGGAATGTCATAGGCGCCGTCGCCTTCGACCCATGCCGCTTGAACGCCCTTGCCTGAAGGATCGTGTATGTCGATCGGATACCCGCTCCGGGCGATGACATCGTCGAATCGGCGGCCGGATAATACATCCTCGACCTGCAGCGCGTACTGCCCGTCGATTCGCCGCGTCTCGCGCACGCCGATCTGCGTGCCGACCTGCGAAATCGACGCCTTCTCGAAGCCCGGCAGGCCGCGCATGAACGCGGCCACCATCATGACCTGCTTGCGGCCAAGGCCTTCAGCCGCGGTAAGGTCCTCCACGTCCGTGCCGTCCAAGCCTTGCACCCGGGTCGTGTTGACCAGCACCTCGTCTTCCTCGGGACCGGTAAAGCATAGCACCTGGTCCCGATTAATCGGCAGGTTGGCTTCCTGCCAATGCTTGTAGAACCCGAGTATGCCTGTCAATGGCAGGTCGGGCAGCTCGCTCCACGGGGTCTTCTTGTAGAATTCGTCCGGGTGGTCCAGCATGTATTGCTTCACCTTCGCCAGATCGACGCCGCGCATCCGGAACTTCATCGTCATCGGCTGCGTCAGCTTGTCGCCGTCCCTGCCCTTGAGGCACGGCGCGCCGGACAGGTAAGCCACGTCCGCATCCCCGGTCGTGTCGATGAACACGCTGCCCTTCACTTCGATCCGACCGGACTTGCTCGTCAGCGTGACAGACGATATTCGATCGCCGTCCACGCGAACCTCATCCACGAAGCTGTGCAGGATCAGCCTCACGCCAGCCTCTTCGAACATCTCCAGCGCGAGCAACTTGTAGGCCTCCGGATGGAACGGCGTAATCGTATGCACGAAGCCGACCGTATCCCGCACGTGGCCGGGCGAGGCGCCCTGCGCATGAAGCCGATCCACGATCTCCTGCGCAAGCCCTGCGATGACCTGCTTGCCGCCTACCGTATGGAACGTCATCCACGGGTAGACAAGCGCGGCCGTCGACATCCCGCCGATGAAGCCGTACCGCTCGATCAGCACCGTCCGCGCGCCCTGCCTTCCTGCCGCTATGGCCGCATTCACGCCTGCCGGCCCCCCGCCGATTACGACTACGTCCGCTTCCACAATTCGAGTCATCCTCTTCAGCTCCATCCTTCATCATGGTGTAAGGGATACCCGCAGGCATCCCCATAGCCGCGTTATATTGGCATAAAACGCTTACATATAGCCATTATAGAAAGTACATGCCGCGAAAAAAACTACCCCAAATGTAGAAATAGTACGATTATTCGAGGTCTTGCGCTAGGGCGTGATCGCGCCTGTCCCCATCTTAACGTAATCCAGATCGAACGACGCCGTGTACGGCGTGTCGCCGCCGATCTTGAAGATGTTCGTTGAGCCGCTCGAGCCGTTGGCTCCGCTCCAAGCCAGGCTGCCGTCGACGTACAGATCATACGTCTCGTTCGCATGCACGACAACCCGATACACATGCGCGGTCGTCGTGTCCAGCGTATAGCTCTTCGTCGGGTTCGTCGCCTTGTTCTGCACCGTGCCTGACGTGCCATGCTTGATGAACAAGCCGATATTATATGCGGTGCTGCGAACGGATACTTCGTTCGTCGCGCCGGCAGCCGTCGACTTGCCGCGCACCTCGAACGTGAATGCGCCGGTCGGCGGCACGTAGTTCTCCTTACGGATATAGCGGTAGCCGCCTGTGCTGGCATCGGTGAGCGTAATATAGGAAGCATGCTGCGTCACCGAGCCTGTCGTGCCGACCGAATCCCAATCGGATTCATAGTCGCTCATGCCGTCGTTGATCAGATTCCACGGCGAAGTCGAAATATCGGCCGTCGCATACGCGATTCTGGCCCCCAAGCGATCGCCCTGCTCGTAGAACATGTACATCTTCGTGCCTGTCGTATAGAAAGTCGGCGAAGCCGCCCGGCCCTCATCAGGCGCGCCGGAAGTCGAATCGTAGAGCACTCCTAGATGGTTCTCCAGGTTGAATTCCGCCCCGACCTCCGTCACATGGATGTTGCCGGAGCCGCTGTGATATACGACGTAGTGATTGCCGTTCCACGGAAAATAGGTCGGCGCCGATATTTGGCCGCCTTCGCCCGATCCCGGCGAAATAAGCGGCGTATTCTGCGTCGTCCAGTTCAGCCCGTCGTTGGACCATGCGAGATAAATTTTGCGGGTACCGCCGTTATTGCCCATCAGCATCATAATGTACTTGTTGTTCTTGGACGGAATCTTGTACTCGAACACCCGCGCGTAAGAGGCTTCGCTTATCCCGGTAAAGTCCGCCGTCGTCACGACCGGACCGTGATGCACCCAGTTGATCCCGTCCGTCGAAGTCGCCAGCCGCGTGATCGTGTTGCCGCCGTGATAGTACATATAGAACTGCTCAGCGTCTTCGTTCCAGATGACATGCGGCGAGGAGACATGATTGATCCACCCATGATACGGCGGCCAATCGTTCGGCACGACCGGGTTGCCGGCGTACTCTGTCCACGGCCCGTCCGGCGTGTCGGCATAGAACAGCGCGATGCCGTTAAGCGCCGATCCGGCGGAATTATGCGGCGCCGCGTACAGGTAATAATTCGCAAGCGGGTTCGCGACATAATCGGACGCCCGGATGATCGTCGGGAAGATATATTCGCCTGTCGGGTTGAAATTCAGATCCGGCGGATTGACGATAATGCCTTGATGCGTGAACGTCGGAAAGCCCGCCAGGGCAGACGCAGGGGCAGGAGACGCGGGGAGGAGAACAACGATCAACAATGCTGCCGCGATAATAATGGAAGCCAATTTCGAACCAAGCTTTTTCATCATGCACACACCTTTCATTTGGGTAATTTGCGGATGATCAAGGGAATGCCCGCAAGTCAGGCACCCCTCTTGCATCCCATGCTTATTTCAAGCCGGTCATCGCAACCCCCTCGATGAACTTCTGCTGGGCGAAGAAGAAGACGATGAGCAGCGGAAGCGTCGTGATGACGGATGCCGCCATGAGCAGATGCCATTCCGTGCCGCTCTGGTCGGTGAAGAGCGACAGCGCCAGCGGCAGCGTATAGAGATGGCTCGAGCTCAAATAGATCAGCGGTTCGAAAAATTCGTTCCAGCTATGCAAGAACACGAAGATGCACAGCGTCGCAAGCGCCGGAACGCAGAGCGGAAGCATGATGCGCACGAAGGTCGTCCACGGCGTGCAGCCGTCGATCTTGGCTGCCTCGTCCAGGTCGGACGGCACCGTAATGAAGAACTGCCGGAGCAGGAAGACGCCGAACATGCCGTAGGCGCCGAGCATCGGCGGCACGATGAGCGGGAAATGCGTATTGACCAGCCCGAGCATGGACATCCATTGGAACAACGGGATTGCCGTGACCTCGGTCGGGATCATCATGCTGGATAGCAGGATGAGGAAGATCGTATTCTTGAACGGGAATCGCAGCTTGGCGAACGTGTAACCCGCTAGTGCCGCGAACAGGCAGGTGCCGACCGTCACCAGCACCGCAATGTACGTGCTGTTGAACATGTAGAGGTGGAACGGCTGTCTGGTGAACACTTCCACGTAGTTCTCCCACACGATCGGACTTGGCAGCCATTGCGGCGGGAAGAGAAAGATCTTGGACTGATGCTTAAGTGACGTCGTGACCATCCAGAAGAACGGGATGAGGACGATCGCCGTCACGACGGTCAGCAGCAGATACGTAAAGACTGCAGCACCGGGGCTTCGTTGTCTGCTAAGGTTACGGTTATTGCTCATGATGCACCCACCTCTTTCGTACGCTCCATTGCACCAGCGTCAGCACGAGCACGATGAAGAACAGAATGAACGCGATGGCCGAGGCATACCCGAGCTCATACAGCTTGAACGCCTGTTGATAGATGTAGTAGACCAGCACATAGGTGCTCGTACCCGGACCTCCGCCGGTCATGACATAAATCTGGCCGAATACCTTCAGCGAGCCGATCAGCGTCAGCATCAGCGCCAGGAACACCGAAGGCGAGATCATCGGCAGCGTGACGTGCGTCAGCATCTGCCGTTTGGAAGCACCGTCCAGTTCGGCTGCTTCGTAGTACATTTTCGGCACATCGTGCAGGGCTGCCAGGAAGATCACCATATTCAGGCCGACATTCTTCAGCACGCTCACGACGATGACGACGGGCATCGCCAGCTCCATATTGTAGAGCCAAGCCGGCCCTTCAATGCCCAGCATCCGGAGCAGCTGATTGATCATGCCCGCATCCGTGGCGAAAATATATTTGAACACGATGGCCCAGACGACCAGCGACGTGACGACAGGCGTGAAGATCGCAGTCCGGAAAAATCCGATGCCCGGAATCTTGTTCTTGAGCAGCAATGCCAGTCCGAGAGCCATCATCAGGTTAAGCGGGACTAATCCTGCCGAGAAATACAAGGTGTTCCCTACGGTCTTCCAGAACACCGGATCTTCCGTGAACGCGGTCTTGTAGTTGCCCAGCCCGATGAAGGCGGGATCCCGGAACAAGGACCAATCCGTGAAGCTCATGACGAAGGCCATCACGATCGGACCGAGCAGGAAGAGCACGAAGCCGAGCACCATGGGACTGATGAACAGGTAGGCATACCATTTTTCATTACGCAGCATGTTTCTCTATCGCTCCTTTTGCGAAGAACGGCCGGGAGAGTCATCCTCAGCCGGCCGCTTCCGCAAGGCTATTCTAGATGCCGTACTACTTCTTCATGAGCGGATTCACTTCCGCCTCCATCCGCTTCAATACTTCTTCGACCGATTCGCTCTGCGTATACAGGTAATCGAGCAGCGTCTGCATCTTCACGTCGATCTGCTGCCAGTTCGGGTGACCCGGCGCGATTCGGGCTTCGCCCATCTGATCGAGCACTGCCACTTGAATGCTCTCCGGCGTCGGCAGAGGCGCCGACTTCTTGAACACGTCGGATTCCAGCACCGACTTGCGGGACGGAACGAAGAACTGGGAAGTGACGCCCATCGACTGTGCATTCGTAACGAATTTCAGGAATGCGGCAGCCTCTTCGGGATGCTCTGTCTCGAACATCGAGTAGCCGGCGTATCCGAGCGATGTGCCTCTACCGTGCGTGCCGCTCGGCAGCGGCGCGATATCCCATTCGAAGTCCGTGACCGCTCTTGCCTTGGACACGTAGCTGTAGCGGTCCGTGAACATCCCGAGCTTGCCGGCATCGAACGCGATCTCGTCGCCAGGCTTCGGATGAACCTTGTCCTTGAAGATCATGTCGTTGTATAGCTGCAGCGCTGCTTGGCCTTCCGGCGAGTTAAGCGCGAATGCCGTGCCGTCCGCATTGAAGACGTCGGTGCCGTGCGCCCAGAACAACGGCAGCAGCGCATCCGCCCAGTTCTTCCATTCGCGAATCAGCTTGACGCCGTAGATGCCTTTGCTCGGATCCGTGATTGCCTTGGCAGCCTTCAAGAATTCCTCGTAGTTCCATTTCCCTTCCGCATAGAGCTCGGAAGGCGTCTTCAGCCCCTTCTCCTTGAACAGCGTCTTGTTGTAGTAGAGCAGACTCGGCGGCGTCGAGAACGGGATGCCGTAGAGCTTGTCGCCTTCGGTGAAAATATCGAGCGTGGACGGGTAGATGTCGTCGAACGCATACGCACCGTCGCCCTTCACGTCCGATGCAATGTCGACCAACTGTCCCGACTCCAGGAATTGCGGAATCATCCGCTCTGCCAGCCATCCAACGTCAGGTCCCGTCTTGGATGCCAGCATGATGCTAAGCTTCTGCTGGTAATCGGCGAACGGAATGGTGATGATCTCCACGTCCACATGCGGATTCGTCTTCTTGTATTCGACAATGAGTTCCTCGTACATCGCTTTGTGCGCGTCATTGCCCCAGATGCTGAATTGCAGCTTCACGGGCTTCTTCTCTTCTTGCTTGTTGTCTGCACCTTCGTTCGTGCCGGCTTCCTTGCCTCCGTTCGATGGAGCGGCATTCGAATTGCCGTTCGCATTCGAATTCGTGTTCGTGTTCGTGCTCGAGGCGCAGCCCGCGATCACGGCGATGACGAGCAGCATCGTCACCAGCAGCGCGTATGTCTTCTTCATGCGTTGTCGTTGTCCCCTCTCGGTTCTATGGTATGTGAAGCGCTTACAGATCTAAGTATAGAAAAATACCCCACTCGAAAAAATCACATGAAATCGAGAAAAGGTATGGGAAATCGAGGTATTCGTTACGGCTGATTTCGGTACTGCGACGGCGTCATGCCGACCGTATCCTTGAATACCGCCATGAAGTGCTTGGCGCTCATATAGCCGGATAATGCCGCGATTTCGTATATTTTGAGATTCGTATCCTTCAGCAGCTGCTTCGCCTTGTTCATTCTGGAAACAGTGACGTAGTCCGAGAAGTTCTGTCCGGTCTCCGACTTGAAGAGAACGGACAGATATTGGTGATTCAGATGCACTTGATCCGCCATGTACTGGAGCGAAATCTCCTGATCGAGACGTTCCGCAACCAGTTCCTTGACCTTGCGAATGAGCTGCCTGCCCGATTGCCCCTCTTCCTCGTCCGCCGTCTCGGACGCGAGGGACGACGTCTCCAGCTTGCGCTTGATCTTATCCAGCGCCTGCGTGAGCTCGATGCGATCGACCGGCTTCAGCAGATAATCGCTGATACCGTAACGCAGCGCCTGCTTCGCGTACTCGAATTCGGCATAGCCGCTTAGGATGATGATCGGGAGGTCAGGCTGATGGTCCCGTATCCGTCCTACCATGTCGATCCCGTTCATCTCGTTCATCCGAATATCCGTGATTAAGAGATCCGGCTGCGTTCCCTTCAGCGCCTCCAGCGCCTGCTTGCCGTTCGCCGCTTCCCCGACGATCTGATAACCGCCGATTACTTCTTCGATCAGCTGCTTCAAGCCTGCTCGAATAATCGCCTCGTCTTCGACAAGGAACAGCTTGTGCATGTTAAGCCCCCCAATGAATTGGTAGTCGTATCACGAAGGACGACCCCAGCTCCACGTATCTGTCCAATGTCAGCCCGTAGGGCTCCCCGTACAGGAGCCGGATTCGCTGATGAACGTTGCGCAGCGCGAAGCCCTTCTTGATTATGCCGAACGAGACTTGACTGTCTTCCTCCTCCCGCCTGTCTTGATTCCGCGCATTCCATGATTGCTCGAGACGATCCATCTGCTCGAGGGTCATTCCCGCGCCATTATCGCTCACGGTCAAGATCAGATCATCCTGCTCCACGCGAGCGGCCAGCTTCATGCTGACCGTGCCTTCACCCAAGGCATGTTCGATCACGTTCTCCACGAGCGGCTGCAGAATTAGCTTCGGCACCTGACAATAATCGTAAGAAGAGTCGACTCGGACCTCCGCATGCAGGCGGCTGCCGAGCCGCATGCCTTGAATCTGCAGGTAGGCTTCTACGAATCGAACCTCGTCCTGCAGGTAGACCCGCTGTTCCTGACGATCGACCGTGTAGCGGAGCAGCCTGCCTAGGTTCGTGACAATGTCGGACAGCTGCATCCTGTTGCCCTGAAGGGCGAGCATGTTCATCATCTCCAGCGTGTTGTACAGGAAGTGCGGGTGAATCTGGCTCTGCAGAGCGGACAGCTCCGCTTCGCGCTCCCGAAGCCTTGTCTCGTACACTTCCCGCACGAGCCGCTCGATCTCTCCGATCATCGTATTGAAGCCTTCCGTTAGTTGGCCGATCTCGTCATGCGTCGTCACGGTGGCCCTTTCGTTGAACAGCCCTCGCTGCACCTGCCTCATCTTGCTGTGCAAGTGCGCGATCGGACGGACCAGCCGATTGGAGGAGAAGACCGCGACCATATACGCGAATAGCAATCCGAGCATGGAGATGATCAACGTGAAACGCGAAATCTCCCTCGCATCCTCCCGCAGCGCGTCCCGGGGGATGAGCGCCGTTACTTCCATTCCCGTATAATCGGAGATCGCATGCGCCTGAATATAGTCCGATCGATTGATATCGCCGCTCCTTGCGGACTCGTTCGCATAGATCAGCTCGCCGTTTCGGTCCGTGATGTACAGCTGACTGCCGTTCACGCTGACCGACGAGAGCATCGTCTCGAATCCCTTGTTCGTTAGGTCGACCTTAACGATGCCCAGCATCCGGTTCGAATAAGGCTCCCGGATGACGCGCGCGATCGAGACGACCTCCTTATCGGGCGCAGTATAATAGCGGGCATGATGCCGGGGAATAATCGTCAGTCCGCCATCCTGTTCCTTCACCGGTGTCATCCAAGCGGAGTTCCGAACCTCCCAATTTTTGCGAACGCTCTGGTCCAGATTGCTGAAGATGCTGCCGTCGTTCGTGAAGATCAGGACGCTCTCGATCTCGGAACGGTCGAAGACGAGCGACGAGATGAACAGATTCATCTTCGTCGTCTCCTCCGTCGTCAGATAGAGCTGCTCCCCGCCGGGTCCGCTGTGCTGCTTCAAGATCGCCATCACGGACTCGTCGTATAGGGGCATCAGCGTCAACCGCTCAATCTCCTTCACGTACCGGTCAAGGTTGATATTGATCTGGCTCACGATATCGTTCGTCAGTTCCATCGTGTTCCGCTCGACGTTGTCCGAGTACTTGCGGTACGTGATCGTGCCGATCACGAGGAACGGAATCGTAATCATGAGGCAGAACAGCAGGATGAACTTGGTGCGAAGCGGCAGATAGGCGGCCTTACGCTTGCCGATGGCGGATTGCATGCTTGGATCCCCCCTGTGGCTGACTGTAGCTCGATAGTCACCATGTTACCATAACCTGTCAACCCGGACGCGCAAATTGCGAGTTAGTATGTGAGCACATCGAACGAGTACGGTTTTTCGCCTTCGTTCTGCCTCGCAGCGGCAGTTCCGGCGAACGAGTGCGGTTTTTCGCATTCGTTCCGCCCCGCAGCGGCAGTTCCGGCGAACGAGTGCGGTTTTTCGCATTCGTTCCGCCCCGCAGCGGCAGTTCTGGCGAACGAGTGCGGTTTTTCGCATTCGTTCCGCCCCGCAGCGGCAGTTCCGGCGAACGAGTGTGGTTTTTCGCCTTCGTTCAGGCGCCCCGTTGGTGATCGGTCGGGTTAAGCAGGAAGAAGGACCGTCAGACACCCGTTCTGACGGTCCGCTCCCACTCGCCGGATGACGGCGCGGTCGTGTTGTACCGATTGGCATTCATCCAATTCATCGCATCGACCAGATCGTCTCGCAGCTGTGCATTGTTCTCCAGCGAGGAGTCCTTCACCGCATAGCCGAGCGCCATTCTCGTCACTTCGCCCGCAGACCGTCGAACTTCTCTGCCTGCTCCAGCTCTTCGACCTGTCCATCATCTTCCTCCATTCATGCTTTGATTTTATGTGAAGAGAAGGGGTACGCCCGGCTTGCTGTCGGTCGTACCCCTTCGAGCTTCCTACTGCAGGTAACCCAGCTCCTTCATCGTAACGGCTGCCTGTTCCAGGTACGCCGATACTTTGTAATCGTTCATCAGCTTCTCGACGAATGCATCATACTCGCTCAGCGGACGCTTGCCGTAGACGAACTTCGTGATCTCTTCCAGCTCGTAGCGGTTCTTGTCGTTCACCGACACGCCGTCCGGGATCGGAACGAATTCGTTGTATACTTCGATTCTCGGCTCTTCGGCCGCAAAATTAACGTAAGATTGCTGCTTGTCGAACTTCGTGCGCAGGTAGTTCAGCTCGTCGCGGCCCGTCAACTGGTGATTGAACGCGTAACTCGTCTCGGAGCTGCGGTCCGTCGGAACGATTTTCCCGCCCTCAAGGTTGTAGTGCTCGCCTTCGATTCCGTACATGACGAGATGTCCGCCTTCGTCGCCCGTGATGTAGTTGATATATTCCAGCGCCTTCTCCAGCTTCTCCGGCTGATCGGCCAGCGTCACCGGCAGGGCATAACGGCCGCCCGTGCTGCCGATGTCGAAGTTGCCTTGGTACGTGCCGCCAGGACCGGTAAGCGCAGGCAGCTGAATCCATTCGGCCTTCGGATTAATGGCCTTGTACTGCTCGATGTAATTGTCCTTGACCATCTCGCCCCAGTTCAGGTAGACGATGCCGGCCTGCCCCATGAACGCTTTCTCCTGATGCTTCAGTCCCTTGTTCGTCATGAATTCGGGATCGACATAGCCGGCCGTGACCAGCTCTTGGATATAGGCGATCGCTTCCTTCATGCCTGGCAGAGCGGTCGAATAGGCAGCCTTGCCATCCGCAACTTGGAACCGGCCTGGCGTAGCCGCTCCGAATGCGGAGAATACAGGGTCGAACGTAGCCGGCGCGTTCACGGCATCGGCGCTGCCGATTCCGCTGCCGGTGATGCCATACGTATCCTTCTTGCCGTTGCCGTCCGGATCGTTCTCCGTGAACGCCTTCGCGACGGCCTTGAAATCCTCTACCGTCTTCGGCGCTTCCAGCTTCAAGGCATCCAGCCAATCCTTGCGGATCCAGTACGTCGACATCGGCAGGTAGGCCCGCTTAGGAATGGCATACTGCACACCGTCGATTTTGCCCTTATTGAGGTCATCCGCGGACAGCTTCGCCTTCACGTTCGGCATCTTGTCCAGGTAATCGTCCAGATTGAGCAGCAGGCCTTGCTTCGCATAGTTCTCAAGCAGCGGCTTCGATACGGCAAAAATATCCGGCGTCGAGCCGCCCGCGATCTTCACGTTGAGCTGCTGCTCGTAATCCGTTGCCACGATATTGAAGGTCAGATCCATGTTCAGCCGCTCGTTCAGCTCGCTGAGGATGAAATCTTCGTTCGCTGCCGGCATGCCCGTGCCGGAAGCGAATAAGGTGAGCGCGACAGGCTCGGTCGACGCGGACGCCCCGTTATTGCCGCTTGCCGCCTTGCCCTCTTGATTGGCCGGTGCCGCTTGGTTGTTGCTGCTGTTCCCGCCGGAACCGCATGCGGATAGTACCGTAGTGATCGCCAGCAATAATGCTAGCAGGCTTACCTTCCCTCTTCTCATAGACTTTCCCCTCGCTTTATCTCGATATAATATATGTTAACCCTTCACGGAGCCCAGGAGCATCCCTTGCGTGAAATACTTCTGGAAGAAAGGGTAAACAACGATAATCGGCAGCGCGGACAGCACGACCGCTGCCATCTGCATCGATTCGGAAGGCAGGACGTCCTCCGCGTCCATCGGCGGCATCATCGCGCTGGCGAGGATGTTCCGCAGGATGACCTGAAGCGGATACTTGTCGGTGTCGTTGATGTACATGATCGCTTGGAAAAATTCATTCCAATGCCCGACCGCATAGAACAAGCCTACGGTGGCCATCACCGGCATGGAGAGCGGCAGTACGATCGTGGCCAGAATGCGCAGCTCGCCCGCACCGTCGATGCGAGCCGCTTCGTCCAATTCGCGCGGCAAATTCTCGAAGAACGTCTTCATGATCAACAGGTTGAACGACCATACGATGCTCGGCAGAATCATGGACCATACCGAGTTCACGAGCCCCGTCATCTTGACGACCAGGTAGGTCGGCACGACGCCTCCGTTGAAGAGGAGGGTGAAGGCGACCAGGAATAGCAGCAGCGTCCGGCCAGGCAGATAAGGCTTGCTGAGCGGATAGGCCATCCATGCGGTCAGGATCAGATTGAGCACCGTGCCGACGATCGTGATGAAGAACGTCACGCCGAAGGCTCTCGGGATCAAGGAATCGTTCAGGAAAGCCGCATACGACTCGAAGGTGATCGACCGGGGGAATACGACGAACCCCCCGTTCTTCAGCACTTCGCTGTAAGGCGTCAGCGATACGGACACGACATACAGGAGCGGGAACACGACGGTCAGGACGACAAGGCTGAGGAAGACGATATTGACGGCGTTGAACACTCTGTCGTTCCATCCGGTTACCATACCTGTTCCCCCCAGCGCTTCGCGATGTGATTGGCAATGACGACGAGCACGAATCCGACGACCGACTTGAACAGTCCCACGGCCGAGGCCAAGCTGAAATTCAGTTCTTCGAGACCGGTTCGGAACACCCAGGTGTCAATAATGTCCGCGACCGGATAGACGTGAATGTTGTACATGATGTAAATCTGGTCGAAGCCGGCGTCGAGCATATGGCCCAGCTTGAGGATGAGGAGCAGGATAATCACGCTGCGGATGCCCGGCAGCGTCACGTGCCAGATGCTGCGGATGCGTCCCGCGCCGTCTACTCTCGCAGCTTCATAGAGCGACGGGTCGATGCCCGCGATGGCGGCGAGGTAGATGATCGCGCTCCAGCCGGTATCCTTCCAGATCTCCGTGCCGACCAGGATGCTGCGGAACCATTCCGTCGACGTGAGGAACGGAATGCTGTGCCCGACGCTTTCCTTGATCCACATGTTGATGAGCCCGGTCGTCTCGGAGAGCATCGACAGCGAAATGCCGTAGATGATAACCCAAGAGAGGAAGTGCGGCAGATACGTGACCGTCTGCACGACTCTGCGGAACACCTGCACGCGGACTTCGTTCAGCAGCACGGCCAGCAGAATGCCGGGCAGCATGCCGAACAGCAGCTTGTAGAAGCTGATCAGGAACGTGTTGGTCAGAATCTGATAGAAGTAGGGCGATTCATAGAACGCTTGAAAATGCTTGTACCACGGATCTGCCCATGGACTATCGAATATCCCCTTCAGCACGTTGAAATCTTTGAAGGCGATAATCGCGCCGGCCATCGGCGCGTAGCGGTACAGGATGTAATAGATCAATCCGGGCAGCAGCATCAGGTACAGGATACGATGTTTCCATAACAGGGCGCCCTTCGCGGCCAGCCAGAGACCGATCGCGCCGACCATGCCGCTCGCCTGCGGCGGCGTGCCCGGTTGCAGCTCAATCTGGTTTTTCATGCGATTTCTCCTTTGCGGGTAAGGTATCTCCGTCTGTAACACAAGAATACCCCGTATTTTCCTGGGAAAATACGGGGTATTCTTAAGCTTTATGGGTGTATTCTTAGCGTATTGCCAGACCCGGACTCCCGCTCTCGCACGGGATGCCGCAGCGTAACCTTGAAGCCCTGCTCGGAAGAATCGATCCGAAGCTTGTACGCTTCTCCGAAATGCAGGACGAGCCTCCGCTCCACGTTGCTGATGCCGATGCCGCTTGACGTCTGCGCCGTCTGCGCGCCGGGCCCGTTGTCTTCGACCGTGAAGGCCATGTCTCCCTCGTCCGTCCTGTACGCCGATACGATGATCTTGCCGTTCTTCTCCTTGCGCTTGCCCATTCCGTGCCGAATCGCGTTCTCGACGAGCGGCTGCAGCATGAGCTGTAACATGCCCGTGCCGTATAGCTCCGACTGGACATGATACAGCACGCGGAATTGCCCCGGATTGCGCAGTTGCTCGATCGCGACATAATTTTTCACATGCTCGATCTCCCGCTCCACCGTTGTCCAGCCGTCTCCGTCGCCGAGCGTGAACCGGAACATGCTTGCCAGCCGCGTTACCATCTCGGCAATGCCGGGCTCCTGCAGCTTCTGCGCCTTCCACTTGATCGAATCCAGCGTGTTGTACAGAAAATGCGGATTGATCTGCAGCATCAGCATCTGCCGCTCCAGGTCCTGCCGCTCGCGCTCCATGTGCCGGATCGTATCCATCTGCTCCAGCAAGCTGCCGATCATCGCGTTATACCCCTTCATCCATTGCCCGATCTCATCGTACCGCTCCTGATCCGGGATCGACTCCAGTTGACCGAGCTGTACCCGCTTCATATAACGCAGAATCAGCTTAATCGGGTTCGTGAAAGTCCGCGCAATGACGTACAAGAGCACGGTTATGGCGAATAAGCTGATCACGACGATCCACAGCGAGAACCGCTTCACTTCGCCGAGCGATGCCGTGATGACGTCCCGCTTCAGCATGATGGAGAGGTCCCAGCCCTCTGCCGACAGCGCGTGCGAGGCGTGCAGGTAATCGCTTACACCGCGGCTGATCATCGAGCGCTTGCCATACTCCGTTGCAGACGGATGCGACAGAATCCGCCCCTCCTCATCCGTAATGATCAGTTCAGCCTGCGGATAGAGGGTTGGCCCGACGAGCTCGGAGCGGATCATGAAGTGCGGGACGCGAATCGCCATGACGCCTACCGGCGCGAACACGTCCAGCGAGCGGATCTGGCGCACGTAGATGAAGTCCGGCGCCTGCCATTGCTTGTTCCACTCATGCGTCCAGTACCCCTTGCCCTCCAGCCTCGCGGCTTCGGCGAACATCGCTTCGGAGGGGTTCACCTGCCGATACTGCATCAGGTTGTTGTAGTTCGGGTATTGATCATACGCCTTCGGAAAAATGTACAGCTCGAACGGGCCCCTCAATTCGGAAATCAGGCCGTTCATCGTGCGGATGAATTCGAGCTCTTCCGTGACGATATTCGGCGGCGGGCTCTCGAGCAGCTCCTGCAGCTCCTCCGACGCGATGACCGCCTCGGAGCGCGTCTCCGCCTCGCGGAGAAAACGCTCCATGCGCTGCCTGTTCTGGTTCACGTTATCGGCTAGGAATACGTTCGCGACTTCCTCGATCTGATCCTTGGATCGCTCGTACGAGACATAGCCCAGCACCGCGATGGGCAGCGATACCGTCACGACCAGGACGAACAGCAGCTTCGTGAACAACGTCGACCGCTTCCACAAACTCCGGATCATTTTCATTTGCCGTATCGATACTCCTTCGGGGTGACGCCTGTCTTCTTCTTGAACAGGCGACCGAAGTGGTGGACGTCTTGATAGCCGACCGACGCCGCGATCTCATAGATTTTGTTGTTCGATTGGCGCAGCAGATCCTTGGCCTTCTGTATGCGCAGATCCGTGACATAATCCAGGAAGTTGGTGCCGACTTCCTTCTTGAACAGCTGGCTGAGCCAGACGGGATGCAGCGACAGACCATCGGCCAGATCCTGCAGCTTCAGCTCGCGCGTGTAGCCGGCATGGATGACCTTCAGCGCCTGCTCGATAATCGAATTTTTGTTCACGCCCTTGAGCTGCCAGGCCAGTCCCGTGTAATAACGCGCAAGCGACCAGCTGACGTCGTCCATCGATTTGCAGCCGTCCAGCTCGTCCCACAGCGCCACCGGAATCTCGCCGATCTCGGCTGCGCTGCTGTCAGCCTTGCGCAGCAGGTTCTGCAGCTCCATGATCCAATCCATGCAGCGCTGCGAGATATCGGCAGGTCTCACCGCATTGCCCTTGATCACCAAGCTCCTGACGTACATGACTGCGGCTTCCCGGATCACCTCCTCGTCGCCGGCCCGAATGGCCGCCGCCATGAAGGCGGTAATATCCTGCTCCATATCCATCAGATGGGGCTTCAGCTGCTCATAGCTCACCCACTGCTCGTTGCTCGAGAGCAGCGCGGCGCGCAAGCAATCCATCGCTTGCCGATACGCGGTATTCAGCCCCTGGAAGCCGTTCATGCGCTCGCTGATGCCGATCCTCGCTTCTACCTTCTGGTAGCGTCGTATGACGGCGACGAGCGTGCCGAGCATCTCTTCATTCACGGCATGCGGTGTCACGATCACCCAATATTTCTTCGCATTCTTGAACGTAACGGCAGGCGCATAATCCTCGAGCAGCTCCTCGAGGATATTGCCTGTCGCGAATGATTGCAGCTCCTCTTCCTGCTCGGACAGCTCTGCGGCAAGCGTCCGCGCGGTGAGCGCAATGATCGTGTACGGACTCTCGGCCATCCATGTAAGGCCCCAGGTTCGCAGCCGGTGCAGAATATGCTCCTGCAGATAGGAGGGCTGCATGCACAACCCGAGCAGGAATATATCGCGCATCGAGCGCGTGCCGAGATGCGCCAGCTCGACGGCCCGCTCATGCTCCATCCGCTCTTGTTGCTCTTCCTCGATCCATGCGATGCAATCCTTGATCTTCTGGCAGAACTGCTCCGTGTCGAACGGCTTCAGGAAATAGTCGACGGCGCCCAGCTTCATCCCGCGCTTCGCGTATTCGAAGTCATCGAACCCGCTTACGATAATGACCTTAGGCGCATAGTCCGCGATCCGCGCCTGTTCGAGCAGATCCAATCCGGTCGAGTCGGGCAGGATGATATCCGTCACGATCAGCTCCGGCCGATGCTCTTCCATGACCGTCATCGCCTCTGCCGCATGGTCGCAGAAGAAGGCTTGCTCGATTCTTGCGTCCAATTGATCCATCATCCGCCGCAAGCCTTCGAGCGCCTGCGGTTCGTCCTCGATTATGAGAACCTTCATCGATTACACCCTCCCCATGACCTCTTGACTCATGGTGTACTCGCGCATCGTTGTCAGTGCGATTATAGCATGATCGATCCGCCTGCATGCAGCTTGCTTCGCAGCTCGGCAGCTTCGACATCCCGCACCGATCGGGATTGGTGCAGCGCCAGATAAGCGGCAACGCCCGCGGCTTCGCCCGTCTGGTTCATGTTGACCATGACGCGCACGCCCCCGAACGCTTCATCGTCGACGTCGATCATCCGGCCGGCCACGATGACATTCGCGTAAGGCCCCTTCGGCAGCAGGCTGCGGTACGGAATCTGATAATACGTCGGGTTCTCGGGCAGTTCATCCCGCCATCTATCGATTACATTCGGATGTCCCGGGCGCACGTAGACGCGGACGCCGTCGAGATACTTGAACGTCAGTCCCGGCTTGTCCTGATGATGGATATCGACGCGGTAGCTTCCGTAGGCGATTGCGTCGTCGAAGGAACGGCCGAGCAGCACCTCTTCGCCGGCCAGCCTGTACAAGCAGTCGATATGGCGCGTCTCGCGCGTTCCGATATAGGACGGCAACGAGACGAGAGCCAACCGATTCTCGGGTCCGTGCTTCCGGATCAGATCCATGATCGCCCGAACCTGCCTGCGGCCTTCCATCTCGGCATGCGTCAGCTGCTCGCCGTCCGCGCTGTTCGCATGGTAGACCCTCGTGCCCGCATACATGTACACATCCTTCGTTCCCGGCACATGCCTGCCCCAGCCGAAGCCTTCCGGCAGTTGGAATTCGTCGCGATACGTGAGCCGCGCTTCCTGCAGGTCGAGCCCGACCAGCCGATCATTGCCCGTTACGTCATCCTGGGTCTCGAAGCTGTCGCCCCAGCCGCTGATCTTGGCACAGGTCGTTGACGGCTGGAAATGCGAAGAGACGCGATGATCCAGATGAAGTCTCGCGCATAAGTCGCCGTCCCCGGTCGCATCGATGAAGACGCGCGCGCGGATCGCGCCTCTGCCGGACTTATTCTCCACGATTACGGCTTGCAGCTCCCCATCCTCTACGTATGGCGCAACGAATGCGGTGTGCAGGTAAGCCTTGACCTTGTTCTCCACGATCAGTTGATCTAGCTCGATCTTCAACTCCTCGGTATTCAGCACGTAGCCGACGGAATGGCTCTTCTGCTCCGCCTTCACGGCCCCCAGCCGCTGCAGGCGTTCGATCGTCTCCCAGGTCAGCCCCGCAATGATCTGCTTGTCGAATTCGGTATTGAACAGCGAATGCCAGATGTTCACGAGGCCCGACGTCGCGACGCCGCCGAAGGCGTTCTGCTTCTCGACGATGACGACCTTCGCGCCGAGCCGGGCCGCGCGCACCGCAGCGAAGACGCCGGTACAGCTGCCTCCGAGCACGCAGATGTCCGCTTCATGATAGACTGGTATTGCTCTTGCTGGTTCAACAATGTTCATCGTAGTTCCTCCTCCATTCATTTACTATCATTATAGAGGGGTGTTATTCGCCGTTACCATGCACTATAATTCTAATTAGCATATACTTTATTTCATTTGATGGGGTGAAAAGCTTATGGCGTTACCCTCTCCGTGGGAGCATTCGATCCTAGTCGTGCGGCATCATTATTACGAGCGAAAGCCTCGCTTCGAGGTGGCAGTCGATACCTATGAGCAGTGGGCAGCCTTCGCGGTGGAAGAGGGGGAATTCGCGTATGCCATCGGGGATGAAGAGGGTACTGCTGCGGCAGGGCAGCTCGTCTTATGCCCGCCCGGCATCCCGTTCCGACGGCGGACGGAGCAGCCGATTACGTTCCATTATTTCCTGTTCCACTGGCTGGATGAACAAGGCAAGATGCTTGCGTCGAGAGCCCCGCAGCAGGGTTACTGTCTCGAATACGCGGGAATCGAACGCTACCGTTCGACCCTGTCATCGCTGCGCTCCCCCGTTCATGCGCAGCACGCAGCCTATCGGCTGTGGCGGAGCCATGCCTTGCTCGACCTGCTGCGTCTCCACGCCCTGGAGCAGTCGCTGCACGCCCCGCCCGATGTCCTCGCCGATATCGAGCCTCGCATAGAAGAAGCACGCCGCATGCTGGATAGCGCATGCGACGTGCCATTGTCGGTCGGCTCGGTTGCGGAAGCTGTGGGAATGTCTCCCGTGCAGCTGACGAGGCGCTTCCGCCAGGCGTACGGCATGACGCCCTCCGCCTATGTCGAATCGCTCCGCCTCGATAAGGTATGCCACTACTTGACCCACACCGCGATGACGATCGAGCAGATCGCGCTCGCATGCGGCTACAGCAACGGCTTCTACCTGAGCCGCGTCTTCGCCGCCAAGCTGCGGATGCCGCCTTCCGAATACCGGCAGCAGCATCGCATATGAGCCGCGCGGCGGGCATTATGCGAGCAATCCAATCTTCTGCAGGACGCGGTCGGCGATGGCGTCCATCGTATCGAAATTCCGAATCGCAAGCTCATGGTCCTCGAACCCGATCGCGTAGCATCGTTCGAGCCGAGCGGCGAGCTGAATGATAAGCATGGCGTCCATGCCTGCCGACTGGATATCCTGCTCGGGCTGCAGCTCCTCCTTGAGGATCGGCTTGCCGGTCAATTCCGCGATAATCGGCCGAAGCAGTTCTACGATGTCCGCTTTTAGCATAGCCGTCAGAGCAAGGTAACCTCCTTCGACTATTTCCGGGTATGCGAATTCTATTGAATCTGTGCGCAATCCGCGCTCTTCGTACCTTGCCTCCAATTCCATCATTCACCCTCCTTGCTGCTCAGATTCGAACAAGCTTCGATCCGGGACCGAGAGCTACTCGTTCATCCTCGCGAACGCTACTTAATCCCGTTAACGATTAAGCGCTTACACCACTAGTATACGCCCCTCCTTCGCATTCAAAAATCACCAAAAATAGAGAAATGGTACAAATTTTAGAGGCGTCCTATTCGATCCATAGCTGCTCGATCCCCTCTTCTCGGAGAGAAAGGCTCAAGCCGTGGGCTTGAGCCTTCCTTCTTCGATTCTCAATGCGATTGAGCTTACGAGATTCCCCTTACGGGATGTACTCGAACATGACGGCATCGGCAACCACTTGACCGTTCGCGTTATCGTTGCGAATCGTCACCGTGCCGGTCGCGCCGAACTCATACGTGCCGAGTACGTTCCATACGCCGCCCGAGCCGGGTTCGGACTGATCGACGAATTCTTCGTCCGAGCCGTTCGCATGGACGATATCGACCGGAACGTTCGTCGCGCGATTCTCATGCTGCGACCACATCATGGACACTCTGTACGTGCCAGGGAGCGGCAGATCCGCCGTGAACGTCACGCTTTTCGTGCCTTGACCGGTGAAGCCGTCATACCAATAATTTTCGCCGTAGCGGTCGCTCAACGTCGATGACACCTTCCATCCAGACGGCCGAGGACCGGTATCCATGTTGTCAATGATGATAGGATCAGGGATCGGCGCATCCGGTATAAGGACGAACCTTACCGCGTCCGCGACGACATACTTGGTCGTGCCTTCATTGCTGACCGTGACAGAGCCTGATGTACCGGCAGCGAACTCGTACTCGCCAAGCGTCTGCCAGATGCCGCCTCCGCTTGTCTGATCGATCTCATGCGAGTCGGTGCCGCCGTCGAACGTGATCGTCACCGGCACATCCGTCGCGCGGTTGAAGTGGTCGGCATACATGATCGATACCTCGTACGTGCCGGCTTGCGGCAGATCCGGCGTGAACGTCACGCTCCATAAACCCTTGCCGCCGGGGTCGTTATTGTCATGCAGGTAGTTGTCGCCGTAACGATCTGTCTCATCGTTGTTCAGCTTCCACGTGCCGACCTTCGTGACGCCGGTCGTATCCGCGTTGTCGACGATTACTTCGATAGGCTCGGGATCGGGATCGGGATTGCCGCCTGTACCGCCGCCAGGGCCGATGTCGGTGAACTGGATATGGAACGACTTGCCCTTCGCGAGATTCGTGTTGACCGTGAAAATAATCGTTGGCGCGAGCTGATTGACCGTGATGCCGGCATCGGCGGTGTAAGCGTCGGCCGTGCGGTCCAGCTCGACCACGATCGTGCCGGTGTTCGCCTGCGTCGGGTCGGATACCGACACGTCGAGGCTGGCCGTGCCCGTCTCCTTGGTCATGACGGACGCCTTCTTGTTCACCGTAATCAGGTCCACGGTCTCCGTTGCGTCGGTCCAGAAGTTCGCGCCGACGATGCCGAGCGTGTCCTCCTTAACCGCTTGCACGCTCGTCGAGTTCTCGAGTACCTCGAAGTTCGGGTTCGCGGCATAGCTGCTCACTTGCGCGCTCGACTTGTTCGGCAGCAGCGCATACTGGTACTCCGCATTCGTCGGGTTCGTGCCGTGATCCATCCACATCGTCAGGAAGTGATTGATCTCCGTTGTTTCCGGTCCGTTCCCGTTGATTTTTTTCCAGATGCCTTCCCTGGTGTTGCGGACGGCCTTCAGGTCGGTCGTCTCCGGGAAGTAATAGCCGATATCCGCGCCTGCCACGTTACCTGCGAGATGCGCCCATTGGGCATCTGCGATCGTCTCCCCAGCAGGAGGCGACGGAATCGTAAAGTCTTCTTTGCTCACCTCGCTGATCTGTGTCAGCGTCGAATAGTCGAAGTTGGGCAGCTGTGCCGCACCGTTCACGGTAAAAGCATTCGTCCCCGCCCCGCTCAGCTTGCGGTTCTCCACAATCGTCTCGACGGGGATCCCGTCCGTGCTCGTGATGCCTGCACCCAGCGCGACAAGCTCGTCATCGAACATGAAGTAGGATTTCTTGCCGCCGAGCGTCTGCCCCTTGTAGCCCAGATCCATGCCGGATACGCCGTACGTTCCGAGCAGCTCCGTGCCTCCGACCCAATTCTTCGTGTTGCGGTTCGAGCTGTTGCCTTGTTCATGGACGCGCTGCTGAGACAGCACGGTCGTGCCTGGAAGCCTGCGGGAATCGACCGTCGGCCAGTAATGATCGCTATACTGCTCAAGATCGTCGTTATAGAGATACGTCGTTCCCGCTCCCGTATACCAGCCTCTATTATTCTCCGAATTGATCGCCTCGTAGGCCGAGATCCGGCTCGAGAACATCCCGAGTCCGAGCGCATAATCCGGGCGATGCTGCACGGCCCGGTCCATGCCGGCGAATTGCTGGTACATCACGAGGTCATCGGCAGGCGTGATCGACGAGTCGGACAGAATCTCGTCGGCCAGCGTCATGTACGCGATCGGCGCGTGCTCTAGGAAATTCCGATAGCTGTCCGACAGAATCCAGCCCTTAACCATCCGCTTGAATGCCAGCGCATCTGCGCTTGGCGCGATTTCGCTAAGCCGCAGGATGCCTCGAATCGCTTGGTGTCCGACGACATGATCCTCTTCCGTGTATCGCGAGATCTCTCTGCCGCGAACCATGTCCATCATGGCGCCCTTGTAGATGAGCGGCTGATAGGACTTATAGACCCATTGCCATACGTTGGCATAATCCGGGTCGGTCGGCTCCCATGGCGTGTCGCGCAAGATGTATAGGAGCTGGCTGACGACCTCCAGCAGGCTGAGACCATAACCGCCGTTGTAGGAAATCGTGCTGTGCTGGATGAACGAGCCGTCCACATAGAAGCCGTCGCCGTTCGTGACGTAGTCGAAGATGTTGCTCAACCCGTCGCTCGCGGCAGCAATTTTGGCATCGTCCTCGCCGATGATGCCCCGGGCTCCAACGCTCACCGCACGCCATGCACGGTTGGCGCCAGTCTGCTTCACGATCGGCACGAACCGATCGATCGCCCCGACGTAGAGGTCGATCGTCTCTTCGTCGAGCAGGTCGTACATCAGCATCATCGCGTCGTTCAGCTGGACCGGAATGCCCATCTCCCAATCCCACTGCAAGCTCGTGCCGCTGGATGACGGAATCGTCCTGGTGGCATTGTAGCGGGTCTCGAGATAGTAGTGCAGCCCTTCCGCGATGTCCGTACCGAGCGTCGCATTCTGATAGAGCGTCACTTGCGGCGTAGCGGTCTTCGTTACCGCGCCCTCGGTCGAATATGCAAGCGCCATCGTTCTCAGCCGCAGGAACACGTCGCGAATATGCCGCGAGTTGTTAATGTTGGGCTTGTCGCTCCATAAGTACGTTCTCGTCGGGGACTTGTCCATGCTCTGCCACAGATCGTACGCTTCTTGACCCAGGTCGGCTGCCTTGGCTGCTACGATCGGATCCGATGTATCCAGATCGCCGCCGGTCAACATCTCCCTCCATTTCTCCCGCATCGTCTCATGCACAGGTGCCGCCTTGGCTTGCTTCGGCGCGAGCGTACCGCTCAGCAGCGTGAACGCCATCGCGACCGTGAGACAGATGCTCAATACTCGTCTCGTCAATTCATCATCTCCTTAACCTCATTAAATTTGTGAAGCGCTTACATTTCTAGTATACACCCCTCCCAATTCTGGAAATATTACTAGAATTATAGAAATGGTACGGATAATCGAGAGGAACTTGCACACCTTGCATGCGCAGAAGCCGAACAAGGACTCCAGCCGTCGGCTGAAGCCCTTGCCCTAGCATGTTATAAGGCGGCGGTTGCTTACGCGTACCAAGCCGCAGGAATCGCGTCGCGTTCCAGCTCCAGCAGCTCCGTGATGATCGCGTCGGCGTCATGGATGGACTGGATCAGCGGATCGGTCAGCATCGCCCGGCGCAGCTTCTCGAAGCTCTGCTCGATGACCGCTTCGACCGTCAGCTCATGCGTGTCGAGCACCAATTCCTGCATGCCCCGCAGCCCCTTCGGCATCTCGCCGACCGGGAACCGTTCGATTCCTTCCAGCGTCGGCTTGCAGCATAGCTCCAGGAAGGCATCGTCCGCCATATTCGTCACGGCGCCTTCGTTCATCGTGTTGATGTAGAACGGCTTGCCCAGACCGCCGACCATGCTCTCGATAATGTCCGTCGCGTGGTCCGGACCGTAAGCCGTCATGTACTCCTCGATCGGCCGCTTGCCCGTAAGGAAGGCATCGACATCGTCCCACATCGCTTCATGGCGCTTATAGCGCTCCGGCGCGGACCAGATCGAGAGCTGCGGAATCGTCTCGGACATCGTCCCGATCCCTTGCCAGAACCGAACGTATTCCTTCGTATGGCCGACGCAGGTCGGCACGTAGCCGAAGGCCCGGTACAGCTCGTAGCCGATGGCCGAATTGTGCAGCGCTTTCGCGCCTACGTCGCCGCCATCCGTCAAGCGCACCGCTTCGACCCGGATGGACTCGCCGATCTCCGGCATGACGTCCCGCCCGTCGTAGGCAGCCTTAAGCATCCATGTAAAATGGTTCACGCCGGCGATCCGCAAGTCGAATCGGGCATCGATCTCAGGCGTGACGGCCTTCACGTCGTCGACGATCCCGGCGCGAACCGCGAATTCATCCTTCATCTTCGGCAAGTGCAAGCCGTCGCACAGCGCGAAGCTCTTCAGCTTCGGCGCGTAGCGGCTGAGCGCGATGCCGTTGACGGCCGACGGATTGATATAGTTAATGACCCAGGCATTCGGGCAGATCGCTTCGATATCGCGCGCGCATTCCATAATGACAGGCAGCTCGCGCATCGCGCGGAAAATCCCGCCCGGTCCGATCGTGTCGCCGGAGCACATGCGAATGCCGTACTTCTCCGAAATTCGGCAATCGATATCCCGGTACTTGACCGTGTCCTTCGCGAAGCTCAGCACGACGAAATCGGCATCCTTCAGCACATCCCTGCGATCCGTCGAGCCTTCGACCTTCAGCGCTACGCCATTCGCTGCCGCAACTTTCTTCGCGAGCGTCACCATTTTCTGCAGCCGGTCTTCATCCGTGTCCACGAATGCCAACGTTCCTTGATTCAGATAAGGCGAGCTGACCATCTGCCAGATCGACTGCCTGCCGAAGAATAAGCTTCCCGCGCCGATGACGACGACCTTCGGGCTGGTCATAAGGGGCTGTTTCATCTGTGTCATCATTCGAACCTCCGTTAGATTGGATAAGGTCTCTACTCCTCTATCCTACCTATCCGGCCGGACGCTGAGAATATTAGAAAGTCAGCGAATGATGTCATATAGTACGATTATTGAACATATGGATTGCAACCGATATAACGGGATAATAGTATAGATGTAATATTGTCAGTTCTTGGGGAGGCAATCGAGGATGGGTAACCTGGATATCTTCAACACGCTGTCGGAGCAGATTACGGTACGGATCAGAGCCTGCCACGAAGGACAGCATGACAGCGGCTGGTCCGAGACGAAGCAGCACGGCGACTATGATCTCTGGCAGGTTCTCTCGGGCGAGGTCAGGATCGTCGTCGACGGCCAGGCATATACCGCCCATCCGGGAGATGTCGTCTTCTTCTATCCCCATCAGCCCTATCGCGCCTTCACGACGGATGCCGGATGCCATTTTATTTTCACCCACTTCGACTTCGATCTCGGTGAGCGGCCAACCATCTTGAACGAGTACCCGCTCGCGGGCATCGTGCCCGGACAGATGATCGCGGAGGAGACGGAGCTGTTCCGGCTCGCCTACCCGTCGTTCAAAACCCGCGGCCCGCTGTCTGCCATGCGGCTAAAAGGCGCGCTCCTGCTGCTCTTGTCCGCCATCCTGCAGGCATACGCTGCCGGCAGCTATACGGGCAGCTTCAGGCTGCCGCGCGCTTCGGGTCCGCCTGCCGACATCACGACGCTGCAGCCCGTCTTCCAGCGCATGAACGACCAGCTCCACCGTCCGCCGCGCATTCCCGAGCTCGCGACGCTTGCCGGCATGTCGGAGAAGTATTTTATCGCCTACTTCAAACGCGCACTCGGCCTGACGCCTGGGCAATACATTTACCATCTCCGGATGCACAAGGCCAGGGAACTGCTGTATAAGCGCTCCTACTCGGTCAAGGAGATTGCAGATCAGCTCGGCTACCCGGATGCGTACAGCTTCTCCAAGGCGTTCAAGAAATTTTACGATACGCCGCCGTCTCGGTTTATCTGAGCATTGTCACGCTTCCCGTGAAATAGCGAATATGCTCCCCCACACGCGCTCGCAATTCGCTCGTATCCTTGTCATCGAACTTCAGCAGCATGTATTCGGTCATCATCGCGAAGATCGGATACTGATATTCGATCGCCAGCGTACGTGCGCTGAAGGCAGCTTGGATCTTCTTCTCGCGCTGCAGAATCTCGAATGCGCGTTCCAGAAAATCGATCGTTCCCTTGTAGATATGGGTCAGAATGAGCTCCCTCGCCCGCTGATCGCGGTACTGTTCGATATTCAAGATGCGCCAAATCTGGGTGAGCAGCGGATTATCGACCGTACGGACGAACTGCTCGAACCCTTGCTTCAAGAAGGTCTCCGCGTCCGTCTGCTCCAGCATGGCCTCCAATTGCTCATCGCTCGGGAACCCGTTCCCTTCCCGCATGCTCGTGAACAACGCATAGATCGATTCAAGAATCTCGTCTTTCGTCTTGTAATGATTGTACAGCGCGCTTTCCTTAATGCCGACGTGCTTCGTAATCTCGCGGACGGATACAGCGGAATAGCCATTCTTCGAGAACATCTCGATCGCCGCTTCAAGAATCCGGCGCTTCGTCTGTCCCGACTCCTTAGCCGGGAATAACTCCTGCACGTGCTCATCCCCTCCTCGTCTAATCTTTTAGTGCCCGGATATATCGCTCGGCCGACCGTCTGACCGTCTCGCAGGCCCCTTCGTGTACGACCCCGCCAAAAGCGTTGTAGAGCCGGTCGAACTTCAGCCCCTCGACGCGATTGGCGATGGCTGCCACCTTAGCAGCCGACAGCGGAATCAGATTCGGATAGCTGTACATGAAGCTTACCCAGCGCGGATCTTCCACGACCTGAATAATATCGCCGGTCAGCAGCAGGCCCTTCCTCTTATTCCCCTGTTCCCAGTGTGCCACGGCTCCGCCGTCGAAATGCCCGCCGAGCCTATAGAGCGCAAGACCCGGAGCCAGCTCCTTGCGGTCTCCTTGCCAATGCGCAATGCGCTCGTCCAATCGCATCGACCACTGCCTGTCGGCCTCATGCAGATAGACCGGCACATTCAGCCTCGCTGCCCATTCGACGCATGTCGTATAGTAGTGCGGATGCGAGATCGCGATCGCGTCGATGCCGCCGATAGCGGCAAGCATGTCCAGCGTCTCTTCGTCGAAGTAGGCGATGCAATCCCACATCAGGGTATAACCGCCTGTCCGCAGGATATACGCGCTCTGCCCGATTGCGAACCGGGGCACGGTCGTTAACCGGTACAGCCCTTCTTCCAGCTGAACCAGCTCGTTGCGATAATGCTTGCTGCCGCGCAGATCCTCGAGTGTCGTCCAGGACTGACCGTCCGGGTTCACGAATTGGCGTTCTTCATCGCAGATCGAGCACCGCTCCGGCGGCAAGGCTGACGGCGCATATTGCGTCCCGCAAGTCGTGCATATGTAATGTTTCATGGTTGGCCTCCTCACTTCCTCTTCGATGCGACTAACCTTTGAACGGCACAGCCTTGCTCCTCGATCAGTTCTAGCAATTCGATGAATAAATGCGACTCTGGGTCATAGGTCATGCTAACGGTGCCTTTCTGCACGCTTGCGGCGGACTCAACCCCCATCTTGTTCAGCGCGTGATGAATGCGAGGCGCCTTGCAGCTGCAGAGATTGCTTACCTTTAACAATACCGTATTCATGATGATTATTCATCTCCTGGCTATAGGGAGTAGGCTAGCAGCGTTACGGCCAGCTGCAGATCCATTACATAGTGCGCCATCGCGATCGGCAGCAGCTTTTTCGTGCGGTTGTAGATGAAACCGAGCGCAAGTGCGAGCGGGATGAAGGATGCGAAGCGCCAAGCCATATACGGCACATCCGTTACGAGCGGCAAGGCCACGTGTTGAAAAGCTAGCGGAAGTCCGGCCAGCATCACCGCCGCCCATAGGCTGCCCGTTGCGGACTTGAGCCGCGGGAAAGCGTAGCCGATGTAAGTCGGCGTCTCGACGAGGCCGTTCGTCAGCGGGAAAATGACGACTGCTAGCACGGCTGCCCATACCGGGAGCGGCTGGAACATAAGCTCCGGCGGCACGGCAGATCCGAGAATCAGGTAAGAGAAGACGTAGAGCGGTACGCCGCCCAACAGGAAGCCCACGATGAGTAGCCAGCCGAATTGCTTCAGCGTGCTCTTCATCGTCCATCGCTCGTAGCCGAATATCGTTCGGAAGCTGCCGCCTTCCCTGCGGATCAGCCGCCGAAGCACGAGGAAGGTAGCGACATTGGCCAGAATCGCTTGGTAAGGCCACCATCTCTCGGCGGCTTGCATCGGCTCGACCTCGCCTGCCCAGGCGAAGACGGCTACGAAGAGCAGACCGAATACGAGGAAGAAGACGGTGCGCATAAGCAGCGACCCGATCAGGGCGGCGGCTCCTGTATTTGCGTTTGCAGCTTGTTGCTGCGGAGGAAGCGGAATGGCGTTCATGGTTGATCATTCTCCTTGTCGTTAGATCTGGTATAAGTAGAATAATAGGTGAACGAACGTTCACTTGTCAATAGTTAACGTTCGTTCACCTTCAATTTAATCGTCCGATTGAAAATGCGGCGACCGCTACCCGTAGATGCGATACGTCTGGCCGGTCTGGCCGCCCTCGATGCTTTTGCGGAACGCTTGGGCTACCTTGCTCACCGGCACCGAACCGAAGCCTGGGAAGAAGGCGTCGTACTTCGCTGCAGATTCCGCGACCACATTCGGGCTGACATTGTTGATTCGCAGTCCGCGCGGCATGTCGAGCGCAGCCGCCCGCACGAAGGCTTGTACAGCACCGTTCGCCATAGCTGCAGAGGCTCCTCCCCGGATCGGGTCATCCATCACGATGCCGGTCGTCAACGTGAAGCTGCCGTGATCCCGCACATGGTGAAGGCCGAGCAGGACCAGATTGATCTGTCCGCGCAGCTTGCTCATGATGCTGATCTCGTTCTGCTCCGGCGTCATGTCTTGCAGCGTGCCGAAGTAAGTGCTTCCCGCCGCGCACACGACCGCATCTACCTCGCCTGCTTCCCGGTACATGGCCTGAATGCTGTCGGGCGACGATATATCTACCTTGAGATCTCCCCCACTGCGGCCTGCAGTAATCATTTCGTGACTGACGCCCATCAGCTGATGGACGGCTCGCCCGATCGTCCCTGATGCGCCGATTAGTAATATTCTCATTGCGAATTCCTCCTTAGTAATATGAGCAACGCCATGCTGGCACCCGATACGGCCGCGCTGATAAGGAACAGCGTCTGGAACCCGCTCTCGTAAGCTGCGAGCAGTAAGCCCGCGATCGACGGGCCCATCGTTGACCCGAACGAGCGAAAGAGGCTGACGTACCCGACAGCTGCCCCGGTCTCCTGCACTTCGACTGCCTGCAGGATAAGCACGTTGAGCGGCGCCCCGATGACGATACCGATCCCGAAGCCCAAGACGGAAGAGACGAGGTAGAACAGACCGATGCCGTCTGTTCCGATGGCAAGAGCCAGCGTACCTGCAAGCGCGATGCCGAAGCCCAGCAGCAGCGTGCGCTTGGCGCCTGCCTTGTCGACCATGTAGCCGCCGGCCAGCGACGCGAGTACGGAGGCCGCCGCCAGCGGCGCAGCGCTCATGCCCGCGTCTCCCTTATCCATGCCGAGCACCGTCTCGGAGTAATAAGGGATGAGGTTCATGGCGGATGCCATGACGAAGCCGGATGCCGATGAGGCTAAGAGCAGCACGAGCGTACGCGCTCTCGTGAAGTAGGCTGCCCTCATGATCGGGTCCGAGGACCGGCGTTCGACGAGGACCAGCACCGGAATGATCACGACCGCGCATGCCAAGAGCAGGACGTTCTGCAGCGTAATGCCGAGCATGACCGTCAAGATCAGCAAGGTAAGGACGAGAATGCCGGGCAGATCGACCGGCTTCGCAGCCGTCTGCTGCTCCTGCCTTACATTGGCGGTCAAGATCAGAATGATCGCGGCAATCGGCACGTTCACCAAGAAGATCCATTGCCATGCCAGCTGCGCAACGATCAAGCCGCCCAGCACCGGACCGAGGATCGTGCCTAGCCCGAATACCATGCCGATGAGTCCCATCATCCTGCCGCGCCTCTCCGGCGGATACGTTACGGCGATCTGAGCGGCCGTAATCGGGAAGATGCCGCCGGTCCCGATCGCCTGAAGGGCTCGTCCAACAAGGAATACTGCGAAGTTAGGCGCCCAAGCGGCGACCAGCGACCCGCAAGCGAACATGGCGATGCCGAAGGCAAAAGTCTGCTTGCGCCCGAATCGATCCGACAGCTTGCCCAGCACTGGAATGCTCACGGCGAAGAGCAGCGTGTACATCGTGAAGTTCCATACTCCCCAGCTGGCTTCCAAATCGTATGCCGCCATAATTGAGCTCAGTGCCGGGCCTACGATCCCGTGATCCAACGCTCCCATGAATATGCCGAGCAGAAAAGTCAGTGTCGTTGCCCCTCTGGTTAACCCTTGCGTCCTGAATTGTTGTGTCATGACTGCCATCCCTTTCCGTTGTCGATGTCGTAAATTTACTATACCCCCCTACCCTATGTCAATCATAAAAACTTCCAATTCCACGCACATATTTCCGGTTCGTGCCGGACACATTATCCGCGTGCGTCAACACCATCGATTGGAAGAGGAGGATCACGATGACTGCGAACAAGACCACTTCGCTGTACGACAAGCTCGGAGGCGAGGCGACGATCAGCAGGGTCGTCGACCATTTCTACAAGCTCGTCTTAGCCGACAAGACCGTCAATCACTTTTTCGCCAATACCGACATGGACAAGCAGCGCAGTCACCAGACCAAGTTCATCAGCTACGCCCTAGGCGGCCCAGCCAACTATACCGGGCAGTCGATGGCCAAGGTGCATACCGGCATGAACTTGCAGCCCGTTCACTTTGACGCGATCGTGAAGCATCTCGGGGACGCCCTGGCGCACTTCGATGTGGAGACGGCCGATATCGACCAAGCGCTGCAGACCGTCGGCTCGCTGCGGGATGATGTCTTGTATAAGTGATCGATCATACAAAGAAAAAAGGGTCGTCCCCTTCGGAACGACCCTTCATCCACTCTAGTCCGCCAGCAGCCAAGCCTCCGCATCCGCGATAGACGGGAATACGCGAAAGTGACTGCCCTTGTTCAGCTCCGTCACCATCTCCTTCACACGGCCTCGGATCGCCGTTTCGTTCGAGATGACCGCAGCCGTGCGAATCTGATAATTCACGAATTTCTGGAGCGCGATACCCGCAAGCCCAGACCGCAGGTCGAAAAATTCATCCGACAGCGCCTCCTCCTGGAGCATCAGCCTCGTCATGCCGTGCTCCCAGGCCGCCGCAATCAGGTCCATGACATCCGCTTCGGTACGAAGCGAGCCTTGCTCCGAATCGCTCATCAGATACGGCGTTGTACCTTCATGCTCCACCTTGATCACCTTCATGCTTCATTCCCCCTCCTTCTCTTCCTCTTGCTCGAACAGCTTGGCGCGCAGCTCTTGCACCCAGCTCAACTCCTGCCGGTAGAAGCTCATGACATTGGCATGGATCATGCGCTGAATAAGTGCTTCACGCACCCCGTTCGGCAGCGCTCCCGCCGCGGTCTGCCGCTGATGCTTCTCCTCTTGATACGCCAGCTGGGCGTTCAGCTCATCCTCATAGCGCGACAACAGCCCGCCCAATTCCTCGTCGGATAGCTGCTCGGCGGATGCGAGACGGACGAGGAGAACCTTGCGGAATTCGGGAGGCTCCGGCTCCGACAGCGTCCACCGCTTGAGCTCCAGAAGGCCCTGTTCGGTAATCGTGTAGATTTTCTTAGAGGGTGCGCCGTCCTGATGCTGAACTTCATTGGTTAAGTAACCGCGCTCCAAGAGCTCCACCAATGCCTTGTAGATCTGATTGTTATTGCCTGACCAAGGCATGTACGCGGAATCCTGCATGATCTTCTTCAAGTCGTAGCCTGTCAGCGGCTGTCGGCTCACAATGCCTAATATGGCGTGATTAAGTGACATGACCCTGAATCACCTCACTCTCAATAACATATGTTAATAGTAACATATGTTTCAGAAAACACAAGCACGCATGGGGAATATTAACAGCGCTTCTGTCCATAATACGTCTGTCTGAAGAACAACATGGTGAAGGAAGGTGGCAATATGTTGAAGCGCCCGATATGGCTGCTCGTTGCTGCGGCTGCAGCCATAACCGCGCTGACCGTCATCCTGTCAGCGCCTGCCGATGCGCAAGTAAGCCCAGACGTCAATCTACGCAAAATCATCGTCAACAGCGAGCCGGTGAGCAGCGAATCCGCGCTGATCGGCGATGCCGACCGCATCGCCTACGGCTGGTTCGACAGTGCCGACCAGGAGCTCGATACCGGGCAGACGGCGGGGAGCGGGAAGCTGGTTAACTTTACCCAGACGTTCCACGTCATGCGCCCCCTGAAGGGCCAATCATCGCAGCTGATCCGCGTACTCTCGACCGGCGTCGAGCCGCTCCCCGATGCGAAGGATCCTATCAACAACACTTATCCAGGGCCGCTTGCAGAAGGGACATACGTCTGCTTCCTGAAGAAGCTCCCGCGGCTGGATGTGTACACGATTATCGGCGGATGGCAAGGCGTATATCCCATGAATGACGGCAAGACGATCGCGTTGGAGGGCAAGGGCTTCCCGCAGCTCGGCGGACTTACGGTCGACCAGTTGGCTGCGCGTGTCCGGCCTTGACGCCAGGCTGCCGATTCCGCATGCGCAGGCAATAGAATAGGAGAATGCCCGCATGCAAGGCAGCCAGCACGAGGTAGATGTTGCTGAATTGCGCGCTGCCCGGGTCGCCGTGCAGCGGATTCCAGCTCACGGCAGCGCGCTGCTCAGCGGCGATGCCGAACAGGCTTACCGCAATGCCTTGGCTGATGAAGGAGAGCATCGAGAACAGTCCCATCCCTACTCCTGTCTGCTCCTTCGGAAGCGTCACCGAGACCGCATTCGCCATGGCGATCTGTATATAAGACTGCCCGGCATAGCCAAGGATCAGGAAGAGGGACACCAAGGCAGGCGATACGCCGGTGAATAGCGACAAGCAGACCATGCAGGCAAAGAGCGACAGCGAAGCAGTGATGAACAGGTAGCTATTTCCCTTCCGATCGGCCAGCTTCCCGCCTAATCTGCCTAATAGCGAGGACACGATCGCAGCGGGAACCATTGCATAGCCGATATAAGCCGGCTCCATGCGGTAGACATCGGCAAGCAGGATCGGCGTCAAGAAGAATAGAGAAACGCCTATGCCGTTGATCAAGAAGGCTACTAGCACCGCTGCAGCGTAGGGACGGCTGCGCAGCAGCTGCGGCTGGATGAACGGCTCCTCCGTACGGTGAATCCGCACGAGGAACAGCAGGAAGGACAGGACTGCCGCCGCGAACGCCCACCGGGCATGGTTCGTGATGCCGAGCAGCAGCGCCGTGATCGATGCCGCAAGCAGCAGTCCGCCGAGCCAATCGAAGCTGCGCTGCGCCGCCTTCGGCTCATGCTCCAGATATCGGCGGTAGAGCGGGATCAACAGCAGCATTAGCAGCGAAGGCAGGAACAGCCAGCGCCAATTCGCGAAGCTGACGATGATCGCGGATAAGATCGGCGCAATGGCGCCGCCGAGCGCGAGACCGACCGCAGTCATGCTCATCGCACCGCCCCGCTTCTCGGGCGGGAAATATCGAATCGGGATAATCAGCGCCGTTGCGGGTACGGCCGCAGCACCAGCGGACTGCAGGCATCTGCCGATGAGCGCCATCCCGAACGACTGCGAGAGCAGCCCGATGAGCGAGCCAGCCGCGAAGAGCAGCAGCCCGAACGTGAGCAGGCTCCTTAGCGGATAGCGGTCTGCCAGCTTGCCGTACGTCACCGTGCCGAATGCATAGATGATCGTATACGCGGAGGACATCCAGCTTACTTCCGCGAGCGTGAGTCCGAATTCCTCGCTGATCTCGGGCAATACCACGTTGAACATCATGGCGCTCATTGAGGAGATCATGACCGTGAACAGCAGGAACCGCATCAGAATATGGCCCTTGAACGCTGCTGCATTTGAATCCATGTTCGAACCACTCCTTATTAACATTGGCTGATTGCAATTGCATGCAAGTACACACTTACATTGAGGGAATAAAATAAGCTAGGGGGCCAGACCCCTAGCGAATATTCGAACGCTCTCCTCGACAAATCCGGTTAACGCCCCCTCCAGCCATTCCTCGTTTTTCAGGCCGGTAACGAATGCGCCGTAATTCATCCACATGAAGGACAAGGCCTGCTGTTCATGCTGCTTCGACGGCAGCACCTTCTGCATCTCCGCCATCTCCGTCAGATAGCGGGTCAGCAATTGCTTCAGCTGGCCGGGATGCCGGCTGGCTTCCTGGCGAATCGTCTCCGGAAGCTCGCTGCCCCCCTTGATCGCGATGTGAATCAACTGCCGATTCCGATTCATGATCCGGTGATAGGCATGGCTGATCTTGAGCAGGTCCGCATGAAGCTCGTAGGTAAGCTCTTCGGCGAACAGTCTTGTCATCTCATCTGCATAGTGATAACGCTGGAATGCGGCTTCGAGCAGCCTCTGCTTCGTGCCGAAATGGCGGAACAGCGTCACCTCGTTCACGCCGGCCGCGGCAGCAATCTCCTTGGTCGTCGTGCTGTCATAGCCCTTCTCCGCCATAAGCGCAATGGCCGCAAGCAGCAGCTTCTCGCTCGTGCTCTGATTCTCTGACATGACTTCCCGCCTCGCATGCAAGTGGTTACTTACATTGGATTATAAGTCTGTAGCGAACTGTTGTCAACAATTCCCTCATCCGTTGTATTATTCGAACAGCGGGAGGTCCGCGAAGAGCTCGCCTACCGCGAATGAAACGCAGGGCAGATGATCCGACGTCACGCGATCCTCTTCTTCGAACAGGCTGTGCAGTTCATAATGGCCTTCCATTGCGAGCTTGTACTGCTCGAGTGTGCGCGTCGCGGGGTCGACAATCCAATATTCGCGAACGCCGTGCTTGGCATAGGTGTGCAGCTTGATCACCTTATCCCGCTTGCGGGAGCTGGGGGATATCACTTCCACTACAAGATCAGGCGGCCCTTCGATGCCTCGTTCCGTCACGATCGACTGCCGGCTGCGGTGGATCATCAGAATATCGGGTTGGAGAACCGTGATCTCGCTCAAGATAACATCGATCGGCGCATGGAAAATCAAATATTCGGACTTGCAACTCTGTTTCAGTATAAAACCCAGTTCACCGCTCACAGACTGATGCGGCACAGACGGACCGGGCGTCATCATCTCCAGGCTCCCATCCACGATCTCGTATCGCTGTCCGTCATCCGGCATCGCCGCATACATTTCATAAGTAACTTGCTGCTCCTTCACCTGTTCTGCCTGCTCTTTCTTCTTGTCCGTCACGCGGGACACCCCCCTGAACGCGTAGAAGCACCTCGACACGAGCAACACTGGATGTGTTCTGCTGTGTGAGGTGCTTCCCCGATTGCTATTCTTCTATTATCGTCTTACAAGTCTGCCTTGTCAAAATATTGTTGCGTACGCAGCAATTTTACTTCTCGCCGCGCTGCACCTGGGCGCTTCCGTCCGGATACACCAGAATCCGGCTGGATGCCGATTCGATATCGGCATAAGCCCAATGGCTCGTCGCGACATCCGGCCAGATCGGATTGCCGGATCCGGCGGATACCGGCCGTCCGAATATCGCGTTCAACACGCGCACCGCCTCTGCGCGAAGCAGCGGAGCGGATGGACGGAACTTGCCGTCCGGATAGCCCTTCATGACTCCCTCGGACCTCGTCCGGGCGATCAACAGATCCGCCCAATGACCGGCCGTATCCGGGAAGCCTGCCGAAGCGTTCGCTTCGGACCAGCCGTTCCAGCGGACCGCGATCGCCGCCATCTCCGCTCTCGTAACCTCGGCCGACGGACGGAACAATCCTTTCTCGTCGCCCATCATCAGCCCTGCATCGCGCACCTGCCGGACAGCAGTTGCTGCCCAATGCGAGGACGGTACATCCGTATAGGCTGCTTCATTTTCGCTTGCGTTCCCATCCAGAGCGGATAGGTCCGCGCTGCGGTATGCGAGCGAGCGGGCGAGCATCGAAGCCATCTCCGCCCGCGTCAGCGCTTGACTCGGCCGGAACGTCCCGTCCGGATAACCGGACATGTACGGCATGAGTTCGATACCCTCGGCGGATACGGTCCGAATCAAGGTGAACGTACTGAATTTCTCCACCTCGATCTCGATCCCCTCCGGCTTCCCGTCTGCTCCGTAACGAATCGTGCCCTTGCGGAGCACCCGATCGCCGTCGCTATGCTCGATATAGACGGCTAACGAATCGAGGATGCGCTTCGCTTCCCGTTCGTCCCCCGGAAGAGCCAATCCGTCCAGCGGGAACAGAATCTGCGTCGCATGGCCGGAATAGTTGGTCTCGATCGTCAGCGGCATGCCGACGCGAATGATTTCGCGGCCGCCGGCTTCCTGCTTCACGACTTCTTCCTTCAGCATCCGTTGTTCGACCTGCGCCTGTTCGGCCGCCTTGCGAAGCGGCACGATCCGGAAGTAGAGCTCCGTGCCTTCCGCTTGCAGCTTACGGAGCGTCTCCTTCGGCAGCGCGATCTCCGCGTTCGGGAACGCCGCGACCATACGGATGCCGCCGCTGGCCAGCTCGTTCATGGCCAAGGCTGGAACATTCAGCTCGTATTCCTCGGCGAGATCATCCGGCAGGTCCGTGACGATGATGCGGGCATAGCCGAGGCTGCCCTTCTTCGCCTCGCGCACGATTTCCTGCGCCTTGTTCGGCTCGACCCGTACGGTATCGACCTTCGCGCCTGCCGCCGTCTTGCTGCGCGTAACGGCAACGACGACGCCTTCTTTCGCTCCGGTCTGCACCGGAACGGTACGAACATTCGAATTGTCCTCTGCTTCTCTCACGAATTCGACAGCATACGAACGCGATGCGGTGCGGTCTGCCGATTCCACCCGCACGACGATCGCATTGACGCCCAGGCTTAATCCGACCGTCGCCGTGCCGCTCTCGTTCACCGGCTTGCCGTTCACGGTCACGATCGCGTCGGCATCTTGTGCCCGAGCCGTTACCGTCGTGCTTCCTGCACGCGTAGCAGACGCCTTATAGGAATGGCGATAAGGGGAGAACTCCGCATCCATCCGTACCGATCCCACTAGCAGCTGCTCCAGAAGCGGCGGCGCAATGCCATCCGTCTGCGTCGATTGCCGCTGCACTTGGAGCCGGTACGTCTCCGTGCTGCCCGTCTTCGACTCAACCTCGATCGCGATCGATTGGACATGCTGCAGGAGCGGAATGTTCGCCGTGCTCCGTACCTTGCCGTCGATGCGAACAACGGCTCCTTCTCCCGCAGCAGCAGCCGCAACGTCCACCGTCATCGTACCTTCCGGTACCATGACCTGGTAATCGGTCGTCTCGCCGTCGAACGCAGGGATCAGCTGTCTGCCTGCAACGCTTAGTTGCGACAGTCGCGCATCCGGATCGCCTGCGCGCCACACATTCAACGAGTAAGTCTTCGTGACTTGTCCGTTCGCCGTAGCTGCAACGATCGTGACCGGCGTCTCCTGCCCGGCCGTTAAAGCAACGGTTGCGGAAGATCCGGCATTGACCGGGCTGCCGTTCACGGCAATTGTCGTTCCGGCCTTAAGCGCCGTCGGTCTGACCGACACCTCAGCGGTCTCGTAAGCGACTGCTGCTTGGTACGTGTCTTGCGAGCCTGCAAATGCCAGGTTGAGCGGAACGTCTTTGCCGTCTGCGCGCAGCGTCAGCCCCTGCAGCATCGCGACATCGGACGATTCACTGTTCACCTGAACCAAGTAGGTTCTCGTGCTGCTTCCAGCTCCGTCTACCTGAATCGTCAACAACTGCCCTGCAGCAGGAATGTCGACTTGCACCGATCCGTCAGCTCCCGGCACCTGACCGTTCACGGTCACGACTGCATCCTCGGCAGCCGGAACGGCATACACGCGAAGGGTGCCTGTTGGCTGCATGGTCGCGTAGTTCAATTGCCCCGGGTCAAAAGCGGCGTCAAGGCTGCCGTGACCCAGCGTCAGAGCGGACAGCTCAGCCGGATGGCGAGCGATCAAGTCCTTGTTGTTCTGCAGCACCTCGAACCTCGATTCCGTTCGGTTGCCTGCCGCATCCTCCGCAATCATCTGAACGCTGTATTTCCCCTCGTCCGTCCCGCTGCCCGGCCACGGTGCATAGTAGAGGAAGCGGCCTGCTTCATCCAGCGGCACCTGCACGCCGTTCACCGTCAGCTTGCTGCCGGCATCCGTCTGGCCGATCATCGGCACGCGGGCAGCATGCACCACCAGGCCGTTCAAGCTTTCTTCCGGATTCTCTGCAGAAGCCGCGTACAGGTACGGACCTGTCCGGTCTACATACAGCTTCCGATAGATCATGCTCTTATCGCCTGCGGCATTGACCGCTTCGATGAGCAGATCGTAGTGCTTCTCCTTCAGCTTCGCCGCACCGAGCAATCCATTCAGGTCGTAGTCGACCGCGCTGCCAGCGGCAGCTTGTAGGCTATCCGCAAGCTCCCCGTTCACATACAGCGATGTCTTGGCATCTTGGCTGCTGCTTACCTGGATCGACACGGTATCGGCCGACGTCAAGTACAACGTCTCTTCCTCACCGTAATGCGTGTTGTAGCTGCGTTCCACAATCGCAGCCTCACTCGGGCTGCCGGCAGCGAGCGCCACTTCCAGAGCGGCCGGCTGCGGTACAGGCAGATGCGCTTCGACGGACGGAGACAGCGGACTGAATGCCGCCATGCCGTCCTTCTCGCCGATCGCCATCACCGCGAACCGGTGCGTTCCGCCTGTCTGAAGGCCTGTCAGCACAATCTCGAGCTGATCTGGGCTCGCATCATAGGCCGGCTTGCCGTAATCCGGCGATCCGTCGGCCTTCGCCGCGAATACCCGGTATTGGGTCAACGCCGCATCGTCGACCGGATGAAGCCGAAGCGTGATTGCCCCGTTGCCGGTAGATACGACCCCAGGTGCCTGAGGCACAGGCAGCGCGTACGGTGCCGTAAGTTGAATCGATTCCGCAATAACTTGCGTCATCGGCGCCCAACTCGAGCTCTGGGCCATGACGGACAAGTAGTATTGTCCGGGAATGAAGCCGGATGGGATGTCGATCATGCGTACGTCCGCTGCAGGCAGGCCGTCAGCTACGACTTGGCCGATCGGCTGCTCCGGATCATGCGTGACCATGACGGTTACCCGCGTGTCCGGTGCTGCATGCTTGACGTTCCACGACATCTCATAACGATCCGCACCCGCTGCGCGCGCCGAGACCTCGCTAAGCGCAGGCAGCGCCGGCAGCTCATTCACGAGCAGCTGGAACTTCTTGTCGGAGGACACGCTCCAGGTGCCCGCCCGCTTGGCTTCGATCGTCACATATAGCACATCCTGCCTGCCCGGATCGGGAATTCCCGACTGAACGGCAGCTTGGTCCAACGTTCCCGCATTCCCTTGCACGCGGTCTTCCCAACGCTGGAGGATCGCATTCTGCGTCGCTGCGCCTGTACCGCCCTCGAATACGAGTGGTATCGGCTTGTTGCCTTCCGGCGCCGTGATCGCCGTATTCGCCGTTCCGCCAACCACGGCCAGCATATATCGGCCAGGCTGCGGAATGTCGAACTTCATCGTACGCGTACGCTCGCCCTTCAGGAACAGCGGCCGCAGATTATCGAACGCGATATCGAACTTGTACGCCTTCACGTCCGCGAAGCTTCCGCCTTCCACGGTCCACTCGCCGGCCTCGACGTCATGCAGCAGTACCGTCATCTGCTTCTGGCTCTCGTCGTAATATGCGTTCCAATCGCCCTTGCGATAGTCTGTCTTCAGCGCATACGCGGTGCCGTCCGGCATCCGTACGGTCGTCCCGGCATCTGCGCCATGAATCTCGAGCAGCACCTGCTTCGATGCCACCAGCTGCACGCGAGTCGGATACGCGTCCGCCTGCACCCATTGGCGCACGTCGCCTGGCGTTGCGCTTGCGTTCGCATAGTAACCTTGTACCTTGGCATGACCTCCGCCATCGACGAACCAGTCGCCCAGCTCCGTCACATCGGCCAGCACATACAGGATCCCGGTATTCGAATCGCGATAGGCATTCCAATTCGGCGCGGCCTCATCCGTCACAAGCTTGTACGGACGGCCGTCCGGCTTGTACACGACCGCTTCGTCCCAGGTCTCGCTGATCGTCAAGAGCGTCTGACCTCGGCGGTGCAGCGGCAGCATCGTGACGTTCCGGTCGGACACGGAGGTCCATGCATCTGCCAATGCGGCCATGCTGCTGCCCGTATTCAGATACTGGCATTCGTATACGGTAAAATTCACCGCATCAGCAGCCGTAAGCTTCCAAGTACCTGCCCGCTCCAACGCGACCCGAACATAAGTCAGTCCGTCTGCGTAGAGCATGTTATCGGCATGCAGCTTCACGCTCTTGCCGTTCGGATCCGTCAGCTGAATATCGTCTGTCCTATCGCCGTCGAACACGAGCAGCGCTTCATAGGAGCGGCTCACCTGGAAGCTGTACCCCAGCTTATGCCCGTTGCTGTCATCCTGCAGCAGCTCCGCATTCGGCGACACGTGCCGCTCGACTGCCGTGAACCGGCTGCCATCCAGGCGTACCAAGGCAGTTGAAGCTTCGACATCGCTCGGGTGTACCGTCTCTCCGAACGGCAGCTTCCGATACGTCACCTTCACGGCGGGACTTCCTGCGCTTGTATTCGCCATCGGCACGATGCTCTGCGGCGAGAACGGCAGCCGCGACATCGAGAAGCTGCTGCGTGCCGCGCTCGGCATTGCCGTCCGCTTGAACAGGCTGCCCGCCATATCGAAGAGCTCCAATCCGGCTTCAATATCGCCATCGAGCGCATCGGCGAAGGTGTTCACCGTATCCAGCACTTCGAATACTTTCATCCAGCCCGACGGCTTCGGCGGCGGACTGATCAATTGGAAGTCGAATATATTTTTCTTGAACAAGTACGTGATGTTGACGCCCATGCCGTTGACATTGAAGGAGGCGTACATCCCCTTGGCATCAATCGATACCGGCACGCCGTGCACCGTCCTGCCGCCGACTGACGGAATCGAATGCGGGATATGGACGGTCGCCTTCATCTGCCCGAAGAAGCCGATCTTATTCACGTAAGTTAACGTCATCGGACCGACGAACAGATCGAACGCATTCAGCTTGCCTGTCGTCGCGAATCCGCCGCCGTTCAGTCCCTTGATGCCGGCCGCGTTCGAATTGAGCACGACCATCTGTTCCAGATCAGTTACAGGGAACCAGTAGAGGAACATGTCCCCGCCGGCTCTGTAGCTGTATCGGGACAGGTCGATATCCAGATCGTAAGCCTCGATCAAGTTCAGCTTGTTCAGCTCCGGCGCGAATACGTCGGAGGCTGCGCCAGACACCCGGAAGCTCTGCGGCAGCTGCGCATGCTTGGCCAGACCGTCGGCGGAACCGTACAGGTAATCGACCTGCGTCCCGGATGCACCCGACTTCGCGCTGCGATACATGCCGAAGCGAATGCCGTCCAAGCGGCTGTGCTTGATGTCCATGTACATCTCGAAATCCATGTTGTACGCAGCCATCTCTGCCTTGGCCTTGGCCTTGGCCCCGGCGTAACCGTACCGGGAATCGATGTTCCACGTCATGCCTGTCGCATCGATCGGGCCGAGCGCGAAGGAGCGATTAATCGGGAAGCTTCCCTCCAGCTCAAAACGGCCGTATTGGAAGTCCAACTGTTCCATAGGCGTGATGCCGTCTACCTTGCGGCTGCCTGCCATGAAGCTGAGGTCGATCGTGCCGCTCATCCGTACGCCCGATTGCGTGAAGGCAACGGATGCTGCCCGAACCGGGAAGCCCATCCCCAGATAGTCGACATTGGCCTGGTTCGCCACGGCAATCGTGAAATTGTCAGCCGCAATCGTCCATTCGCCCTCGAGCAGCGTATAGTCCATCGGCGTCTCGCCCGTGCCTTTGCTGCTGACATACAGCCGGCCGTTGCCGCGAATCGCGTGCGGATTCGTGCGCTTGTCTACCTCGAGCGACGTCCCCTTGAACAAGACGGATTCGTTGATCATGACCGGCTCTTCCAAGTCGCTTAGCGCATACAAGCCCGGCGCTTCCGGCGTCTCCGTGAACAGGCCGCGCAGCGACAGCTTGCCCACCTGATTCTGCGGGTTGGCGCTGATCACTTCGACTAAGCCGAAGTTGCGCGGCTTATAGAAGTCGAGCGACGTGATCGTCAGCGCTTGTGCAAATTCCTCGTCGTCGTAGAAGTCATGCTCCAGCACGAGATCGTACTTGCCGTCAGGCAAGTTCGCCTCCCACGTCAATTCGAGCTCCGAGTCGCTGCGAATTCGGTAGCTGAGCGGGTATTCTTCGCTGCCTTGACGGAGCCGATAGTGAATCTGGCTCTCCGGCTTCCGCAGCAGATTGATGATCCCGTTGCCCACCGCGATCATCCGCTTCTTGTCCTTGCTGTGCAAGAAGGCCGGACCGACGCGGATGTAATTCACGTCCGGAGGCACCATGTCTTCGTCCTCCGTCAGCTCGAAGCGGACGGCATCGCTATAACCGGTCCCGATCGAATTGACCGCGTAGGCACGGATCTCGTACTCCACCTGCCATTCCAGCGTATTCGCTGCCGGCGTATTGTCCAAGTGCACCGTAACCGGCCCCTTGGCGGTTGCGTCCGTTCCTTCGACCTTCGCCTTCACCCATGCCGCTTCTTCTTCGCCGTCGGCACGGACTTCGCGGTATTCCACGCCGCGTTCGAGGATCGGCTTGGTGCCGTCGCTCTTCACGTTCGTCAGGATGCTGACCCGATCCTCGCGCGTTGCCTTGTCCAGCAGCTTCACGATCGGCGCTTGAAGCTCGATCACCGGCGGCGTCGGCGGAATATAGCCGAACGTCCACGTCTCATTGGTCACATGCGAGCCGATCGTCTCATGCACGACCGGATTCCCGGTGTTCACCGATTCCTTGTAGATCGTCACGTAATCCTTCACGCCGCCGAAGACGATGAAGTTCGTGCCGTCGAACGCCATGCTGGCATAGGTCCGCGGCGTAGCCCACGTATAAGGCCATAGCGTGACATCGGGATAGTAGCCGGCCTCAAGATAAGCGGAGTACCCGCTTCCGTCGCCGTTCCAGCTGCCTTCCCATCGTCCGTCGCGCCACGAATAGGCGACATGGGGATTGCCTCGATTATAGTCGACGTAGGTAACGCCATTCGTCGGCCGCATCTGCCGGACTACGTCGTCATTGTACCCGACCCACTCCGTCTCACCGCCGTAATAGACGACCCGCCTGCCGTCGTAAGCCATCGCGTGTGCCCAGCGGCCGTAATCCAGCTCGCCGCCGCCGAACTTGGAATACCGCTCCGGTCCGCGCTCCGTGGTCCATGTCGTGCCGTCCCATTGCCACAGCGCCGTGTTGCTGAGCTCATGCGTGACGCCGTTCACGCCTGTCCCTTGGCCCATGTCGCCGCCGGACAGCACGGCTCTCGTACCGTCGAACGCCATGGCGCCGGAATGAAGCGCCGGCGGACTCGTGGCAGGCGCCTGCTGGGTCCATGTCTTGGACAAGCCGTCCCAGACCCACGTATCGCCGCGGAGCGAAGAGCCGGATAAGCCGCCGAACAAGACGATCTTGCCTATTCCGCCTTCGTCAAAATAATAGGCCATCTGCGCATAGGTGCGCGCGCTTGGTCCGGTCGTGCTAACCTGCTCCCACTTCTGGTTAAGGCCGTCCCAGAGCCAGGTGTCGTTCAGCGCGCTGCCTGATCCGTTCTGTCCGCCGAACAGCAGCACGTGACCGCTGGCCGGATCGTAGGCAATGGCTGCGCCTTTGCGCGCGGTAGGCTTCGCCGCGCCGCTCGCGGTGTTCACTTCCTGCCAGGCTTGGTCTTCGCCGTCCCAGATCCAGGTGTCGTTCAACAGCCCGCTGTTGCTGCCGGTCGTCTGCTGCCCGCCGAAGAGCACGACATTGTCGTCGTCAACGTCATACGTCATCGCAGCCGAGTGTCTGGCACCCGGCTTGAACTGGTGCGGCTCATATTTCATCTGTTCCCAATAATAGCTTCCGATACTGCCGGGATCGCCGCTGGCACCCAAGTAGACAGCATCCACGACGCTCGGCGCGTTCCCGGTATCCCCGGCGGATGCGTCCTGTTCGCCTTCCGCGTGCCCGATGCCCCCGGGCACGAAGGCGAATAGTTGAATGATCATTGCGGCGACCAGCAATCGGCTGATCCAGCCGCGTATGCGACTCTCTCTCATGTTGTCATTCTCCCTTATGCATAATTGCCATGCTGTCACTGCCGGTCGCACTACTCGCTCCTTTTTTATCCGGTCGAGCTTACACCCCACATTTCTACATGATTCGACATTCTATTCTCTTTTTATCGACATTTTTCGCCAAGAGTGAGAGCAAGAAAAATGTTTTTTGCATGCAAAAAACCGCCCTCCCGGCAAGGAGAGAGCGGTCTAATCACGATTCCTTAGATGAGTCTCTGGTCCTGCATCGCGTCGAACAGCACGCGGTATCCTTCCAGGCCGGCCCCTTCGGCTCTGACCCATTCGTTTAAGCCTTCCATCTCCATCATCTTGCGAATGTCCGGCACGGTCGGATCCATGGCGAAGAGCAGTTCGGTGAACCGCTGCGCCAGCGCCTCGTCCATCGTCGGCAGCACCGTGAAGTTGCAATGGCTGTACCCTGGGGAGGTCCAGATCGCCCGGATCTCTTCCGTGTTGACTTGCCCCTGCTCCAACAGCCGGATCCACGTCGATTCCCCGACGGCTCCCGCGTCCGCTTCGCCCTGCTGCAGAGCGCGAATGACCTCAAGCTCGCTCGTGCCGGTGTCGCCGTGCTTGCCGACATCGAGGTTGTAGCGGATCAGCGTAAGGTCTTTCTCCGGATCGACGCCGCTCTCCTTCACATAATGGTAGGGGAGAATGGCCGCTTGACCGGAATCGGCGCTGCCGAGCGCCAGTCGCTTGCCCTTCAGGTCCGCGAGGGAGGCGATGCCCTTATCCGTCCGCGCGATGATTTTCGACGTGAAGCCGATATCCGTATCGCGCATCGCCAGCGCCTTCGCCTTGCCGCCCAGCCGTTCTTGAATGCGCACGTAGGCAACGTTCGTATTCCACGCGACATCAATGAAGCCGTTCAGCAGTGCTTCTACCTGCGCTTCGTAGTTGGAGAACAACACGTAGTCGAGCGGACAATCGTTCATCTGATAGTAGTCGCGGATAATGTCCCAGATCGGAATGACCTTCGGATCGTAGGCTACCGCCCCGAGCATGATCGGTTTATTCGTTGGCATAGAATCGATTCACTCTCTTCCTCGTTCAATTGAATTAGAACAATGGCACGCCGGCCACGGACTTGCCGACCCATTCCTTGAGCACTTCCGTCGTCGGTGCCATAACGGCGCCGGCACGGGCATCGCGCAGATAACGTTCAACCGGCAGCGCCGGGGTATAGCCCTGTCCGCCGCACACCTGCATCGCTAGATTCGTGACGCGGATCGCATGCTCGGAAGCGAGAATCTTCGATTGCATCACGTGCAGAATCGCGTCCGCATCCCCTTGAACGGCCTTCGCCGCCGCATTCTTCACGAACAAGGATGCCGATTCGACGCAGCCGAACATCTCGGAGAGGTAGAATTGAATCGCTTGAATCTCAGCCAGGCTGCGCCCGTCCGCATACTTGCGCGACTGCGCGTGACCGAGCGCCGACTGATAAGCGCCCCTAGCCAGACCGGCGTTCACGCCTGCAATGCCCAGGATGAAGGTAGGCGCCACGACTTGGAAAATCAATCCCATCCCGTCGCCCTCTGCTCCGACCAGCTGCTCCTGCCCCACCGTCACGTTCTCCATGAACAACTCAATGCTGTTGTTGCCCGTGAGGCCGATGCCTTCCCACTTGCCGTCGAAGCGAACGCCTGGCATCTCCGTGTCGACGATCATCATGTCCGTGCCGAGCTCCGCCTGCGAAGCATTCGTAATGACGATGAAGAAATCCGCCACGCCGCCGTTCGTGACGAAGCTCTTCTTGCCGCTGAGGACGAATTGTCCGCCTTCCAGCTTCGCTTGAATCTCAGGGGAGTAGAAGTGCGCGCCAGTCCCCGTCTCGCTGAACGCCAGGGTGCCCAGCTTCTCGCCGCGGGCGATCGGCCGCAGGTAGCGCTCCTTCTGATCGTCCGTCGCGCGGGAGGCCACCACCATCGTCGCGCAGGAATGCATCAAGAAGCACATGGCCGTCGAGCCGCACGCTTCCGCGATCGTCTCCGTCACGGCCGGCAGATCGGTCAAGTCCCCGCCGAGTCCGCCGAGCTCCTTCGGAATAAGCAGGCCGAACAGCCCCGCCTTGGCCAGCGCCTCCATGCCTTCCTTCGGAAACCGCCGTTCCCGATCGATCTCCGCCGCCAGCGGCGCGATCACTTCTCTCGTAACTTGCCTCGTTAACTCCAGAATCGTCGACATACAACACTCTCCCTATGTATAAAATCACGCTACTCTTTTTCAAAAAGTCCGGTTGTCAGCGCCAAGAAGGTTGGACGATGGTAGCAATTGAGGAACGGAGCGTAGTCAAAACTACGTGAGTACCGGAAAGTGCGCCAGCGTTCAAGATTCGCCGCCGAATCCGCATCGAAGCATAAGCATCGCGATCACAACCGGACCCTCTACATGAAGTTGGGGGTGTGGGATTGGGATATGGTCTCCGCCGTCGCCCGATCTAAGCCCACCTGCAGCAGACGCTGGATTCGATGCTCGTACATGACCTTCTTCAATCGCTTCACCCGCTCGAACCCGACCTTAAGCTGCTCGGGACTGCGTCCGCCGCCGGCCAGAATCGCCATGGCCTCCATCAGGTGCGTATTCTCGCCCGCATCCGCCGCGCTGAGATACTCGTTGCGCTCCTCGGCCGCTTCGATCAGCGACTTCACCATGCCCGGGTTCTGCGAGAGGATGTGCCGGACATGTCCGATGCCGTAGGCGACGTGGCGGCCTTCGTCGATCTTGGCATACGTGACGATCTGCTTCGTCACCGAATCCGGCGCATGCTCTTCAATGAACGTCAGAAGGTCGAGGAAGGTGCCTTCGCCGAGCACATGCAGCAGGAACGACGACTTGAAGTAGTCCTCCTGGATGAACAGGCTGTGCAAGGACCGCTCGGTCAGCGTCGACGAATACTGCAGCCCTCCGCCGCCGGCCAGCGCCCGCTTCGTGAACGCCTCGATGTGCCGGGACTCGTCCTGAATGAGCGTGGACAAGTACATGAGCGCCTCAATGTAGTGCGGGTTGATGCGTGCCATGAACTTGGCCGGAATGTACAGCGCCGAGTATTCGTTCTCCGCGAGGAACGTCATGATCTGGCAGACGGCCCATTCCATCTCTTCGGGCAGTTGAGGCAGCTGATCCCAGTCGATGTCGGAGGTGGCGTTCCACTGGTTGTCCTTCGCTTGCTCGTACAGGTCCAGCAGGTTGTCCGACCAGACGTCGTTCTTCTGGTTCAGGGTGAAGCCGAAGTCCGGCACCCCCGGCTCGGCCACGGCACCGCGCGGCACGAAGCCGACATAGGCAGGAGCCTGCTCCTGGAGCTGGCCTGCGCGGCCCTCGAACCAGTCGCGGATATCCAGCCTGTCGCCCTTGCGCAGCGGCAGCTTGATGCCCCAGTCCGGCTGCTCGAGCGCCTTGATCGGGTTGTTCCGAATCAAGTAGCGGTAATGATCGCCGGCGTCCAGCGCCATGAGGAAGGCGTGCCTGTTCAGCCTGCACCAGCTCTGCAAGTCATCCTTAATATGCGTGTTGGTGCTGAGCACCTCGAGCAGCTGTCCTTGCTCCATGCGCTGCAGCGCATTCTTCAGAAGCAGGAACAGGTCCGCGCCTGCGGACCAATCTCCTAAGTCCAGCTGCTGATCCGGCGTTAAGCCGTGTATGTCCATTCCGTTATCCGCTCCGTCGTGCATGATGACCTCTCCATTTCGTATCCATCAGTCGCTGGATTGTTCCTCTGCACATTATAGCATCCCTATCGGGCCGAATCTATTTCACCCCTGGAGCCGGCTGTTCGTCCACGCTTCCTCCAGCAGCTCGCTGTTGATGCCTACGCCCGCAAGCGATCCCATCGATGCTGCCGCAACGACTTGATACATCTCCGTGGCGGCGTCGCCGGCGCTGAAGACGCCGGGCACGTTCGTCTTGCCGAACGGGTCGGCGACGACCATGCCCGTCTCCGTCGTCCGGCAGCCCAATGCCTGCGGGAGCTCCGAGCCGGCCGCAAGCTTCGGCGCGAAGAAGATCCCCCTGCAAGGCAGGATCGTCCCGTCCGCCAGCACGACCTGCCGCACGATCCCTTCCCCGTCCGACTCGATGCGCAGAATCATGGAATCGAAGACCGGCACATTGTGCCGCCTCAGCTCTTCGCGCTGCTCCTCCGTCATCTCGTCCGGCCCGTTGGTGCAGATGACGTACAAGTCCGACCAGCCGGCCAATGTTTTCGCTGCGTGCAGCGCCCTGGCACCCTTATTGATCAAGACGAGCGGCTGCTCCCGCAGCTCCCAGCCGTCGCAATAGGGGCATACGAACGCGCTCTTGCCGTACACGTCCGCCAGGCCGGGGATGTCGAGCGGTAAGTCCTTCATGCCGGTGGCAAAAAGCAGCTTCCTGCACCGGTACGTTCTGCCCTGCGCGGTCGTGACGCGAAAATCGCCATCCGAGCCGGCCACCTGAGCAGCGGCCTCCTCCACGAACCGAACGGACGGGTAAGCGCCGATCTGTTCCCTGGCAATCCGGCGGAATTCGCCGGGGCTGACGCCGTCACGCGTCAAGAAGCCATGCGATTCGCGCGTCACCCGATTGCGCGGGCGTCCCTCATCGATGACGATGACGCTCTTCCTTGACCTGCCCAGCACCAGCGCCGCGCTCATGCCCGCCGGACCGCCGCCGATAATGCCTACATCTACCAACTGCTCCATCATAATCGCCCTCCTGTTCGTTCGCTGTTCTTGCAGTCGTGAAAAGAAGCCTCATCCAGCACGTTCTGTATCGTATGCCGCTGCAGGTATTGGAACATCTCGCATTCGGCGCCGAGCATCACTTTCTTCACGAGGCAATCCTTGCCCCACTGCCCCTCTGAGGCGTCATCGTAGAACAAGGGATGACCCTCCGCGTTCATCGTATGGCAGTCATACAGGTGCTGACGCCCTTCGATGACTTGCACGACATCGAGGAACGTCACTTCCGCGGCAGGCCGTGCCAGTTCATAGCCTCCGCTCTGCCCTGTCACTGCGCGGACGATGCCGTCCTGCCGAAGCTTCGACATGATCTTGGACAGATAGCTCGAGGGAACGCCGAGCAGCGCGGCCAGCTCCTTAATGCCGACGTACTGCCCCTGCTCCGCGCGGCCGAGATGAATGAGCGCATGCAGCGCGTATCCGGTGCTCTTGGAGAATTGCATTGCGGCTCGCCTCCGATCTTCGCCTCATTATTATGGATTGATAGTATCCATTATAGATAGTCAATATCCATAATGCAAATCACTACTGGCACCCATGGATTTGCGCCGCACGCAGGAAATGAACCCCATACGCCGAAAACGTTGAAGTAGGCAAAAAATTTTTCGCGTTAGCTGTCGATTATCCCGAATCCCGTTCGTCGTCCCTATAGAAACACAAAAAAATGAATACAAGGAGAGGTTACCGCATGCGATTCATGATGATTGTCAGAGCAACCCAAGATTCGGAGGCAGGCAAGCCGCCTAGCCCGGAGCTGTTCGAGGCGATGATGCGCTACAACGAGGAGCTGGCTAGAGCGGGCGTGCTGCTCGCGGCCGACGGCCTGCACCCGAGCGCCGACGCGATCCGGATCTCCTATCCGGAGCCGGGCGGCAAGCCCAAGGTCGTGGACGGCCCCTTCACCGAGACCAAGGAGATCATAGCCGGCTATACGCTGATCGAGGTCAAGTCGCGCGAAGAAGCGATCGAATGGGCGATGCGCATGCCGGATCCCCATGGGTACGGCGAAGGACAGATCGAGCTTCGCCAAGTGTTCGAAGCCCCTGAGCTGACGGACGATGCCGGGCTGCTGGCGGATCATGCAGCGCTTACGCAAGAGATGGAGCGCCGCAGGCAATCATGACGGAATCGGCCTCCCATCGCACGATCGACGCGGTCTGGCGCATCGAATCCGCCAAGGTGATCGCCAGCCTGACCCGTATGGTCCGTGACGTCGGGCTGGCCGAGGACCTCGCGCAGGATGCGCTGCTGTCCGCCCTCGAACGCTGGCCGGAGACCGGCATCCCGGATAACCCCGGGGCTTGGCTGACCGCCGTCGCCAAACGGCGCGCGATCGATCTGTTCAGAAGGAATAGGCTGCAAGAACGCAAGTACGAGGAGATCGGCCGCAGCGCCGATCTCTTCGACAGCCCGGAAGAGGCGGTCGAGGAGATCGGCGACGACCTGCTGCGGCTCATCTTCATGACCTGCCACCCGGTGCTGTCCCGGGAAGCGCGGCTGGCGCTGACGCTTCGGCTGCTGGGCGGCCTGACGACAGACGAGATTGCCCGCGCCTTTCTCATCGCGGAGCCGACGATCGCCCAGCGCATCGTCCGGGCGAAGCGGACGCTGAAGGAAGCGCGGGCAGCCTTCGAGCTACCGGCCGGCCCGGAGCTGAAGGAACGGCTGGATTCGGTGCTGGAAGTGCTCTACCTGATGTTCAACGAAGGGTATGCAGCGACCTCGGGCGGCAGCTGGACGCGCCCCTTGCTCTGCCAGGAAGCGCTGCGGCTCAGCCGCATACTGGCTCAGATCGCGCCGAATGAGCCCGAGGTGCATGGACTTGCCGCGTTGATGGAGCTACAATCCTCGCGCCTGAAGGCGCGCATTACCCCCGCAGGCGAGCCCATTCTGCTGCTCGACCAGAACCGCGCGCTATGGGATCGATTGCTCATCCGACGCGGGCTGGCCGCGCTCAAGCGTGCCGAGTCGCTCGGCCGGCCATTCGGGCCGTACGCGCTTCAGGCCGCCATCACGGCCTGCCATGCGGAGGCGCGCGAGGCGTCCGAGACGAACTGGGTTCGCATTGCCGCGCTGTACGAAGCGCTCTCGCGCGTGATGCCGTCGCCGGTCGTCGAACTGAATCGGGCAGTCGCGATCGCGATGGCGTTCGGGCCCGAGTTCGGCTTGGAGCTCGTCGAGCGGCTCGCGGCAGAGCCGTCGCTGCAAGGCTATCATCTGCTGCCGAGCGTGCGGGGCGACCTGCTGGAGAAGCTCGGACGCAGAGCGGAAGCAGCCCGCGCATTCGAGCAGGCGGCTGCCATGACGCAGAACGAACAGGAGCGCGCATTGCTGCTGAAGCGTGCGGCGCTGTGCCATTCAGAAGGAAACGGAGGGGACTAATCCGATGCGATATATGCTGATGAAGCGTGCCAGCCGCCATTCGGAAGCCGGCGTGGCCGCCAGCCGAACGAGCATCGAATCTTGGAATGCTTACCACGACGAACTGAAGGAAGCCGGCATCCTGCTCGCGGATACGCGCCTGCATGCCAGCAGCAGCGGGATGCGGATCGCGTACCCCGCGCCGGACGCCAAGCCTGTCTACGCGGCCGGCCCCTGGAGCAAGGCAAGCGAGACGATTGCCGGCTATCTCCTCATCGAGGTCGCGTCCGAGCGCGAAGCGGTCGAATGGGCGAAGCGCGCGCCGGATCCGAACGGCTACGGAGAAGGCGTCATTGAATTAAGACGAATCAAGGAGGCGGAAGAAGCATGAATCAAGAGGTAACCGACCACATTGCAGCCGTGCAAGCCAAGCAACCATGGCAGGGCCCGCTCTGCACGAGTCTGCGGGAAGCCGTGCATGCGGCGATCCCGGACGTGCAGGAGCGTATCCAGTACAATAAGCCGCATTTTCTGAAGAACGGGAAGTATGCCGCCGTCATCTCGACGTCGAAGGACGCGGTTAGCTTCACGATTTTCAACGCGACGGCATTGACATTGCCTACAGGCTTCAGCGGCCCGCCCGAACGGCAGACGATCAAGCTGAAGCAAGGCGAATCATACGATATTCAGCTGTTAACGACCCTGGTCAACCAAGCTGCAGCATCGTTGTAACGACATTCGAACGATAAAGGAGACCGCCGCATGAACATCGCAACCTCGAAGGACGGCACGAGAATCGCTTATGACGTGACCGGCCAGGGCCCTGCTCTGATTCTCGTCGCTGGCGCATTCAGCTATCGCAAATTCCCGGGACAGGTGCAGTTGGCCGGCCTGCTGTCCAAGTCATTCACCGTGTATAACTATGATCGCAGGGGTCGCGGCGACAGTGGAGACGCTGCCAATTATGCCGTCGAACGCGAAATTGAGGATCTGCAGGCGATCGTGGATGCAGCAGGCGGGTCGGCTTATATATGGGGTTTATCTTCCGGGGCTGTACTCGCGCTCGAGGCGGCAGCACAGGGCGTGCCGATGAAGAAGCTGGCGCTGCATGAGCCGCCATTCATCGTATCGCCGACCGACCCTAAGCCGCCCGCGGATTTCGTGCAGCATGTCACGGCACTCATCGCTGCCGACCGCCGAGCCGATGCGATTCGCTATTTCATGACCAAGGGGATGGGCGCGCCTTCATTCGTCGTCAGCCTGATGCGCATCATGCCAGGCGTATGGAAGCGGCTGCTCGCCGTTGCCCATACGCTGCCTTACGATGCAGCGCTGCTGGCCGATTATATCGGCGGCCGTCCGCTTCCCGCAGAGAAGTGGAACGACGTGCGCATGCCCGTATTGGTGCTCGAAGGCACGGAGAGCCCGGCATCGCTGCGACATGCCGCGGCTGCGCTGGCCGAAGCGCTCCCCGGCGCCCGATTACTGAGCAAGAAGGGGCTCGGCCATACCAAGCAGTTGAACGCGCCGCTCATCGCCTTGGAGTTGAACGACTTTTTTCTGTAAAGTCTTGTTCGATGCTTCGAAACTACTAGTCAGGTGCCGCAAAAGTTAGTAGTATAGATGTGAATATTCGCGTCAATGGGGGATGGTTACGACGGCTGACCGTGCGGGAATCGCTTTTATCCTACTCATCACTGCTAGCTTCTATGGATCGATAATTGTCATTCCCGAGATCGGCGCGATGGCGCAGCTTATCCCTTCCCTCTTCGCGATTGCAGGCGGTGCGGTCGGCACGCTATGGCTTCGTTCGGCCTACCGCCAGGCGCATGTGCGCGACCGGACATTCTGGCTGCTCTTGTGCATGGGCACATTAAGCTACGCGCTCGTTAACGTCGTCTATTCGCTCTTCATTCTCATGCAACAGCTCGAACTCTATTACAAGGGCCCCCATATCATCGGCATCTTCCCGAAGATCTGGTTCCTTGGCGCGCTCTTGCTGAAAATTCGGCGTCTCCACGGCTTGCCCGCGAACAAGGTCAAGCCTTATACCATGAATATTATCGTATTCCTCTCCGTGACGGTTACGCTCGCGATTCACTATTCCTTGAAGCCCGTGTGGGACTATACTCATTCTCCCCTCTACGCGTTCGCCATGCTGGCCTACCCGATCATGCTCTGGATCTTCATCCTGGTCGTCGCGTATTTCTTCCATCTTGCGAGGACCTACATGGAGGGCCGGACGCTGCACGTCTTATTCGCCGGCTTCATGATGCTGGCGGCCGGCGATATCGGCGCCATACTGCCTTACTTGTCCGGTAACCTGACCGTCGTGCGCCTGTTCGAGCCGATCTGGCTCCTCTCGATGCTCTTGATCGCTTATGCGGGCCGGTATGTACAGCTTGCCAACACATCGGACGCGCCCGGCATGCCGCAGGCTGGCTCGGTCAGCGCCGGCACAGAGCCGACCAAGGACCCGATCCTGTCCTATGCAAGCGTAGTGCTGCTGCTCGGCTTGCAGCTGCTGCACTCCTGGTCTGGCATATCCGTGCTGAACGTCGGGCTCAGCATCACGTTCGTCATCGTCATCGTGCACCAGGTCATGCTCATGCGCAGCAATCGCACGCTCATGCAGAAATACTCGCACCTGGCGCACTATGATGCGCTGACCGGGCTTAAGAATCGCGCGAAGTTCAGGGACGAGTCCGAGGATCTGCTGCGTGCAGCCTCTGCCGCGAATGCGCCGCTGTCGCTGATGCTGGTCGATCTAGACGGGTTCAAAACGGTCAACGACACGCACGGCCATCATATCGGAGACGAGCTGCTGCAGGAAGCGGCCAGCCGCTTCCGGGAGGCCTTGCAAGGGGCTGATGCGATCTACCGCATGGGCGGGGACGAATTCGTCGTCATCGTGCCGGGACCGGCTGACGCCTCGGTCGCCGCAGCGCAAGCGATCATCGACGCGCTCGGCACCCCGATCGTCATCGATGGCAGCCCAATCGCCGTGACGCCGAGCATCGGCATCAGCACGTTCCCCGCGGACGCCGCTTCGGTCGAATTATTGCTGAAGCAGGCCGACACCGCCATGTACCAGGCCAAGACGAGCGGCAAAAATCGGTATCGTCATTACGGCGAAGGATGACCGCCGCCATAGAGAAGGGCAGCCCTGCTCGCCTGAAGCGGGGCTGCCCTTCGTCGTCTATTCGTCTTCATCTTCGTCTTGGAACAATTCACGCAGCATCCGTTCCCGATTCTCGAGAAAACTTCGCGTCACCGCATAATGCAGCGTATCCTCATACCGGATCGTCTCGATCGGCTGTTCGTCGAAGTTCAAGATTTGCGCATTCGGATACCCCAGCAGAATCGGGGAATGCGTGGCGATGATGAACTGCGCCTCCCGCTCGAGATCCTTAATGATGCGCAGCAGCGCCAGCTGCCTGGACGGCGAGAGCGCTGCCTCGGGCTCGTCCAAGAGGAAGATCGCCTTCTTGCCGAAACGGTGCTTGAACAGCGACAGGAATGCCTCCCCGTGCGACTGCTCGTGCAGCGATTGACCGCCGTAATATTGGAGGCTCGCCGGCATCGTATCGATATGGGAGGCAAAATGGTAGAACGTCTCCGCCCGCAGGAAGAAACCGTTCGTGATCTTCGGCATCCAGGACAGCCGAATGTGGTCGCCGAGCTCCGAGTGGGAAGCTTCGACCTCGTAGGCATTGTTCCGGCCGCCGCCTGCCGTGTTGAAGCCGCATTGATAGGCTACCGCCTCTAGCAGCGTCGACTTGCCCGAGCCGTTCTCGCCGACGAAGAACGTGACATTCGTCTCGAAGGACAGCTTCGTCAAGCTCTTGATCGACGGAATGCGGAACGGATAGCGATCGGAATCGGCCGGCTTGTTCACGAGCTCCAGACTGCGCAGGTACATGCTCCGCATCTCCTCTCCTCTTCGCTAGGCGTTAGCCGCGCGCTTGGACGTTACGTTACTGCGCGCGATATCGTCACCCTGGCAGCAGACCTGCCTTCACGAGTCCCTTGCGGATGCCGCCCTCATCGACATGGGCCGTCACATAATCCGCATAAGGCAGCAGCTCCTCATGGGAATTGCCCATCGCGATGCCGAATCCGACGTATTCGAGCATCTCCTTGTCGTTCAAGCCGTCGCCGAAGGCAACCGCATCGGCCGCCGTCAAGCCTAACTCATTCAGCAGCGCTTCAATGCCTTGCGCCTTGGAGCCGCCTGCGGGAAGCACGTCGATCGCGTACGGATGCCAGCGGATCAGCTTCAGATCGGTCAGTTGCTCCTCGTAAGCCGCCTCATCCCCGGCTTCGCAGTGCAGGAACATCTGGAAAATTTCGTTATCCCGCCAGAATTCGGGGTCGTAGCCCGGCATGTTCACCTTCAGCGAGTGGATCGACGAGGTCACGAATTGATCCTCGGCGTCCGTGTAATAGGCGTGCTCGCCCTGGAACACGAGGGAGTGCTTGTGCTGCGCCGCCAATTGCACGAGCGATTCGATGCTGGTCTTCGGAATGAGCCGCTTGTACATCACCTTGCCCTGGTACACTGCATATGCCCCGTTCAGGCAGATGAAGGACTCGATGCCCGTGAGCTCGAGCAGCGGCTGGATGAAGTAGGGCGCCCGCCCCGTCGCGATGACAGGCTCTACGCCGCTTGCCTTCAGTTCGCGGATGGCCGCGATCGTGTCCGCCGGCACTTCCTTCTCTTCGTTCACCAACGTACCGTCAATATCGAAAAATACCATTTTGTAAGCCATACGTATGCTGTTCTCCCATTCTTAACGCGATTAGTCGTTCATCTGATGAAGTTCTTAGTGCATTATATATTAATTTCGCGGCATGAAAAAGCCCAGGCCGGCCATCCCAGCCGTGCAACCCCGAACTCGAGACCCGGGGCACACGGCAGCCATGGACATTCTCAACCATTGCGGACAGTAAGCTAACGGACACAGATGACGCTATTGAGCCGATCTCGGCTGATCTCACAATCTAACGGACCAGGATAACGCTATTAGGATGTATACAGCCAGATTGGGCATCAATTGCGACTATAAGGTCGCCACGGTCCGTATAGCGGCGGCTGAGTCCGTTACAGTTCTGAGAGCAAGCTAGGACGAAATGGTTCCGGAATAATCCGGCATCACTCGCACTCACAATCGACGAATACATGTAGCGAGTGTTCTGAACGCGTGTTAAACTAATAGTGTCCAACGGTCACGTTGAATGAACATAATGTGTGCCATAGAGCAATCAGAGCAATACGATAGGTGGTGTTCGCAGGTGATCAAAAGAATGATTCATGCAGAACTTCAAGCGATTATGGAAGCGGTTGCGAACCGGATGATCCCGGGCGATGCTTGGCCGTCGGCGACCGAGGGCGGCGTCTTGGACTACCTGGAGCGTCGCGCTGCAGAAGAGCCTGCCGAATGGCAGACTGTTATCGAGCCGGGGCTGCGGGCACTCGACGCGGAAGCCACTGCACGCTATGGGTTCCCGTACGCGGCCCTGTCGGATGAGCAGCAAGACGAGCTCCTGAAGATTGCGGAGCAGCAGCTTGTCCGGGACTGGCCTGTAGCGCCGAAGGCATGGTTCGACCTGCTGCTGTGCTTGGTCGCCGAGGGCTACTACGGCAGCCCCGAAGCCGGGGGCAACCGCGAGGCCAAGTCATGGGACATGGTAGGCTTCCGGCCCGGCCCTGTCCCGGGCAGCGAAGCGCCTGTCCAAGAGACGGACCTCAAGACGCGGACCCTGGACCAGCTGCGCGATCGGTACGACGCGATCGTCGTGGGCGCGGGGGCCGGCGGCTCCGTGGCAGCGGCGCTGCTCGCCGAGGCGGGGCTTCAGGTGCTCGTCGTCGAGCGCGGCAGCTGGCTGCGCTACGATCAGGTCGGCAGCGACCATCTGCGCAATCATCGGCTTAGCCGATACGGCCATAACACGGGACCGAGCCTAACAGGCCATCCCCGCACGTTATTGGGGGCAGACGGTACGGAGCGCATCACCGCTCCGCATGAAGGCGATTATCATAATAACGCGATGACGGTCGGCGGCGGCACGCGGGTATACGGTGCGCAGGCATGGCGGTTTCATGCGGATGATTTTCGCATGGCGACGCGGTATGGCATCCCGGACGGCAGTTCGCTGAGCGACTGGCCGATCAGCTACGACGATCTCGAGCCGTATTACGAACGGGCCGAATGGGAGGTCGGCGTCTCCGGGCACGGCGATGCCCACCCCGGGCGCGGCCATCGGCGCAGCCCTTACCCGATGCCGGCGCTGCCGTTGACCCTGGAAGCCGAACGGCTTGCCCAAGCGGCAGCGAAGCTCGGCTGGAACGCGGGACCGGTACCGCTGCTCATCAACTCCGTCGAGCGCGACGGCCGTCCGGCCTGCGGGCGCTGCGGCCAGTGCGTAGGGTTCGCTTGCCCGACCGACAGCAAGAACGGCGGCCACAATACGATGCTGGTGCGTGCGCTCGCGACCGGCAACTGCGACTTGATCTGCGATACGATCGTGGAGCGCATCGATACCGAGGGCGGCAAGCGCGCTACCGGCGTACGCCTCGTGTCCGAGACGGCAGGTGCCGCTGCGCGCCGGCAAGTGCAGGCGGGACATGTGGTCGTGGCGGCCGGCGCGATCGAGAGCGCGCGGCTGCTGCTCAACTCGGCGAGCGATGCAGAGCCGCAAGGGATCGGCAACCGGAACGGGCAGGTCGGCTTGCACCTGCAAGGCCATGTGTATACCGGTGCCCTCGGGCTCTTCGACGAGCAAGTTCAAGACGGCCTGGGACCTGGCGTCAGCATCGCGACCTTCCGCTTCGACCACGGCAACGACGGCATTATCGGCGGCGGCATGATGGCCAATGAGTTCACGCGGCTGCCGCTGATCCACTGGTACCGCGCGCTTGCGCCGGATGCGCCGCGCTGGGGGCAAGCAGGCAAGACGACGATGCGCGACGCGTACCTGCGCACGAGCCAGATCCAAGGCCCGATCCAAGAGATTCCGACGGCCGACTCGCGCGTGCGGCTCTCGCCTACGGTGAAGGATCGATTCGGCATCCCCGTGGCGCAATTGTCGGGCAGCGTGCATCCCGAATCGCTGCGGGCGGCGGACATGCTCGGCGAGCAGGCGGCGAACTGGCTGACGGCTGCCGGAGCGCGTCAGGTATGGCGCACGCGTCCGGGCGGCGGCTTGAGCGGCGGGCAGCATCAGGCGGGAACGCTCCGCATGGGCGCAGACCCCGCGACCTCGGTCACCGATCCGATGGGCCGCGTGCACGGCTACGACAATCTCTGGGTGAGCGACGGCTCCGTGCACGTGACGAACGGCGGGGTTAATCCGGTGCTGACGATTCTTGCGCTCGCTTTTCGCACGGCGGATCACCTCGTGAAGCATGGTTGATCGGGTGGCATAACGAGAGAAGAGGGGCTGCAAGCGCAGCACCCTCTTCTTATTCGTTATGCCGATTGCGAGTGGTCTTCCCTCTTCTTCCTCTTCGCCTTGTTCCGCTTGACCAGCAGATAGACAATCGCGATCGGCACGATCGCCGCCAGCATGTAGTACGAGACATTGCCCACCATCCCCTCAGCTGCTCGGCCGTACACATAGAACAAGACGCCTACGACGTAAAATTTTGCCGCGCGGCCAATCGATGCATAGAGCATCAGACGCCAGAGCGGGTAGTTGAAGCTGCCGGACAGGATCGTGAACACCTTGAAAGGGATCGGCGTGAATGCGCCGACCAGGATCGCGAGCTCGCCCTTGCTCTGGAATAGGGTGCTTGCCTTGTCGATCCAGCTCTTCTTGAGGAGCTTCGCCAAGATCGCATTCCCCACCAATCTGCCGATCAGATAGCCGAAGGGCGTCCCAAGCAAGCACGCGAGGTATCCGGCAGTAGCCAGCCATAGCGCCGAGCTCGGATTGACCATGCTCAGAGAGACTTGCGAGAAGAAGGCCGGAATCGGAAATATGATGGCATCCGCGAAGGAGTGGATCGCCAGCCCCCATATGCCGAAGTCATCCAGAAAATCTACAATATCTTGCAGCACTTGCGCAGCTCCCCTCTGCAAAATCTAAGCTGCGGCTATAGCTTCCACGCACATAGATCGTCAGGTTAAGTTGAGTTTGAATATGAATATGAGTATAAGTATGAGTTTGATTCTGGTTCACCAGTACTACGAAAAAGTCCGGCATTCGTTCCAGCGTTTTGACTGGAAATATCTTGGCTATGGGAGCGACTATTGTCGCGATGACCATCAAGCGGCCGGTAACGGCGGTTGAGCCGCATTACAACGCCGAAGAGCCCCGCGCGTTCAGCCGAACTGAACGTGCGAGGCTCTGCATTTACGCTAGCCGAGCAGCTTCTGTAAGCCTGCTGCCTCTAGCTCCACGGTCGGGGCGAAGCGCTCCGATTGCACGTACCGGGCCAAGCTGTGCAGGAACTGCCTGCCCTCGGGCGTGCCCGTCACGCGCTCCCGGTCGACCGCGCAGACGAGCAGGCTGCCCTTCCCGACGCGGCATTCGAACAGCAAGCCCAGCTTGTGATTCCGCTCGAAGTTGTCGATCGTCTGGACGATCGGCTGCAGCTCCTTGGGCATGTCGTCCAAGATGAACGACCGCGAGTTCATGACGATCGACCACCACGAATAGGTCGAGTGGCTCTCGCTCGGGAACGCCGCCAAGGCAGGATGCGCCTCATCGATCAAGAGGCCCAGCGTGCCCACGGGCACCGGCTTGTTCATGCTCTCCGAGATCGAGCGGAACATCGGGTAGCACCAGAAGTCCGTGCAGTAGGTGCCTTCGATCGTGTGCGCTGGCGATAGCTCGCCGGGCTTCGGCATGAGCAGCACCTTCTCTCCCCGCTCCAGCAGAGCGACCGCTTCGTCGGGCAGCGCGTCGAACAGGTGCAGCCCGGACAAGTCTGCCGTTACGTCCTTCGGGTAGATCCACAGGTCGTACGACTTCGCAATGTCCGTCCCAGCGATCGCTAGCGACAGCGTCACCTTCGTCATCGCCGCCACATCCGGCATCGCAAGCTCGATCTTGCCGATGTCGACGGCATTCTCTCCATCCGCTGCCGCTGCCTCGATTACGCCTCCGGCCAGTTCCATCGCTCCCGCGGCCAGCTTCCACTCGAGCTGAAGGTTGCCGAGCGGGAGCGGCCTGTAGTAAGCAAGCTCTATGGCCGCGCTGAAGCGTTCTCCGGCTACATAATTGTACCGTTCGAACCGTCCCAGCAGCACGGCATCCGAGCAGAAGCCGCGCCATTCCTCCGGCGTGACCAAACCTTTCGAATCCATGAACGCGTCCAGGACGCCGACGAGCGCGGTCCCTTGGCCGCTGAAGTCCTGCAGGTCCAGCAGTTGGAACCCTGCCAGCCGCTTCGAGCGGAAGGCCGCTTCCAGCTCTTCCTTGTAACAAGCGACGGCAAGTTTCCCGGAGCTTTCGAAGAAGCGGCCTGCGAGATGACCCATCCCCTTCGCTTCCAGCCGCTCGCGGAACGCCTCGAAGTTGCGCGCCTTCAGCGGCCCTTCATACTTCTCGATCTCCTCGAAGCGGGGATACATCGCATACTGCCCGATCTCGTGGGAGACGACCGGCACGCTCGGAATCAGCTCCTCGCCGGCGGAATCCGCCTTCACCGTACGTGCTTCGGTGCCGTACTGAATCTGGATCAAGCCGTCGCCGCCGTCCGCATCCTGTCCCGAAGCAGCCTGCTCCGGCACGATCTGCGCGTCGTAATCCTTCATCGTGCCCGGTCGGTCGATCTGCACGTGCCCCAGCGGCGCGTCGCACATCGCATACGAACCCCGGAACAGCCGATCCCGCGAGAACCGGACGCCGGTGAAGAAATCTTCTTCCTCGAGAATGACCGGCACGAACTGGAAGTTGTTCGAGCCCTGCGTGTAGAGATGGCGATTGTCGAATGCCTTGTAAGCTTGCAGAATCTGGCTCAGCTTGGACTTGCTGCCCCAGAGCTCGTTGCCCAGCGACATCATCGCGAACGAGGGATGGTTGCCGAATGCCCGCAGGATGCGGAAGCCCTCTTCGATGAGGTAGTCCTGCTCCGCCTGGTTATGGTTCGCCTCGCCCGCTTCCGTAATCGTTCCCCAGAACGGCAGCTCCGGCTCCATGTAGATGCCGAGCATGTCCGCCGCCGTGAAGGCGGCTTCCGGCGGACAGCACGTATGGAAGCGGTAGTGGTTGATACCGTAGGACTTGGAAGTGCCTAGCACGTCCAGCCATTCCTCCACCGTCGTAGGCGCGAATCCCATGAGCGGGAAAATCAATCCGTCATGCTTGCCCCTCAGGAACGTCTTCCGGCCGTTGATCGCGAACTTATCGCCTTCCGCCGAGAATTCGCGCAGACCGACAAGTACTTCTACCGTATCTGCCATCCCGCCGCTATTCTCTAGCGTGAGCGTCAGCTTGTACAGATTCGGCTCCGCATCACTCCACAGCAGCGCGCCTTCGCCGAGCTCGTAGCGAATTGCCAGCTCGCCTTCCGTCGCGGCGTATGACGCAGGCGCCGCACGATGACTGATTCCGCCGTGCACAGACGCTGCGCTCACGGTTAGCCCCCCCTCCGGCATCCCGATCACTTGCGCGCGAATGGTCACCGCCTTGCGGTGAGGCTCGGGGTACACTTGCACGTCGTCCAAATATGCATTTCCGCGGAACTGCAGCTCGATCCGGCCGGTAATGCCGTTCCAATTGGTCTGCGTGTCGCGGGAGGTCATGTGGCCGCCCTTCGTCGGATAGTCGGTGTTATCGACCCGGATCGTGATCCGGTGCCTGCCGGCAGCCAGCCCGCCGATCGCATGGAGATGCGGCGTGCATAGACTATTTTGCGTCCCGATCTCGCGGCCATCCACCCACACGGTCGTCACGCGCGTCCGCTCGAGATACAGCGTGCAATCGACGCCGTCCAGCGTCTCCGGAATATCGACCTCGCGCGAGAACCACGCATAGCCCTCGAACTTATAGACATCCGTAAGCGCGCCTGTCTCAACGGCCTCATTGGGCTTGCCTTTCCGCGCATAAGAGGTCGTGCCGGGCAGCGTCATCGTGTCTGCCAGCGGCTCACGAAGCCCCTCCTTCCGTTCGTCCAATTGCAGCTCCCATATGCCTTCTAGTCCGATTCTCGTCAACATGCTGCCACTCCCAACCTTTCGGCGCTCACTTGCGCATCTATCATGGTTATGCGCCTATTATACGGTCAGGAGACCTCGGCTTACCATGTAACTATTATTGAACATCTAACGAAAGAATTAGTGATCCCGCCCCCTGATCGAGCAACAATTAAGGGACGACAGTCCGCAGCGGGCCGCCGTCCCTTATCCTTACTTCCGCTTGCTTCTCCGTACCAGCACTGTGCCCGCTCCGAGCAATGCGAGCAGCAGAACTGCCGTGCCGATCCACAGGTACACGGAGCTGCCCGTCTTATCCTGTTCGGCAGACTCTTCAACCGGCGCAGGCGCGTCTTCCTCTTCCGTTGCCGGTTCCTCGAGTGGATTTTCCTCCTGCGCAGCCGCCTCATCGGCAGGCGCGGTCCCGTAGATCTTATTGACGCTGTCGTCTATGGTCAGCTTGTAGTCGAGCACGGTCCCGCTCCAGAAGTGCAGCTTCAGCAGCACCTCGCCTTCCTTCACTTGATCGAAGAAGGCGCTCGGCAGCTTCACGAGATTGCTCTCGTAGTCGGGCTCGAACGACTTGCCGAACTCCTTATACGGCGTCCAGTCGTCCGGGCCCGCATTGCCGCCCGTCGCATACGTCGCTTCCATCGTCGCCAGCGCGTCGCCGTTATACTTGACCGGGATCACGAACATGCCTCGCGAGCCTTCGACATCCCGTGCCGTAGGCGGAGTGTACTGGATGATATGCAGCTTCCAGTCCGCTCCTGCCGAGAACGTGCAGATCAGCGTCGCGTTTAATCCCAGATTGTCGGTCATGAGACCCTGCAGCAGGTCGGCCTTCAGCGTCAGGCTCTCGCCCTCCAGGACGTAGTCCGTACCTGCCGCAAGCTCGCGATCGCCCAGCTTGATTCTGGTCAGCGTATTGCCGTTCAGGTTCATCTGAACCTTCGCATCCTGAACCGCTTCGCCCTGTCGCAAGTAGATCGAATCCGACGCGGCATTGGACGACCGACCGCTTAGTCCCGCTTGCATGACCTCATGGAAGTCGGGATTGAACCAGGTCATCGCGCGGCGATCAAAATGTTGGCCGTTGTCCCACAGCATGTGCGTCATCTTCTTCTCGCGCGCGTAATAGGTGAGATATTCGAAGTACTTCAACACCTCGCCGTGCTGGATCATCGAGACGCTTTTGTCGAAGCCGAGCAGTCCGAACTCCCCGATAATGACGGGGATGCCGCGCGCCACGAAGGTGTCGTAGGCGCGGTCGAACGCTGCGACCAGGTCGCCTCTCGCCGTCTCGTCGAATCTCGTGCCTCCGCCCAGGTTCACGCTGAACGGATAATAGCCGTAGTAATGGATCGTCGCGATCAGATTCGGGTCGTCCAGCTTCGCGATCGTCTTATACAGCTCGTCGATCCTGGCCTGGCTGGGACTGCCCGTCACGGTCGAGAGCACCAGCGGACGCATGCCGTTGTTCCCGCCGCTGCCGCGTACAATGGCATGGAAGGTCGTGTTCAATTCGTCCAGCATGGCGAAATAGATCGGCTCGTCCCTATTCCAATCCTCCGAGAAACGCGGCTCGTTGATGCCCTCGAACAGCAGCGCAGCCGGGTAGTCCCGGAAATGTCCCGCGATCTGGCGCCAAGCCGCGCTGTACTTCTCCAGCACGCTGTCGCGCTCCTGCTCCATGTTCAGCATCCAATGCGAATCATGATGCATGTTCAGCATGACGTACAAGCCCGCATCGAGCGACCAGTCCACGACCTCTTGCAAGCGGGCCATGAACTCCGGGTCTATGGCATAGTCCGGCGCGCCTCCCATCCGGTGATTCCACGTCACCGGGATTCGGATGCTCTTGTAGCCCTGATCCTTAATCGCTTGGATCAGTTCCTCGGTCACGACGGGGTTGCCCCAAGCCGTCTCGGACCCGCTCGCTTCGAACGTATTGCCCAAGTTCCAGCCCGGCTGCATCGCCTCCACGACCTGCTGCATGCTGCCTGCCGCTTCAAGCGGCGCTGCGTGCGCCGTCCGAATCGGGGCGGCCTGGGCTAACATGCTCACCCATAGTCCCGCCACAATGACAGCGCTTACGATTCGTAACAAGTTCTCTCTCATCGTCTGCCTTGTACCCCTCTCCATGGTTGCCCTGCTCTTCTCCTACAATAGCAGATTGCACCTCCCATGTGAATGAACAGGAAGCCGACACCCGCTTCCCAGGGGCGTCGGCTTCATAGGCTTAACGACCGATTATTCCAACGTCATGACCACTTCGATCGTATCCGCCTTGATCGGACTGACCGGGACGAGATCGATGAGATGAAGCGTCTCTTTGCCGAGCACGCCGGGCAAGAACGGCTCGGATACAAGCTCGGGCCGCAAGCGTCCAACATCGTAACGAAGGCGCAGGCCGATATCCGCGCAGCCTCGGATGAATAGGCTGCCGTCCGAGTGGATGACCGGTTCGCGGAACGTAACGAACCGCTCCCGATAGTCTGCCGGCTGCACGGCGAATTCGAACCGATCCTGCAGCCGCAGCTCCCCTGTCCGCTTGTCGAAGCGGAGCCGACGTGCCAGCGCAACGAGATTCGGGCAGGCATATGCGTTGACGAGCTCCATGGCAATCTCCACGGTATCGTCGGAGATGTCAACGTCGAGCACTTGCCCCCGGTGCATCGCCCCCTCCCGCTGGTACATCCCCTCCACGATCGGTACCGAGTGGCCATGCGAGCCGTTATAGATCATCCGATACCGGTCGCTGCCGAAGTAAACCTTCGAGTATACGCCCCTGCCGGGATCAGCCAGGAGCTGCTCGCCGCCGGCATAGTAGATGAAGCTGCCGACATCGTTATGGTTGTGCGGTTCATTGTTGGCGCCCCCCTTCGCGGAGAACGCGACTGTCCGGCCCTTGACGGTCTGGCGGCTGACGACGATCTGCGCTTGATCGAGCCAATAGTCCGTATCCGGCAGCCCCGTTGCTTCTGCGTTGGGATCAATCCATACCAGGTTGCGATAGACGTGAATCCATCGGAAACAGTTGTCCCCGAACAGACCCGCTTCGCATGCTCGGTCCGGTATGTCGATATCCGGGTCATGCCGCTTCAGATAATGGGTCAAGCCCGGTTGGTATTCATACGTATCCGAGCTGTCGGAATAACTGATGGTACGGCTCCCGTCGAGGTAGCATTGCTGCTGGAACTTGGCGATCTTCCGAATTTTATCGCGCTCCATCAGCCTGATCCCGCCGGCAGTTCGCTGCCGAAGCAGCTCGGCATATGCGCAATAATAGACGAATCCATAGTTCCAATACCCGAGCCCTTCGAGGCAAGCGCCATCATCGGCGAAGCCTGCGATGTAACCGTCCATCGTGCTTAATGTACGCTGCACGATCGGCAGCAGCTCGGCATCGTCCTTCAGCAAATACATGGCTGCCATCCCGACGGAGCCGCCGCAGACGGCAGCCCAGTTCATGTCGGAGCTTTCCCACCAAGCCGCCGGAGTCGATGACACATAGGGCTCTAGCACGCGCGACTTGATCTCTGCGCGTGCACGGTCCGCCACGATCGGAGAGAGCCGGTCACCGGCTAGATGCATGATCTCGGCCAACGTATAAGCGGTCTCGGCTGCGAATAAATCGATGGTCGTCCGATGCGTGGCATCATAATGAAGGCTATTGCCGAGGTGTGCCGGCAGGCTCCAAGCATATTCGTCGCAGATGGCCCAGACGATATCTTCCAACCCGTTCACGTACTGTTCCCCGCCGTCTGCGATGGTCAATACCGCCATGACGTCCAGCCGCTTGCGCCGCTCGAAGTACGCCCGCTGAAACAGCTCGCGGTCGCCCGTCGTATCGAACAGCTTATACAGCCCGTATGGGAGAACCTCGATCGGCACAGCCGATAGTTCTTCGGCGAGCGCGCGATATGCCAGCAATTTCTCTTCAACGGCGGGTACACGCTGCGACCATTCGCGAAGCGCGGCCGATTCTGTATTCAGACATTGCCGTCCATCCCCGCCGCCTGCCGCGGTCCCCTTCTGTAGAGCCGCTAATAGTTCCCTCATCGCATACGCCTCTCCCTATTCATTCCGGATCGTGATGGTTTCCTCATCACAGCTCAACACGGTAATGTATGCCTATCATTCTCACATAGACAGACAAATCAGACAAGTGCACTGGGGTTATGCTGCGCGATCGGCAAAGAAGCCGGCTCCAATTGCTGCCGGGGCCGGCTTCGATGGTTGAATATGCGTTACATCTCCGGAGTAAAGCGATAATGGCCGAGGGTGAACGTACCGGGGCCGTACGTGACATCCGCCTCGATCCGGCCGATATACTGCGGCTCCGCAATCCCGTCCACGACGAGGCCGACGGCCGCAGCGAATGTGATCTCTCCTTGTCCGACATCGAAATAGACGATACTGCCGAATCCGAGCCGATCCGCGATCGCCTCGGGCTCCACGCCGTACGACGATAAGAATTCATTCAAGCTTATCTCATGGCGCTGCCCATCGATCGCGATCTCGCCGATCCAGCCGCCGTCCTGCCCGTTGACCCGGAATGCCAGCGCTTCCTCCAGTTGCGTCCGGTAATCTGCCTCAGGCAACATGTAGTCGACGAAAGGTGCATCCGACGTTCCGTTCACGTCTTGGAATTCGACCACATGCAGCTCATCGACCGATACGCCGGTACCGGAACCGATATTGAGCACGACTGCCAGCTCATCCTTGCCGTCTCCGTCGTAATCGGCGGCCTGCATGGCCGGCATGATCTGCCGCGGCGTCGTATACCGCCAGTCCAGCCGCTGCCGCTGCTCGCCGATGACCAGCTCGACGCCTTCCTCCGAGACGCCTTCCTCGCCGAGCGGGTAGAGCGCTATGCCATAATCCGGCAAGGCGGCAATCGGTTCGGTTGGTGCAGGATGGCTTGCCTGCTCATCGCCCGCAGCGCCATCTGCTGCTTCGTCCGCAGTCGCCTCCGGGGCTTCGATTGCGGGTGCGTCCTCACTAGGCTCCCCGTTATTTGCCGAGCAAGCTGTCAGCAACATGGCTGCAATGAGGACTAACGCTTGCCATTGTCTTCCCCCTGTTATGGCTCTCATCTCAATCCGCCGTCCTTTCCTATGCGAGTGTATAGCAATAGGACGACAGCTACTCGAATTCAGTTCAGCTTGCCATGCAGAAGAACCCGCAGCCGATCTGCTCGGCGCGGGCTCTCCTAGTCGCACTATCGACGATTACTTGTAAAATTCCGCGTACGCCGCCATTTTACCTTCCATGACCGCCGTACCGCCCATCGCCATGTACTCCTTCACCTGATCGTCGTATACCTTATCGAACTGATCCGGCTTCGCGGTGACGATCTTCGCCAGCATCTCCTTCTCGAAGTCTTCCAGAATCTTGGCGTACTTAATCTCGGCATCGACCGGAATATCGACGCGCGGCAAGGTGTATCCGTCATTCGTACCCGTCTGGATGCTCTTGACCGTGAAATCTTTGAAGTTCAGGTCGAACGCATTGGCGGCAATATTCTTATTCGGGTCTTCCGTGGAGATATACTTGCCGTTCAGAATAATGCAGTAGTCATAGTAATTGTACAGCAGGTTCTGCGATTCCGGCGTGTCCAGCAGGACAGGCAGCCCTTCGTCGCTCATCTTGTAGGATACGCCTTCCTCGCCGTTCTGCAGCACCAGAATGTTCGCCGGGTCCGCCATCCAGTTCAAATATTTCACCGCTGCCTCCGCGTTCTTGCTTGCGGCCGGCACCATGAGATACGCGCCGATCGGCTCGTAGATCGGCTTCGGATGCTTACCGTCCGGCGTGGAGAACGGATCGATCGCCTCCAGCACGGCATCCGGGTTATTCGCTCTAAGGTTCGAATAGTAGCCGTTGTATACCGGCTCGTTCGTGTTCGGCGTCGCTGCGCCCGCAATGCCGTTCACGACCTGCTGCGCGAAGTGCTGACTGAAGTCGTCATGCAGCGCGAAGTCCGGGTCGATCAGCCCTTCATTGTACATCTGGTTCAACAACCGGTAGCCTTCCTTGCTTCCCGGCTGCTGCCAGCGCGGCACCGCATACAGCTCTTGGTCCGTGATCTCGTCCCACTTCCAGAACGAATTCACCAGCGGCATCATGTGGAACACGTCGATATACCCGTACGGCACGACCTTGCCGCCTGTCTTGCCCGGATCCTGCTTCTTGAATTCGCGCATCGTATGCACGAATTGCTCCGTCGTCTCCGGAATCGGCAGCTTCAATTGATCCAGCCAATCCTTGCGAATGAACGTCGTCGTCTGGGACTGAATGACGCGCAGCGCAGGGATGACATACTGCTTCCCTTCGAAGACGCCATAAGGCAGCGAAGGTCCCAATACCTTCTTCAGGTTCGGGCCATGTTCTTCAATGAGCGGTCCCAGATCGGTCAGCCCGCCGCTCTTCACGTAGTTCTGCACGGTTGGCTTGTTGTACGTGAACACGATGTCAGGCGCCGAATTCGAAGCCATCAGCACGTTCAGCTTATCGACCTCTTCCGCACGCGGCACCGTGACGAATTCGACGTCGATGTTGTTCGGGTCGCCGAAGTTCTTCTGCACGTACTGCGTCATGAAGTTATCCGTAATCGGCGGCTGGCCCGCAGGCGTATTGTTGCGATCGAACAATTCCACCTTCAGCGTAATGCGTTCCCCGCTCGGCTTGTCGGCATCCTTCTTATCGGATCCGGAGTCATTCGTTGCAGGGCTCTTCGCATTCGAGCCTTGCGCGGCGGAGTCCCCGCTCCCGCCGCCGTTGTTGTTACTGTCCGCGCAACCTGTCAATACCATCACGACGGCCATGACTAGCGCGAGCATGGCATACATAGATGCGTGCAATCGTCTCTGCATGTTGCTGCCTCCCTTATCGATTCCATAATGTATAGTGACCTTCGGCTTCAGCCATGATGGCCGTACCGAAGAGCAGCTATTGAGCCGTAGCGTCCGGCGGAACCGTCCCGCTACCCCTTCACCGCACCGACAAGCATGCCGGAGATGAAATACTTTTGCAGCCACGGATAGATGAGCAGAATCGGCACGGTGGCGAACATAATGCTGGCTGATTGGATGCTCTGCGGAATCGGGACAGCCGCATTGAAGCCTTCTTGCGCCGTGGCATCGTTCACTTGGCTGTTGATCACGATCTGATAGAGCTTCAGCTGGAGCGGATACATGTCCTTATCGTTGATATAGAACAAGGCGTCCTGGAACATATTCCAGCGGTCAACGGCGGAATAGAGCCCGATCGTAGCCAGAACCGGCAGCTGCAGCGGCAGCACGACCTGCAGCAAGAAGCGGAAGTGGCCGCAGCCGTCCATCCATGCCGAATCCTCCAGCTCCGCGGGCACTTGCGCGAACGAGGTCTTCATGATGATTAGCAAGAATGCGCTGATCATGATCGGCAGCACGAGCGACCCCATCGTATCGAGCAGGCGAAGCTCCTTCACCAGCAAGTAATTCGGGATGATCCCGGGATTGAAGAACATCGTCACCACGATCAAGCCGAACATCACGTTCTTGCCCTTGAAATTTCTGCGGCTCAGCGCGTAAGCGGCCATGATCGTCATCGCCAAGGCGACTGCCGTATAGATGGCGACCAAGATGACCGTGAAGCCGAGCGAGCGCATCATCGAGGCATCGCCGAAGACGGCGGAATAGGCATTCACGTTCCACTCCACCGGCCAGAGGAACACTTCCCCGGACATGATCGCCCTGTTGCCGCTGAAGGATAAGGCGAAGATATGGATCATCGGAATGACACAGAATAGCGCGAATAGGCCGATCAACGCCGTCAGCACGCCGTCCATCGCTTTTTCACCCGGATTGCGTATCATGCTTACCCCTCCTCTAGAAAATGCCTTGATTGTTGATCCGTCTGGATATCAGCTCCGCCGTAAGCAGCAGCACGAGTCCGATGACCGACTGGAATAACCCGACAGCCGTGGCAATCGCGAATTGTGCGGACTGGATCCCGACGGTGTACACATACGTGCTGATGACTTGGGCGACATCCATCACGTAGCCGTTCTGCAACGCATAAGGCTGCTCGAAGCTGATATCTGCCATATGGCCGATCTGCAGAATGAAGAGCACGATAATGGTCGGCTTAATGCCCGGCAGCGTAATGTGCCAGATCTTCCGCATGCGGCTGGCCCCATCCACGTCGGCCGCTTCGTACAGCTCCTTGTTGATTCCCGTCAACGCTGCCAAGTACAGAATCGTCCCCCAGCCTGCATAGTGCCACACCCCGGTCCCCGTATACGTGATCACCCACATCCAAGGCTTTTCGAGGAACGGGATCGGCTGGAACCCCAGATTCTGCACGAATTCATTCACGCTGCCCGTGTTCGTCGCGAGCAGTTGAAGGGCCATCCCGCCGACGATGACCCACGAGATGAAATGCGGCAGGTACAGCAGCGTCTGGCTGACCCGCTTGAACCATCTGACGCGCAATTCGTTCAACATAATCGCCAGGATGATCGGGATCGGGAACATGAGTAAGGCGAATACGTTCAGCATCAAGGTGTTGCGAAGCGCTTTATAGAACTGCGGCATGCCGAAAATCTCCCGAAACACCTCCAGTCCGACCCACTCGCTTGCCCATACGCCCCTGAAGATGTTGTAGTCCTTGAAAGCGACCACCACACCCGCCATAGGAATGTACTTGAACACCAGGAAGAAGGTCATCGGCGCGATCATCAAGACGTACAGCGGCCATTGCCGGCGCAAGGCTGCCATGCCGCTCGTCCGCTTAACAGACAACTGCGCGCTTGCCCGGCTTACATCGGTTTGCATAGGCGTCATCCTCTCTTTGCTTTATCCGCACTATACAGCAGCCGTGTCCAATGCGAAATTGTCTATAATTTAGGCGATTCACCATTTTTGTTCCGGGCCGATTCACCTTTTTTATATGCCTAACATCTCTTCATGACGTCGTGCTTAGCAGCGGGGCACCCCCGTAAACCGTGCTGATCGGCCTGGAGGCTGGGGACGAGGACAAGCGTGCAGTTCGGACGAATCATTCATGTCTGGCAGTGTTAGCGTTGGCATCGGAAGCCTGCTATGTCCTGAAGTTGCTGGACAGGCTCCTCGCTCGCAAGAGCGAAGCGTTTGCGCTATTAACGCATCCACAAGCGCTAATCCAAGGGCTTCGCCCCATACCGAAGCCAAATATAGCTTGAGTGCGCTAATTAGCGACCAGTTGTGCGCTAATTAGCGCGTTCGATACACTAATGGGTTAGAAAGGGCGATATGGCCTACAAATAGCGCATGCATATCCCTTAACAGCGCAAAAGCTTCGTTAATCGCCCATAGACCCAAAAAAGACACCCAGTAACTGGATGCCTTTGGTATAATCGCTCTGTACATAACCGTTTAGGGGGTTGTCTTATCCCCCGTGATGCGCGCGATACGCCCGCCGCTTCTCCTCCATCACCTGCTGCCCGCCCATCCTCATGTACTCCGACACTTCCTGATCGTAGACCGCGTCGAATTCGCCAGGGTCCACCGTAATGACTTTCACGAAGATTTCGTCATTCTTCTCTTTCAGGACGGCCGAGTACTTGATCTCGGATTGCAGAATTTCGTTGACCCGCGGCGTCTCGACGCCGTCTGTCATGCCGTATGCGATACTCTTCATGGTGAACGACTCGAACTCGGGATCGAACGCATTCGCTCGCACATTCAGCTGCTCGTCGCTCGGGCTCACGAACTTGCCGTTAATGATGAGGCAATAATCGAAATAATTGTACAGCATGCGCTTCGCTTCCTCATTGTCCAGCGTGACGGGCAGCCCGTTCTTCATCTCGTACGTGATGCCTTCGATGCCGTTCTGAAGCGTAATGTAGTTGTTCGGCTGCGCCATCCAGTTGAGATAGCGGACTGCCGCTTCCGCGTTCTTGCTGTTCTTCGGCACCATGATATACATCCCGGTGCTCTCCAAGACAGGCTTGATCCGCTTGCCGTTCGCATTCGTGAACGGATCGATCGGCGTCAGCAGGGCATTCGGATCATTGTTCTTCAATTCCGCCAGATAGCCCATATAGACCGGTTCATTCGTATTCGGCGTACCCGCTCCGACCCTGCCGTTCACCAAGTCCTTCTTGAACTGCTGCGCGAATCGGTCCAAGGGAAAGTCGGGATCGATCAAGCCTTCGTGATACAGCTTGTTCAAGAAGCGGAAGGCTTCCTTGTTGCCCGGCATCAGCCATCCCGGATTGGCGAACAAGTCCTCTTCGTCAATCCGGCTCCAATCCCAGTACGAGTACTGCAAAGACGCCGTATGATAGGAGTCGATTTGGCCGTAAGGAATGATATCTCTCCCGATTTTCTCCGGAAGATGTTCCTTGAATGCCTTCAACGCTTGATAGAATTGCTCCGTCGTCTCCGGCAGCGGCAAGCCCAGCTCCCGCAGCCAGTCCTCGCGAATCATCGTGGTGCTGTGCGCCGTCAACACCCGCTTGGCCGGAATCGCGAACTGCTGGCCGTCGAATCGTCCATAACTTAACACGTCCTCCCCCAAGATGCGCACCAGATCTTGTCCATGCTCCTCGAGGTAGGGGGTCAGATCGGTTAATCCGCCCTGCGACGTGAAATTGTATACCGTGGGAAGGTCATACGTATAGACGATGTCAGGCGCTTGATTGGAGGCCATCAATACATTCAATCGCTCCACTTCCTCGGCCCTTGGCACCGTGACGAATTCGACGCGAATGCGCAGCGGATCTCCGAAGTGCTCCTGAATATACTGCGTCATGAAATTATTCGTGATCGGAGGCGCTCCGGGCGGCGTATTGTTGCGGTCGAACAGTTCGACCGTGAGCGTCGTCCACGAGTCGTCGGCGGCGGACTCTGCCTGACTGACCTCCCATAAGCCGCTGCAGCCTGTCAGCAGCGATAGGATGATAACGATCGCTGCCGCCATGGAGAGCATGTGCCGTTTCACTGCCACGCTTGATCACCTTCTCTCAATTGTGTGCCTATCAACTCGTACGGTACATCGTCCGGTATTCGCCCGGCGGATAATCTTGCACCTTCTTGAAGGCGCGATAGAAGGAGATGACATTCAGGTAACCGATCTGTTCGGCAATCGATTGAATCGAGTCATCCGTATCGACCAAGAGCTGCTTGGCATGCTGCATTCTGACCTTTAAGACGTAGTCGACGAATTTCTCGCCGAGCTCTGCCTTGAACAGCTGGCTTAACGCGCTTGGCTGCAGCTTCAGATAGTCGCTCACCTTGGACAAGGAGAGGTTCGGATCCGCGTAATGGGTGTCGATGTAGCTCTTGGCTTGCAGCGCGATGCTATGATGCCTGCGGGCTTGGCGGTCCTCATCGACGCAAGCCTCGAACAATATGAGGATGCTCATCAACTGCTCTTCGAGCTCTTCGACGGTTTCCACGCCGTCATTCAATCCGGCAATGCGCTGCCGATAATCTTGCTGCCATCGTTCTTGAATGTTGGCGGATAATGCGGCCATGGCCTTATCCATCTGCAGGATGCAGCTGTTCACGAATGCAGCCAGATCCGGCTTCATAATACGCATCTGCTTCAACCTGGCGAAGATCATGGCCAACTTCTCTCTCCAGTCGCCTTCATTCATGCGAAAGGATTGCGCGGCGCTGTCCAGCGCTTGCAGGTAGGCGTAATTGTCCAAGCTTAGCTTGGCGGCGCTCTTGCGATTATCGATGATCCCATTCGTGCCGAATACGGTCTTCAGCGCGAGGTTATCGCGTGCGCTCTGGTAGGCATCCGCAATCGTCGCGACGGAATTCGAATCCGCCCCGACACCGATCGTAACCGTAAGCTTCAAGTTCTGGTTGATCCAGCGTTGGAATTCCTCCGCGAACTCGATGACAGGCCTGCTGCTGCGCGGGTCCTCATGCAGATGGTGGACGACGAATGCGATCCGGTACGGCTCCATCCACACACTCCAGATGAACGCGTTATGGTTGTGCCCCAGATCCCGGAATGCGCTCTCGAGAACGAACTTGAGCAGATGCTGATCCTTGACCTTGTACCGTACGGTGAAATCCGTGTAATGATCGATTTCGGCCACGATGATACCGAGGCGGTCATAGCGATCCGGCAACTCCAATTCCACCAGCTGTTTCTTGAACTCGCCGTCGGATATGCTCAGATGCCCAGCCAGCAGCTCGCGGTAGAGGCGCTGCTGCCGGAGCAGATTATCCTCCTTATGCAGGCTCTCGTAGTCCAAGGAGCGCTTGAGCAGATGATCCAAGGCCATCTCGATGAAGGTGAACTCGTTATTCGCTCCCTTGACGCCGAGCTGCTCGCTCTTCCGATTCGAGTATTGGCTGACCTTGTCCACAATCGATTGGATCGGCTTGTAATGCATGTGCGTCACAACCGTAAATCCGAGCAGCGCGAGCGCAATAATGACGAAGAGAATGATCATCCATGCGCTGGAGAAGATGGAGATCGCGGCATACTCTTGGTCATCTACCCCTTCGGATACGAAGCGCCAGCCCGTATATTCGGACTGCACCATAATTTTGGCCGATTCAACACCGGCATCGGATCGAGAGGGGTCATCATCCAGCAGAGCAATGGACGTGAAAGCGTTGTCATTCAAGGCATTCAGATAATCGATCAGCGCATAGCCGTATATATTCACCACCAGTGCTCCACGCGTCTCGTTCCCCGTCCGGAATATTTTCATAAGCGAGATGACCCTCTGACTCTGTTCATCCAACGCCGAATGCGTGAAATTACGCGGATCATGCCAGCCTTCGGCATCGTCCTTGCTGTAGTGTGCGTGCAGGAACGCGCTGTCCCCGAAGGAATCCAGCGAATACGAGGCAATATCCGAGATCACGCGGCCGCTCGCCTCGTTGTACAGGTAGATCGTATTGGAGAACGGCAAGCTCGCGCTTAGCTCGATCAGTCTCTTCTGCAGCTCATAATCCTCGAAGGCATTCCGCTGGCTGTCCGAGAAAAACTGCTGGATCGGCGTGTCCGTCAGCATCCTGCTTACCACATTGCGGTCGATCAGCATCAGGTTCGCGTCGATATTGAAAATCATGCGGTCCAGTATCGCTTGGTTGGTCTCGATATATTTCTTCTCCGAAGCATGATTCAGCAGGAGGAAAAAGATGAAGATCATCGAGGAAATGATGACGAAGAGAATCGGCGCGTAGGAGAGGATCATGCGATAATACCAGTTCATCTTCATCGGACGCGCTCCCTCCTCCCTGATTCCGCCAATTGGTTATTTAAGCATTATACCGAAACCTCCGCTTGCTGTTAATTCACAATTTTGAGAGCACTAACATTTTTTATGTTCCGTCCAGAACCAGTATATGCGACCGGGTCAAGCCTAAGACAACCAAAAAAAAGCTGACACCGGCTGTATACCGGAATCAGCTTCTGTGAAAGTTAGTGCGTCGCGTGCTGCATAGCCGCCTGCTTCACGATGACGCGGCGGATGAAGATCGCCATCGTCAGCCCGATCAGCGTGACGGTCATCGCGAATACGAATACGTTCTGTGCGCCGAAGGCGAGCGCGTTCGCCGCCTCTGCCGGAGCGGACGGATCGGAGGCTCCCCGTAAGTAGCGGTCCATCCCGCCCGTCAGAATGCTGATCGCGACCGCCGTGCCGATTGCCCCGGCAACCTGCTGCAGCGTGTTCATGATCGCCGTGCCGTGCGGGTACAGCTCCTTCGGCAGCTGGTTCAAGCCGTTCGTCTGCGCAGGCATCCAGACCATCGAGATGCCGATCATCAGTCCGACATGCAGCGCGATAATCCAGCCTACCGGGGAATCGGTCGTGAGGCCCGAGAATAACCATAACGACAGCGCTACGACGATCAGCCCCGGAATAACGAGCCACTTGGGCCCGTAGCGGTCGAACAATCGTCCCATGCGCGGCGACAGGATGCCGTTCAGGGCGCTGCCCGGCAGCAGCATCATGCCGGCAGCGAGCGCGGACAGCCCCATGCCGCTCTGCAAGAACATCGGCAGAATGATCATGGTCGATAGGATGATCATCATGCAGGTCAGAACCATGAACAATCCGACAATGTACATCGGGAATCGGAACACCCGCAGATTCATCATCGGCTCGCGCATGGACAGCTGCCTCATGACGAACAGCAGCAGCGCAGCCAATCCAACGCCGATCGACCAGACGACAACCGGGCTGCTCCAGCCTCCCGAGCCTTCCCCTGCGCTGCTGAAGCCGAAGACGATGCCGCCGAAACCGGCTGTCGACAAGAGGACGGACAGCAGGTCAAGGCGCGGCTTCTCGACTTCGGTGACGTTCTCCAGATACTTCAGGCCGACGAACAGCCCGAATACCAAGAACGGCAGCGACAGCCAGAAGATGTAGTGCCAAGTGAGGTATTCGATCAACAGTCCTGCAACGGTCGGTCCGGTCGCAGGAGCGAACATGATGACGAGCCCGACGAAGCCCATCGCCGCGCCGCGCTTCTCCGGCGGATAGACGACGAGTATCGTGTTAAACATTAAGGGGATTAACAATCCCATCCCGACTGCCTGCAGCACGCGGGCGAGCATTAACATCTCGAACGTGAATGAGATCGCAGCCAGCAATGTGCCCGCAATCGAGAAGGCCAGCGAAGCGATGAACAGCTGCCTGGTCGTGAATCGCTGCATCAGCCAGCCTGTCATCGGCATCAGAATGCCTAACGTGAGCAAGAATCCCGTCGTCAGCCACTGGGCCGTCGCCGCCGAGATCTCGAAGATATCCATCAAATTGGTGATCGCGATATTAAGCGCCGTCTCGCTGAACATCCCGACGAATCCGCAGATGAGCAGCGACGCCATAATCGCGCGCGTATTGTATTTCTTCATTACTTCCATTCCACTTCCCCGTCTGAGTGTATACTGATTGGTTCATTCGATAAATTTTACTCGTCTCGCGGAGAAAGTCAATTGTTATTTAATGCGGGCTCATTCATTTCCAACCATTGTTCGATACGGTCATGCTTCATCGGCTTGCCGTAGAAGTACCCTTGCATGACATGACAGCCTAGCTGCGTCAGAAAATCGATATGCTCCTGATTCTCCACGCCCTCGGCGATGACGTCCAAGTTCAGATTCTCTGCCATCAGAATAATCGCGTGCACAATGGCACGCTTGCTCCTGGTATCCAGATCCTGCGTGAACAGCCGATCCAGCTTGAGCGCATCGATCGGCAGCCGATCGAGCAGCCCGATGGACGAATACCCCGTACCGAAGTCGTCCATCGACACGCGAACGCCCATTGCGCGAATGGACGCAAGCTGGCGAATAATATCGTTGATGTCATAGAACACCATGGATTCCGTAATCTCCAGCTCCAGATATCGAGGCTCCAGTCCCGCTTGCTCCAGCACGCTGGGGACGAGCTCGATTAATCGATCCGTCTGGAACAGCCGGACAGACAGATTGACCGATACCGGCTGGTACACGCCTTGCGCTTGCCAAGTCTTGCATTGCCGGCAAGCTTCCTCGAGCGTCCACCTCGTCATGGGTATAATGAGTCCTGTCTCTTCCGCGATCGGTATGAATTCGCCGGGCGAGACCAATCCTAACCGGGGATGCTCCCAGCGAATCAAGGCCTCGAAGCCTACTAATCGATTCGAGGTAACGTTCCACTTCGGCTGGTAGACGATATGGAATTGCTTGTGCTCTAATGCTCGCTGCAGATCCTTTTCCAGTTCCATCTTGCGTACCTCTTGGATGCCTATTTCATCGGTATAGACGCAGTATTGGTTCTTCCCTAACCCCTTCGCCTTATACATCGCCGTATCGGCGGTCTTCAGCAAGGTCGAACGGTCCGAATCTTGAATGCCCCCGATACTAATGCCGATGCTGCCCGTGATGTAGAGCTCATGACCTTCGATCCGGTACACATTTTTCACGTCCTGCAGCACTTGGTCTGCCAACCGCTCCGCCCGCTCCTGCTCGCAGTGCCTCATGATGAACAGGAACTCGTCGCCGCCGATCCGGTACGCCTGCTGGTCGTCGCGCACGAATCGACGCAGGCGCTGGCCGACTGCCTCCACTAACCGATCGCCGATATTATGACCCAGCGTGTCATTGATGGCCTTGAACTGATCCAGGTCCAGGAAGAGAACGCCGATCGTCTCATTGCCGACGTGCGTCTCGAAGAATCGGTTCATCTCATTGCGATTGGGCAAGCCCGTAATCGAATCGCGATACGCCATTTTCTCCAGTACATGCCGATCGAAGAACATCGCGCCCCAAGACACGAACAAGATGGAGAAAATCGTCACGGTAACGCCATACAGCAGCATAATGTCAACGGTCGGCGCCTGCTCCATGGCCATATCCCCGTGCATGTGAAACCGAGCCGCTCTCATCCCCGTATAGTGCATCCCGCATATCGCGAACCCCATCACGATCGAAGCCGCCCATTTCACCCAACTCGACGAGTTCTGGCTGCGGAAGCGCAAGAACAAGAATAAGGCCGCATAAGAGGCGACAAGGGCAATCACCGCGGACAACACCCAGATCGACCTGTCATAGGTAATCTCGACAGGCATGATCATGGCTTCCATGCCGACATAATGCATCGTCACGATGCCGCTGCCCATAATGAAGCCGCCGATCGCGATTCGGTAGCCGATAATATTCTTGGGCATGGTAATATAGAACGCAATGAACGAGGAGATCACGCTGGCCACCATTGACAACAAGGTCAGCGGCACGTCATATTTCACCGCGGCGTGCAAATGAAACGCCAGCATGCCGACAAAATGCATGGACCATATTCCGTTCCCCATGACCAACGCGCCAGCTAACAGCCAGAAAAACCGGGTTCGCCCGCTCGAATTCGAAATTTTGGCGGCAATGTTCAAAGCGGAATACGATGCTAATATGGCAATCACGATCGAGAGCGCAACGACCGATTCGTTATAGCTGCCGTCCATACGCATTCCATCCACCCCCCACCTCTTAAAATCACCCATAATTCGACATAATTCTACACTCTAGCATTATAGCATGTCGAACTCAACAAATGCTGAACAATAAAAATAGGAATGAGCCGGTTAGGCCCATTCCTTACTTCTTCTCTATTATTTCATCGAGAGAGGCTTCGCGGCGCTCAGCCGCAGCCGGCTCTCATCCAAGCTATGATTCATGTTCACGGCCAAGATATCCTTCATATGGGAGAGGCTGTCGATCGCTGCCAGCACTTGCCCGTTGCCTGCCTCCAGCTTCAGCGTATATTCCACAATGCCGTCTGTGCCGTCCTCACTGTCCTCGCTGCGCACCATGGCCATCTTCTTCATGCGGACGCCTGACGCTTCCAGCTTGGCCATGACTGCCGCCAGGCTGCCCGGAAGGTCGCGAACGCGAATGACCAGCTCATGCTCGGAACGGCGCCTCTTCCATCGCTTCTCCCACTTATTGAGCACTAAGAGGCTCAGGAAGACGAGAACGGTGCATAGGATCGATCCGTAATAGAAGCCGGCGCCGACGCTCAGGCCGATTGCGGCGACGACCCAGATCGACGCCGCGGTCGTCAGGCCCGATACGGAGAGACCGTTGCGCAGGATGGCTCCCGCGCCCAGGAAGCCGATGCCGCTGATTACTTGGGCAGCCAGCCGGGCAGGATCGATTCTGACGTTCTCCTCATGCACGAATTCAGAGAAGCCGTAGACGGACAGCAGCATGATGGCCGTCGAGCCGAGCGACACCAGGATGTGCGTGCGGAAGCCTGCCGCATGGTTGCTCCACTCCCGCTCCAGCCCGATCACCCCGCCGAGGAGGAGCGACAGCATCAGGCGAAGCGTCAGATCGTAATAGCTGATCTCCCATATGCTCGCGGGCTTGGCCGTGATGTAACCCAGCCATTCTTCAATGCCCGCTGCCATAACGCATGGGTCCCTTCCAAGCGAAGGGATTGTTCGACCTGACCTCTTGCTCATCCACTTCGGGCGGAACGGTCATCTTGAGGCCGCTTGCGGCGCGTTGTTCGGCAGGCGCGCTTGCCAGCTCCGGGAACTTCTCGGCCAGCCGCGACCTGGCCGCCGCCAGCATCTCCGCATGTTCCGCATGTCCGGCCAGATTATCGCGTTCCGCAGGGTCATGGTCTACATGGAATAGCTGCTCCCGCCCTTCGCACACGTAATACAGGTACTTCCATTCCCCATTCGTCGCCATATACATGCCGTCCTGCACATTGGAGTAACCGAATACCCATCGCTCTTGCGTCAGCGGCTGTCCCAGCAGCGACATGAGGTTAAGCCCGTCCCGCCCTTCCTCGCCCGCTGAGCAGCCAGCCAATCCCAGCAGCGTCGGATAAATATCCGCCAGCTGCACCGCCTCGTGGATGCTGCTGCCAGGCGTACAGCCGCCCTGCAGATGCTGAGGAAGTCGCAGCACGAAGGGCACCCGAGCCGACGGCTCATAGAAGCAGGTCTTCTGGAACAGGCCGTGATCGCCCAGCATATCGCCATGATCCGACGTGAACAGGATGATGGTGTTCTCCCAGAGTCCTTGCATCTTCAGTTCGCCGAACAATCGGCCCAGTTCATAGTCGACGTGGGTAAGCGCCGCATAATAATGCTTGCGGGCGCTCTGCACCACATGCTCGGGCAGCAGATCGAACTTATGCATCCAGCGCTGGACCTGCATCCAGTGCGGAACCTCGTCCTCCGACGCCGACCATGCTCCCGTGACGGGCTTCGGAATGTCGACGCCGTCATAATACCTGACGAATGACTCCGGCGGGTCGTACGGCGTATGCGGCGACTCGAAGCACGTCCACATGAAGAATGGAGCTTCCGGATCGCGCTGCCGAAGGAAGTCGATCGACTCCTCCACGATCCAGTGCGTATGCGTGTACTCGGCAGGCTGCGCGGAGAAGGTCGGATACACCTCATTTCCCCCGAGGCCGTGTCCCCGGTACGTGCCGGCATACGGCGTCTTCTCCAGCCAGTTCACGTAGTCGTCCGGATGAAGCCGCATGCGCTCGAATCCGCTTCTTGCCCTCGAGGGGTGAAAATGCATTTTGCCGGCGGCATGCGTCTGGTAGCCCTCGGTGGTCAGCCTGCCCGGCAGCGTCAGGTGCGGCTCCTCCGGCATCGGCACAGCCGCGTTCTTCGCCACGCCGTGGCTGTACGCCGCTCGCCCGGTCATGATCGTCTTCCGGGCAGGAATGCAGGAAGGGCAATCGCTGTAAGCGCGGTCGAATCGCACCCCTTCCCTTGCCAATTGGTCCATATGAGGCGTCATGACGGGGTGTGCCGATCGCTCGATCCCCATACAATCGCCGCGTTGCTGGTCGGTCGTGACGAGCAAGATGTTTGGTCTGTCCTGCATGTTACTCTCCTCCTATTTTAACCCTGTCATGGCCACGCCTTCGATGAATTTCTTCTGCGCGGCGAAGAATACCAAGAGCAGCGGCAGCGTCGCCATCACCGAGGCGGCCATCAGCGTATGCCACTGCGTCCCCGATTGGTCCGTGAACAAGGACAGCGCCAGCGGCAAGGTGAACAGCTCATCCGAGCTCAGATAGATCAACGGTTCGAAAAATTCATTCCAGCTGTTCAAGAAGGTGAAGATCGTGAGCGTCGCTAGCGCAGGCTTGGCCAGCGGAATCATGATGCGCCAGAACGTCATCCAAGGGGTACAGCCGTCGATCTTGGCCGCTTCATCCAGATCATTCGGAACGGTAATGTAGAACTGCCTGAGGAGGAACACGCCGAACATGCCGCCGGCCCCGAGCATCGGGGGTACGATCAGCGGGAAATGCGTATTCACGAGCCCCATGTTCGACATCCAGATGAACAGCGGCAGCGCCGTTACCTCCGTCGGGATCATCATGCTGCTGAGCAAGATCAGGAAAATGACGTTTTTCAGCGGGAACGCTATTTTGGCGAAGGCGTAACCGGCCAGCGCGGCGAACACGCAGGTCCCCAAGGTCACGATAATCGCGATATACGCACTGTTATAGAAGTACAGGTGGAACGGCTGTTCCTCGAAAACCTGCGCATAGTTGCTCCACTGGATCGGGTTCGGAATCCATTGCGGCGGGAACGCGAAGATCTTCGTCTGGTGCTTCAGCGATGTCGACACCATCCAGTAGAACGGGATCAGAATGATGACGGAGACGACAATCAAGGCCGCGTAAGTCAGCGCATTCTTATAGAACTGTCGATTGTTATTGCTCATGATGGACCCACCTCTTCCGGATATTCCACTGCAGGATCGTGATCGCGAGGATGATCGCGAAGAGGATGAAGGCGATCGCGGATGCATAGCCGAATCGGAACAAGGTGAAAGCCTGTTGATAAATATAGAATACTAGAACGTAAGTGCTTGTGCCAGGCCCGCCGCCCGTCAATACGTACACTTGCCCGAATACCTTGAGCGAGCCGATCAAGGTCAGGATGAGCGCCAGGAACACGGCCGGCGAAATCATCGGGAAGGTGATATGCGTGAACGTCTTCCATCGGGAAGCTCCGTCGATTCGCGCAGCCTCATGGTACATGAGCGGGACATCCTGCAGCGCGGCCAAGAAGATGACCATATTCAGTCCGACGTTCTTGAGTACGCTGACCACGATGACGATCGGCATGACGAGGTCCAGATCGTAGAACCATGCCGGCCCCTTGATGCCCAGCATCTTCAGGAATTGGTTCACCATGCCCCCTTCCGTCGCGAAGATATACTTCCATACGATGGACCATACGACGATCGAGGTTACCACTGGCGTGAAAATCGCGGTCCGAAACAGTCCGATCCCGCGCAACTGCCTGTTCAGGAGCAGCGCGAGCGACAGTGCCAAGATCAGATTCAGCGGGATCAGCCCTGCCGAGAAATAGAGCGTATTGCCGACGGTCCGCCAGAACACCGGATCGTCCGTGAAAGCCTTATTGAAGTTGTCGAAACCGACGAAGGAAGCATCGCCGAATATCGAATAATCCGTGAAGCTCATCCCGAGCGCCGCAATGATCGGCACGAGGATGAAAGCGAGGAATCCCGCTACCATGGGCGCGATAAACAGATAACCGTACCACTTGTCACGGTGCAATGGGCTTGCCAGCTTCGTTGAAGTCATCTGTCAGTCAACTCCCTTCTGTCCGTCACTATCCAATGGAAATGCCAATCCCACGTTCCGCAGATTGGCATTCCCACCCCTGCTATGTTATTTCAACAATGGACTGACGTCCTTATCCATCCGGTCCAGCATCTCGTCAACCGTCACGCTCTGCGTGTAGGCATAATCGAGCAGGCTCTGCACGGCCGTATTGATCTGCTGCCAATTCTCATGATTCGGCAGATACTCGGCATGTTCCATCTGCTCCAGAATCGCGATGCGCATGCTGTCCACGGAAGGAGCGCCCTTGGCGAACTCATCGGATTCCAAGATCGACCGTCTGCTCGGCACGAAGAATTGGGATGCCGTAACCGCATTGTCGGGACTGGTCAGGAATTTCAGCAGCTCGTAAGCTTCTTCCGGATGCTCGGTGCCCTTAATGATCGAATAGCCCGCGAACCCAAGCGTCGTGCCTCGACCGCTAGGTCCTTCCGGCAGCGGAACGATATCCCACTCGAAGTCCTCGATCGCCCTGGCCTTGCCCATATAACTGTACAGTTCCTGCTGAATTCCGATCTTGCCGGATTCGAACGTCGTCTGATCGCCCGGCTTCGGGTGAACCTCATGCTTGAAGATCGCGTCGAAGTAGAATTCAAGCGCCTGCTTGCCTTCCGGCGAGTCGAGCGTGAACGCCGTGCCATCTTCGCTGAGGAGCGATGCGCCATGCGCGTTCATGATCGGGATCAGGCTGCTATCCCAGTTCGCCCAGCCGTTGCGGATGTAGTTGACCCCGTACACGCCCTGCGCAGGATCCGATATCGCTTGCGCGGCCTTGAGCAATTCCGCATACGTCCAATTGCCTTCGTTATACAATTCCGTAGGCGTCTTCAAGCCCTTGTCCTGGAACAGCTTCTTGTTGTAATACATCATCATCGGCGGCGTCGAGAACGGAATGCCGTAGAGCTTGTCGCCTTCCGTCAGCATCTCTAGCGTCGACGGGTAGATCTCGTCGAACTTATAGTCGGGGTCCGTCTTCAATTCGGACAGGTCGACGAGCTGGCCGTTCGCCAGGAACTGCGGGATATGCGCTTCGCTGAGCCAAGCGACATCCGGCGCCGTTCCGGATGCGTTCATGATTGAGATCTTCTGCAGGTAATCCGTGCTCGGGATCGTGATGATCTCGACGGAGACATGCGGCTTCTGCTTCTTGTATTCGGCCAGCATCTCCTCATACATCGCCTTATGCTGCTCCTTGCCCCAGATGCTGAAGCGGAGCTTCACGTCCTTCGGCGCTGCAGGCTTCGCATCGGAGACTTGCTCCTTCGGTGCACTGCCGGACGCCGGTGCCGGCGCCCCTTGGTTGTTGCCGTTCGTCGATTTGGCGCAGCCGGCTATTACTAGGATTGCGAGAATCAGCATCAGGCTGGTCTTCCACATCTTCTTCATGCACTTCGCCCCTTCGGTCATCTAATGTTATAAAGCGTTTACATGATTAAGTATAAAGAATAGCGTGTCGACTCTTATATGCCCCAATGTACAGAAAAGGTATAACTTCTATAGGTCATTGGTCCGCTTAGGATCGTGACGCTGGGGCGGAGGGCGGAGGGCGGAGCCTGGAGCGTGGAGCGCGGAGCGCCGAGCTCTGGGCTCTGGGTCTATGGACGATTAGCGAAGCAATGGCGCTGTTAAGGTACGTGCGTGCGCTATTTTCGGACCCTATCGCTGTTTCTAACGCATTAGCGTATCGGATGCGCTAAACAGCGAATGCCTGTTCGCTAATTAGCGCACTCAAGCGTTAAAGGCATCCAAATGGGGCGAAACCCCTTGATTTAGCGCATCTGTGTGCGTTAATAACGCAGATGCTTCGCTATTGCATGCGAGCAGCCTGCCCAGAAGGATCGAGGGAATTTCACCGGGAGCGATCTTCCAGCAAGAAAACCACCTTGTCATGAAGGTGGTTTTCTTCGCATCGTCCGTTATGTCGAATGGTCTCTATATTCGCTGGGGGTGACGCCGACGCAGCGCTTGAAGACGGCCATGAAGTATTTGTAATTGCCGTAGCCGCACAGACGCGCGATCTCGATGATCTTCAGATTCGTCTCCGCGAGCAGCCGCTTGCCCTTCGCCATGCGCTGCTCCGTCACGTATTCCGAGAAGTTCTGGCCGGTCTCGTTCTTGAACAGCACCGATAGATAGCGGTGGTTCAAGTACACCCGCTCCGCAATGTTCGAGAGCGAGATATCATTCTCCAGGTTGTCCGCCACGATCTCCTTGACTCTGCGAATGATATGACGCTCCTGCTCCTGCTGCTTTCCCTTGTCCTCGAATGCCGCAGGGACCGGACTCTGCAGCTGCAGCTTGCGCTTGATGCGCTCCAATACGGCTACCAGCTCCACGCGGTCCAGCGGCTTCAGCAGATAGTCCGTTACGCCGTAGCGAATGCCGGTCTTCGCATACTCGAAGTCGCCGTAACCGCTCACGATGACGATCTCCAGCTCGGGGAACTGCTCGCGCGCCTGCTGGATGAGATCGATCCCGCTCATCTCCGGCATGCGTATATCGGTAATCATCACATCCGGCACATGCTGCTTCAGCAATTCCAGCGCTTCCGTGCCATTGGCCGCCTCTCCGGCGACCTGGTAATCCGTTATGACCTGCTCGACGATATGCCGCAAGCCTTCCCTGATCCGCGCTTCATCCTCCACAAGCAGCACCTTATACACTAGGCTTCCTCCCATCGGAACGGCAGCTTGAGCACGAATCGCGTTCCCGCCCGCATCGACCTGTCAATCGTCAGGCCGTACGGCTTCGCATATTGCAGACGGATGCGTTGGTGGACATTGCGCAGCGCAACGCCTTTTCGCTGGGCGACGCCAAGCTTGCCTTCCTGCATCTCGTCCTCCGCTGCATACATCCGTCTCTCGACCAATTCGATCCGCTCCGGCGACATCCCGACGCCGCTGTCTTCAACGGATATCCATAAGTCATCCCCCACGATTGCCGTGCTGAGCTTGATCGTTACGGCGGCATTGCCGATCGCATGCTCGATGACGTTCTCGAACAGCGGCTGCAGGATGAGCTTCGGGAGCAAGGCATACTCGTGGGACGGATCGATGTCGATCTCGACACGCAATCGGTCGCCAAGACGGAAGGACTGGATCTGCAAGTACGCCTCCACAAAATTGACCTCGTCGCGCAGGTAGACGACCGTCTCCTGCTTGTCTACCGTATAGCGGATGAGCTTGCCCAAGCTGATGATGAGGTCGGAGAGCTCAGGGCTGCCGCTCTTCACGGCCATCATGTTCATCGATTCCAGCGTGTTGAAGATAAAATGCGGGTTAATCTGGCTCTGAAGCGCCGTCAGCTCCGCCTCCCGCTCCCGCAGCTTCACTTCGTACACTTCTTTCACCAGCCTGTCGATCTCGCCGACCATATTGTTGAATGCATCCGTCAATACGCCTACTTCATCGTTCGACTTCAGCGTTACCCGCTCTTGAAAATCGCCCCGCTGCACGTTCCTCATCTTCTTATGCAGGTACAGAATCGGCTTGACGAGATGATTCGACAGCAGCACGGCCACCAGATAGGCGATAATCAGCGAGCATAGCGAGATGAGCAGCGTGAACCGGGTCAGCTCGTTCACGTCGCCGCGCAGGTCGGACTTCGGGATCAGACCCGCTACTTGCAGGCCGGAATATGCCGATTGAACGACGACATCGATATGCGCCTGCTCGTCATCCGTGAGGGATGACAGCAGCGGCTGGTCCGTGTCGGCGTAGAGCAATTCATCGTTCTTGTCCAGGATGTACAGCTTGCTGTTCGGGCTGAGGGACACCTCTCTCAACACATGCTCGAAGCCTTCCCGCGTAATGTCTACCTTAATGATCCCGAGCTCCTCCAGCGAGGAGGGCTCCCGGATCAGCCGCACCACGGATACCACCTGAACGGGAGCTCCGTAGTACGTCACGAAATGCGGCGCAAGGATCGTAAGCTTGCCGCCTCGATTCACCTGGTTCATCCATGGATTATCGCGCAGTTCCCAACGATTGCTCGCTCCCTCGTTCAGGTTGCTGAACAAGCCGCCGTCATTGGCGAACAGGAACGCCCCCTGCACTTCCGGCCGTTCCAGCGCCAGCGCGTACAGCAGGGAGTTCATCTTGTTCATCTCGTCGTTCGTGATATAGTTCGAGGTCTGCCCCGGATGCCGATGCTCCCGCAGCGTGGCAAGCACATTGTGATCGTAATACGGCGAAGTCGTGATCCGCTCCATATCGCTCACATAGTTATCGAGGTTAATCTTTACTTGCTCGATGATCTGCCGCGCATACGCTTCCGCCCTGCGGTCCTCATTGGCGGAATACTTGTCATAGGTAATGATCCCGCTGATCAGGAAAGGGATCGTAATGAGCAAGAAGAGTGGGACTACGAATTTGATTCGCAGGGGTATAAATACCGTTCGCTTCGTGATCATGATCCCCTCCACCTACAACGAGCCTACTATTGTCAGAATTGGCATCGCTTTCAGTAAAGTGTAGCAAAACAGCACGGCTCCTGGCTAGTCCCGACTGGAGCCGTGCTGTCATTCGAAGCTTTATAGGATCGGGGATAGCAAGCGCGCTACCGCTTCCTTCAGCTTATCCTTCTTCCTGCGTGCCTTATAGCGCTCGGCAGTCAGCTCCGTGCAGGATTCGCTGTCCGCTAGGAACAAGTCATGGAGCTGCTGGGCAATCTGATTGTCGTACACCAGCGCATTGACCTCGAAGTTCAAGCGGAAGCTGCGCGTATCGATGTTCGTCGTGCCGACGGAAGCCACCTCCCCGTCGACCACCATCGTCTTCGCGTGCATGAACCCTCGCTCGTATTGCAGAATCTTCGCCCCGTATTGCAGCAGTTCCCCGACATGGGCCAGCGTCGCGGAATAGACGAACGGATGGTCCGGCTTATTGGGAATCATGATGCGCAGGTCGATGCCCGACAACAGCGCGATTCGGCAGGCGTCCATGAAGCTGGTATCGGGGATAAAATACGGCGTCTGAATGTAGATGCTCCTCTGCGCCTTCATCATCAATTTCAGGTACATGTTCTTGATATGCTCGGTCTGCGAGTTCGGCCCGCTGGAAATGATCTGGATCACGCTGCTCCCCGTGTGGCCGGACGGCTGCAACAGCAGCTGCTCCGGGGATATTTTGCCGTTAGGCGCCGCCTTGTTCCAGTCCAGAATGAATCGCCCCAGAATCTGATCGACCGCGCCTCCCGTCACGCGCAGATGCGTATCGCGCCAGTAGCCCATGCGCTCATGCAGGCCCAAGTACTCTTCCCCGACGTTGAAGCCGCCGATATACGCAACCTGCCGGTCAATGATGCACAGCTTCCGGTGATTGCGATTATTGATCCGGAAATTCACGAACTTGAAGACGGACGGGAAGAACGCCTCGACCTCGCCGCCGCAGGACAGCAGCTCCGAGAAGAACCGGCGCGACATGCGCCGCGACCCGATCTCGTCGTACAGGATGCGCACCTTGACGCCTTCCTTCGCCTTCCTGGTCAACGCATCCCTGAGCTGTATGCCCAGGCCGTCGGGCTGGATGATATAGTACTGCAGGTTAATCTCCTTCTTCGCATGCCGGATATCCTCGAACAGCGCCGCGAACTTATCCCTGCCGTCATGCAGAATCGTCACGTTATTGTCGGTCGTCACCAACGCGTTCGACGATTTCAGATTCATGCGGAGCAGGTCCGCGTACTTCGCTGTCAGTCCGTCTTGGTCTGCCTTGCGCAGCTGTTCGTCAACCGCAGATTGGAGGTAGATGCGTTCCTCGGCCGTCAAGTTGAAGAAGTTCTTCTGCTTCAGCTGCCTGCCCAGGAAAATATAGACGAGGAAGCCCAGGAGCGGGATGAAGAACAGTACCATCAGCCAAGCCCAGGTCGAGCCGATATCCCTCCGTTCGATGAACACCACGATGCCCGCCAGCACGATGTTGGAGAGTGTCACGATCGAGACGATAAGCGTTGTAAGACTCGCGATTTCCAAGCTGTTCACTCCGATCTGGTGCGACATGAGGTCCAGCGGGACCGATATGTCCTATAAGCTAGTCTAGCACGACGCGGAATCCGCAATTGCCGGACGAGCTGTCCGGCGTGTTCGAGCTTCGCGCGGCAACCCGATACCGGTTGCAATACGAGCGATGGCATAAGTACGAGCCGCCCCGCATCGAGCGGCGTCCGGTCTCCGCGTCTTGCAGCGGATCGCGCGCCTTCGTCTCGCGGTGGTAATTGGGCGAGAACCAGTCCGCGCACCACTCCCATACGTTGCCCGATACGTTATAGAGCCCATAGCCGTTCGGCTCGTACGCATCGACCGGCGCCGTTCCGATATAACCGTCGGATGCGTGATTGACCGTCGGGAACTTCCCTTGCCAAATATTGCAGCGGTGCGCGCCGTCCGGCTTCAGCAGGTCGCCCCAAGGGTACGTCTTCTGCTCGAGTCCGCCGCGCGCCGCGTACTCCCATTCGGCCTCCGTCGGCAATCGGGTGCCGGACCATGCGCAATACGCCATGGCGTCGTTCCACGATACGTGCACGACCGGATGGTTCATGCGGTCATCCCGGACGCTCGACCCGGGCCCCTCCGGCGCGGCCCAATAGGCACCTTCCACCGGCAGCCACCACGGCACGGCCTGCGGGACTTGCTCCACTTGACGCTTGATCTCCTCCGACGCCAGCAGGTCGAACACATAGGACCAGCCGAATTGCTCGGCCTCGGTCACGTAGTTCGTCTGTTCGACGAAGGCAGCGAACTCGGCGTTGGTGACGGCATACCGCGAGATACGGAATGGCTTCAGCTCGACACGGCGAACCGGGCCCTCGCCGTCCCGGGGGAAGCCCTCGCTGCTGTTCGTGCCCATGAGGAAGGCGCCGCCGGGAAGGTCTATGAGGGCATGCTCTTGCTCTTGCGCGCAGGCGTTCACGCCCGGTAGCCGTTCCGCGACGGATTCTGTCTGCTTATTGAGATTGGCGCTGCTCCTCGAAGCAGCGCAGCATGGGTTCGATTGGTGCATGCGGATCCTCCTTACGTGAATATGGTAGGATTCGAGAATGATTCGGTCTTTTCCTGCATCGCAGCGAGATCAGCCGAACTGGGATAGCCGCGTCGATGCATGACGAGAGTCCCTGGCAGAACGCCCTGCCGGGGACTCGATCAAGGCGAAAGTCATTGGTAACATAAACATCCGCTTGTGCAAGGATAGCGGATGCAATAACAAGCGCAGAAAAGCGGCCCGTTCGGCTACTGCATTGTCAACGGGTACAACCGATAAATTCGGAAAATGAGCGAAAAGCAGCTTGTACTGCTTCTCTAAAGCAAAATCCCCATTTTTGTGCGATCATATTAGCCGATGATCAGTAATAGAGCGAGCTGATCACCGTAATCGAGAAGGACAGCAGCAGCAGCAATGTCAGAATCAGCTTGGTCGACAGATGGCGAAACAACCATTTCTGAATGAGATGCCTCATACGGCGCAGCCCCCTTTGTACGATCGGGCAAACCTAATAGCATTGGTTTATGCATGATTACCTAGGGATGGAAGATACTAACATAACTCACCTTAATATTCGGAGGCGTCTCCCTTGCATATTGGCGAAGTGCTCTTACGGACTGCGGCAGCGTTTATTTTCCTGGTCCTGCTATGCCGGATGATCGGCAAAAAGGAAATCAGTCAAATGACCTTTTTCAACTATGTGTCGGGAATCGCATTCGGCTCCATCACGGCCTCGCTTCTGATCGACCCCTCCAAGAATAGCTGGATCGGGTTTACGGCCATGGCCGGCTGGGCCGCCATGACGTGGATTGCGGGATATGCGTCGTTGAAATCGCTTAAGCTGCGCGTTATGCTAAGCGGTCAGCCAACCATCCTGATCAAGGACGGCAAGCTGTTAGAGAAAGCGATGTTAGGCTCACGGATGACCGTGGATGAGTTGACCTCGATGCTGCGTCAGAAAAATGTATTTTCCGTCAAACGCGTGCAATACGCCATACTCGAACAGGACGGCCAACTTAGTGTCATGCTGCGACAACAATTCCAGCCCGCTTCCAAAGCCGACGTCAACGCCGTGCCGGCTAACAACCCCCAAGTTCCTGCAACGGTTGTCACCGATGGTCATGTCCATACGAGAATATTGAGTGAACGCGGTTTGGATGAAGCGTGGTTGAAGCGAGAATTGGCGAAGCAGGGAGCTGCGGATCTGAACAAGGTCTTCTTCGCAGAAATCGGGGAAGATGGGGCGCTCCATGCGGATGTATACCAGGATACGCCATAGTCGATCACCTTGGGATGCAACCCGGCATGCCTAGATGATCTACAGCCGCAATTTTCCACGCCCAGCCGTCATGGCTACCCCTGGCACTGTCGATACCGTCTCGCAGCCGTTGAACGCTGCAAACCGCCGGAAGCAGTCGTTCATCGCTGCTTGCAACGACTCGGTCGGCTGCATGCCGTTCTCGTACCAGACGTTCTTCACGACGAGCGTCCCGGATTGTCGCTCCGCGCTGATCTCGGCTCGGCCGATGAGGCTGTCTCCGTATAGCAGCGGCAGCACGTAATAGCCGAATTTCCGTTTGCTCGCAGGCGTGTAGATCTCCCAGGTGTACTCGAACCCGAACAATTGTTGGATCAACTTTCTATCCCATAGCATATTGTCTAGCGGCGCAATCAGCTCGCAGCGCCATTCCGGCCCCGGATGACGCAGAACGGCCTCAATCAGCGGCACATCCTCTGCCCGGCAATACAGGGTATCCTTCATGTGCTCCACGGCTACGGCAACAATGCGAGCTTCACGCAGCAGTTGGCGGAATGCCTCGTTGCGCTGCGCCGACTTCAACCCCCATATGTTCAGCCAGGCATCGGATGCACGGTTCCATAGCAGGCCCACGGCCCCGATTCGACGCAGTATCCGCCACTTGTAATGCTCAAGTTCATCTCCCAGCGGCTCCGGCGCACGCAGCAGTTCGGGCTGGATGTGCTTCTCGGCGAAGTCGTAATATTTACGCGTTCCCTTCTTATGATGGATAATCAATTCGCCAGTCGAGTACATCTGCTCCAGCACCGACCGGGACGCGTTGTTACCGCTGCTCCAATGAATGGCCGACTGCCAAGTGAAATCGCCCTCCAATGCAAGGTCATCCGAGCTAGACGCGCCGTGGCCATGCAGGTGAGCCCGCACTTGCTCAATCAGCGCTTCCATGGCGGGGTAGCGCTTGGCATGCTCCCGAGCCGCCTGCCGGTAGCGTTCAAAATAAGGCCAGTCCTCGACCGGGATAATGGATAAATTCTTGTCGGGGTAGTCGACAAGAATTCGGTCTTGATAGAGCAGCTCGGCGAGCATGGACTTGGTAAATCCCCCGATACGCGACTGCAACACCAGCTCGGCATTTTTCCCGCACGCATCGATCGGCTCGAATTGGATACAGCCGGCCTGCCGCACATAATCCATTACGCCCTGCTTGCCGCAATAACGATATTCGCCCAGCAGTCCGTGCTTCGACAGCAGGAATTGCCGTGCCTGGCGGTTCGTCAATCGGATCATGCTCGCATCGGCTCCCATTCTTCTTCTAATATCGCGTAGAAATATTCGTCCCAAATTCCCCCAGTAGCGCCATTCTACCATCACCTGATCGGGAAAAGATGATTATAGGTGAACTTTACTAGCGAGCTCCTGCTTCATCGGCGTCAAGAGCACCACGACCGCACATACCAGCAGCGCGCCGCCGGTCACCAGGAATTGCGCTTCGAGCGATGCCGGCAACAAGCCGAGCCCGGAGGAACCTGCAACTGTCCCCACGGAGAAGAGGGCATAGAACAGCCCGTACACTTGCCCTCGATTGTCCGGCGTAGTCGAATGCGCAAGCAAGGCATTGATCGATGGGAACAACAGCGCGAATCCGATGCCATAGAGCGTAAGCACGGCATACAGCACGGAGGCTTGCTCGGATTGGCTGATCAAGATCTGGCTGATTCCCATGAGACCGATACCGGCCGCGGCGCTTCGCACCGGCGGAATTCGGTCGAACCACTTGTTGGTCGGGAGCGTGAACAAGGCGACCGCCACAATGCCGAACATGCTCATTAGCGTACCGCTAAGCCGCGGGTTGTACCCGAGGCTCTCGACCTGCTGCGGGAGCAAGTAAGCCAGCGCCCCCTGCGAGAACATGAGGAAGAACGCCCCTAACCATGCTCGGATGATCCCGCCGTTCAAGACCAGCTTCTGGCGAGGGCGCTTGCTTAACACGGTGTTCGTGTTCGATACGACTCGTTCCCTTAATGCCGCTAACGCGAAAATAAATAAGAGAAGTCCGAGCGCCGCAACTGTCGTGAACACGAACGGAACGGAGGAACGCTCGGCCATGATGCCGCTGTAGGCCGGACCGATCACGGCGGCGATTCCGACGAATGATCCCATGACGGCGCTCTGGCTCCCTTGCCGCTCGCGGTTCGTCATGTTCGCCATGTACGTGAATGCCGCGGGCACGATAAGCCCGCCCAGCATCCCGTGCACGAACCGAACGATCAATAACGTCCCTACATCATCGACTAGGTTATACAAGAGCAGCGCGGCGCTTGTCAGCAAGAGCCCCGCCTTCATAATAGCCGATGCTCCGTAACGATCGGTGAATCTGCCGGCGAATACGTTGCCGAACGTATTCGTGAGCGAGTACATCCCGACCACGAAGCCGGCAGCCATCGAGCCCGCTCCGAGCGATATCGCATATGTGCTCATAACGGGCAGCTGCGTGAATAAGTCCAAGAAAGTGAACAGTACAATGGCGTATACCAGCCAGGTCACGGGAATCGGCTTCACGCTGAAGGACGCCTCCCGGCGCTTCAAAGCGCGTTCCAGTATAAAGTTGGCGAACGGGATGAAGGCTGCAGCGGCGGACGACAGCGTCCAACCGACATGCCACTGCAGGCGAATCTGCGCATACACCACAGCAGCCGCATACACGACGACGATTCCGCCATGGACGGAACCTGCCAATGTCACGGCATACGGCATATCGGCCCAATATTTTAGCGGCATCGCAATGCCCAATAATAGCAATAGTGACAACCCGTCCAGAATGCCTGTAAGACGTACAAGCGCAACGGGGTTCAACAATTTTCTCAACGTAAGCACGTACAATCTCCTTCCGCGACTCTACCTACATTGTACACCATATCGGCAGCATGGAGCTGCTCGGAGGAAGGAGAACATCGACGATATGGAGAATTTTACAAGCATCGAGCCAACTGGAGGTCACTTCAATGGATCCGCAACATACCGCGCATGAGGAGACGATCGCAGCCGCGCAGCCCGTCTACCGCATCATGCACCATATCGACACGCATCTGCATGAGAAGCTTACGCTGGACGAGCTGTCCGCCATGGCCTCTTATTCGCCATACCATTTTCACAGGCTGTTCAAGTCGGTTACCGGCATGACGCTGGGCGACTATGTGCTGGAGCGCCGCATGTGCCTCGTCCGGAAGTATCTCGACCATTATCCGCTGCTCACGATGACGGAGGTTGCCGAGCGGGCCGGCTTTCATTCGCCGAGCGACTTCTCTCGCGCTTTCAAGACTCGGATCGGCGAGACGCCTACGGCATATCGGAGGCGCGTTCAGGGGGATCGCAAGATTTGTATAGCGGACCGCAAGTTTTACGAAAGATATTTTGCCACGACCTATTACAATAAGAGACAGGAGAACGGCCGCTCCGCTATCGAACCGGTTCGAACGCTCAAAGTCACGATCAAGCAGCTTCCGCAGTACCGCGTACTCTACCGCCCCCTGCTAGGCAGCGGCACGGAGGAGATGCTCCAGGAACGGCTGACCCGCACGTTCCGGCAAGTCGCGGCCCAAGCAGCAGGCAGGCACCGCCGACCGTTCCAGACGCTCATGATCGGCAGCTCGCAGGAGCTCTTGCCGATGCCAAGCGGCGTCTTCCGTTATCGGCTCGATGCGTGCGCAGCCGTCGCCGATAACGCCGAATTGGCGGAAGCCGATCTGCCGGCTGCGGACCTGCCCGGCGGCCTATACGCCATGATCCGGCTGTCTACCCGTCTGGACGAGATGCACGCTGTCCTGGACGCCTTCTACCGCGAGTGGCTGCCCGCCAGCGGTTACGGACTCGGGGAAGGGGCTTGCCTGGTCATCTACGGCTCGGCGGCGGCATTCGAGCACGGCTATCCCGGTACTGCGGACTACTGCATCCCGATAGAAGAACGACCATAACATGAGACAGGTGGGACAGTCTATGGCACGCACCGTGAAGCAAGAACCGACCGTTCGCATGACGACGGTCTCCGAACGCACTTTGCTCGGGATGAGAGTCGAGACAACCTTCTCCGAAGACCATAAGAAGAATGTCGGCGGCCAGTTGATCGGGCGATTCAGCGCCTGGAAAGACGAGAACGGCTTCTATGACAAGATCCTCTATTTCTATTCCTTCTACCCCGCCGACTTCGAGCCGAGCATGCCCTTCGCCATGTTCGCCTGCATCGAGACGGAGTCGGGGACGGCCGCGCCGGAAGGGCTGGAGGTCATCACCCTGCCGGAGGTGCAGGCAGCCGTGGTCACGCATGTCGGCCCGATCTCCCGCATTCGGCAATCGTACGACTTCTTCTTGAAGCGCTGGCTCCCGATGTCCGACTACCGGGAAGCGCATCCTTGGCATTATCAGCAGTACGATGCACGCTTCAAGGGGATCCAGCATCCGGAATCGCAGACTGACCTCGTCTTCCCGGTCACGCTGCGCAAGGAGCAAGTGGAGTTGCTGCCTGCGGCAGTACCCTCCCTGAACTTCGACGGCGGTCAGATCGACGTGCTATGGGACCACCATGCGGATGCTGTCGCATGGTTTACGTCCCGCTTCAAGTGGAAGAGCGACCCCACTTACGATTGGCGGCAGGACGAGCAAGCCGACGAAGAGAAGATCACGCAGCTCGCCTTCGGCACATGGCTGAAGTCGGTACGAACGAGCCGCAAGCTGCATCACTTGTTCGCGGATCGCGGCGGTCCGGATCCCCATGTCCGCTGGTGCTGGAACACGAGGGATATCGTAGAGGCGCACCGGCAGCTGGCCGGCGATGGCGTCCGCGTGTCGGATATCTATTCCGGTCCGGGAGGGCGGCATTACTTCGATCTCTGGGCATGGGAGGGTACGCGGCTGACCGTCTGCGGCTGGCCGGAGCTGGAGGACGATTCCGGCGCGCTGCTAACCCCGGGCTGGATCCGCATCGGCGTGTCCGATCTGGAGGCTGCCGTGAAGTGGTATGAGCAATTCGTCGGCATGGAGCTTGTCGAACGGGACTCGGGAAGCGATGCCGCGCTGATGCAGCTCGGGGTGGAGCACCATCACGGCCGCTCGCTATGGTGGCTGGAGCAGCTGCCGAGCGGCGCCTCGACCGAACCGATCAACGGCCCGGCTCGTCCCTATTGCGTCGTGCACGACAAGTGGAAGTTCGAGAGCTATCATCGCTACTTACGCGAGCACGGCGTACCGGTGTCCGAAATTTCCGGCAATCCGCCGATCCACGGCTTCTCTTGGTTCCACTTCTACGACCCGGACGGCAATCGGTTCAATATTTATCGTTATTAACTATTCGTTCTTACGCGCAAGCCGGGCCGCCCTTACGATGAAGGACGGCCCGGTCTTATACTGCGTCTTAATATCGGGGCAGCTTATGTACCGGCCACAATACCAATCGCAATGCATTGCGGAGGTAGTAAGCCAAGATGGTCCCTGCGGTCCATGAGCTGCGATTGTTCTGAATGTATTGGTCATTCATAATATAAGTCCTCGTGGAGGAACGGCTCTTCAGACCAAGCGCCGCCCATCCATCCGGATCATTCGATCCGTCCAGCTTCTTCAGCATATTCTCCGACTCGCGATTTACAGTTGCCGTAATTTGCTCGTAGGCTTCGGTGATTTGCTCATGATATTCATCGATTGGATTGCGGCTGGCCAGACTCTCCAAGTGGATGCTCTCGCGAATGTAAGATGCGTATGCCAGATGATCTGCCCAGCATTCATCGATCGCATAGAGCCGCACCCGCTGCTCGGCGGGACTCATCGGCTTCTTCCCGTTCAGAATCTCGAGCCGCTCCTGATAGAGCAGCTGCCTCTGGTCCTCGATCATATCCGAATAGGCGTTCAGTTCCTTGCGGATATGGGCGGTTTGCGCCATCGCCACACGTTGAAGGTGGGAGATTTTATGATGGAGTGCCGGCTCTTCGATCGCTTCTTCCTGTCTATGAGCTCGAACCCACTTATCGATGCCGAATTGAAGCAGCAGTGCGTCCTCCAAGCTAACATAGAAGACAGATTCCCCCGGATCCCCCTGCCGGCCGGAACGCCCGCGCAACTGATCGTCGATTCTCACGCTCTCATTCACTTGCGTCCCGATCACATACAAGCCGCCCAGCTTGACTACAGCCTCTGCTTGCGAGGGGCTGCCGCTGCCGAGCCGAATGTCGACACCGCGTCCCGCCATGTTCGTCGATACCGTCACGGCGCCCATCTCCCCCGCTCGGGCGATGACCGCCGCTTCTTCGGCATCGTTCTTCGCATTGAGCACATGGCAAGGTACATGGGCTGCCTCGAGCGCAGCCGCCAAGGTCGCAGATTCCTCGACACTGGATGTGCCGATAAGAATGGGACGCCCGGTCGCATGGACGGTGGAGATGTCTCTTACGAGTGCCTTCAGCTTGGCTTCTCTATGGGTATAGACCCGGTGCGGATGGTCGATTCGAATGCTGGGCCGGTTCTGCGGGATCGGGACAACCTGCAGCCCATACATCTCCTCGAATTCCAACGCGGAAGCCTGCGCCGTAGCCGTCATGCCGCACAGCTTCGGGTATAGGCGAATGAAGTGTTGAAACGTAATCGTCCCAAGAATTTTCCCGCCGCCGTGCCCCTGCAGTCCTTCCTTGGCTGCTAGCGCGGATTGAAGCCCCTCCGGCAAATATCGATTCGCCGCCACGCGTCCGGTATATTCATCGATCAGTTCGATTCGATCGTCCCGCACGATGTAATCGACGTCTCTTCTCAATAACGTCTCCGCATGCAGCGCACAGTTTAACGAGGTTAACAACTCATTGTTATGGCTGTCATACAAATTGCCGCAGTCCAGCAGCGCTTCCGCCCGAGCGGCGCCGGCTTCATTCAAATAGACATTCCGCTTAAACTCGTCGAAGACGTAATGCGCATCAGGCTCCAGCTGCCGTACTACCTCTGCAAGATGACTGCAATCACGCATGGACGAGTCCGGGTCGCCGGCGATCACGAGCGGCACCCGCGCTTCATCGAGCAGCAGCGAATCCGCCTCATCGACGATCGCGTAGCGGAAAGGCCGATGTACGATATCGGCCTTCGTCAGTGCAATCGTGTCGCGCAGGTAGTCGAACCCCGCTTCTTTTGCCGTAACATACGTAATATCCGCTGCGTACGCTGCCCTTTTCCCGGATAGGCTCATGCTCGCTTGTACCGACTCGACCGTTAAGCCAAGGGAGCCGTAGATCGGGCCCATCCACTCGGCATCTCGGCGGGCAAGGTAATCGTTAAACGTCAGCACATGCACGCCTTCGCCGGTCAGCGCGTTCAGATAAGCAGGCATGACCGCAGAGAGCGTCTTGCCTTCGCCGGTGTGCTGCTCGATTAAGTTCCCCTCGTGCAGGGCGATTGCTGCCATAATCTGAACATCGTAAGGCGCAAGCCCCAGCTGCCGCTTCGCTGCCTCGCAGACCAGTGCATAGGCATCGATCAGCAGCTCGTCCAGAGGCGTACCCGATCGCGCTTCTCTCTGCAGCCGGCAGGATTCCGCTTGAAGCTGCTCCTCGTCCCACGCTTGCAATTCCCGTCCCCGTATGCGTTCCACCTTGTCCCGATAGATTTTCAGCTTATGCTGGCTATACCGGTCTTTGACATGCTGCATCCTATTGAAGGTCAGATTCATCGGAATTGTTCCCTCCCCGCAGATCGTTAGCGATTTCTGCTATTATTTCAATAATTGCTAGAATATTGCAAGAAGTTGAAAAAGAGACCGCCGCAAATGTTGAGCGGCAGCCTCTTGTATGTCCGTTTAATGCTCTAGCAAATAATCTCGCAGCCGCAATAGCATGACGACTGCTTCTGCCCTCGTCAGGTCAGCAGCCGGATTGAACCGGTTGCCGGCCTGGCCTTGAATGAGTCCCGCTTCGTACGCCGCAGCAATGCTGCCTTGGGCCCACACGCTTATGTCCTTATAGTCCGCGAACGTCGCTTCGGTCGACGCTACAACCGGAACTTCTGCCGCCCTGACGAGCATCATCGCCGCTTCCGTCCGGTTAACGCGCGCATTCGGCTTGAAGCTGTTATCCGGATAGCCGCCGACGACCCCAGCCTGTACCGCTGCCGCCACCGCTTCCTCCGCCCACTCGGGCACATCTCGTTGATCTGCGAACGCCGATGCCGGCCCAGCCGGCCATCCGAGCAGACGGTGCAGCAGAAGCGAGAACTCTGCCCGCGAGACGGACTTGTCCGGGAGGAACGTTCCATCGGGATAGCCGAGCACGATCTCCTCCGCAACCGCTTCTCGGATTGCCCCTTCCGCCCAATGCCCGGCTAGATCCGTTAGCCCCGCTACAACCGGAACAGGAGCTGCCAGCACCGCGAACCGCGTAAAATGATCCGTCTCTCCCGTGATCTTCGCTGCGTCAGCCGTACTCGGGAGAACCACCCACCGCTTAGCTTCTTCATCATAAAAATACACAGCCGGCCGTTCGTCCTCTTGCAGGCCGGAGTCATCCCGCTGGAACTCCAGCATGACAGGAACCTTGAATGGGTCCTGGCTATTCTTCGTCATTTCGTATTGCTTGCTTAGAGGCCTCAGACCCGCGTCGATCTCCCTCTCGTCCGAAGCTTCCTTAATGACTTCTATTGTAATCGTCATGCTGCGGTCGATCGCTCCGGCCGGAATACGCAGCGTCATCCCTTCTACGAGCAACGTATAGGGCTGACCCGGCGTAAGCAAGAACCGGTAGACATTCGGATCGCCTACGTATGGGGCAGAGGTCGAGGACGGCGTCCTAATATTCGCGATGACGATTGTTTCCGTATGCGCATTGCCCAGCGCATCGACGGCATAGAGCGTGAATGTTCCATTCGCGGTTACCTGGAACGAGTCCCCGCTTGCCAGCTCGCTTCCTGTCGCTGGATCGGCCATGGCCGCAGCGTCCAGCTCTCCGGCCGCCCACTTCAGCAATGCCACCGTGTTGCCTCGATCCGCTCTATTCGCCGCTGCGGTCACGGCGACAGTCACCGGTGAGGTCGTACTGCCAGCCGGATCAATGGCCACGGTGATCGCAGGCCCTTCCGTCACGATATTGTCGATCGTAACTGAGGTGACCGTCTCGTTGCCTGCGGCATCCACAGCATAGACCGTGTAGGTGCCGTTCGCCGTTGCCGCGAACGAGCCGCCGGTCACGGCTGTGCCGCCGCCCGATCCGAAATAGGCTGCATTCCGGCTGCCCGCCGCCCACTTCAATGCCGCGACGGCATTGCCTGCCGCTTCGTCGCTTGCCTCCGCGCCGACCGACACCTCGATGCCGGTGTTCACAAGATCGGTCGTCGCTGGCGTCAGCGTCAGTACCGGTAGCGCTGTCGTAATATTGCCGATCGTAACCGTGCCTATAGCGTCATTGCCAGCGGTATCCGCTGCATAGACCGTATAGGTGCCGTTTGCCTCTGCCGTGAACGAGCCGCCGGTAATCGCCGTCCCTCCCGTAGCAAAGTACGTGCGATCCTGATTGCCTGCCGCCCATCGTAATGCCGTTATCGCATTGCCTGACGCTTCGCCGCTAGCCTGCGCCGTCACCGTAACCACGACGCCATTGTTCACCGGCTCGGTCGTTGCAGGTGTCAGCGTGAGCATCGGTGCGCCATTCGTCAGGTTGTGAATCTCAATCGTGTTCACCGCACGATTGCCTGCCGCATCCTCCGCGTAGACGGTGTATATGCCGTTCGCCGTCACCTCGAACGAATCGCCGGCAATTGCCGAGCCGCCTGTTCCGAAGTATGCCGCGTCCTGGCTGCCTGCCGCCCACTTCATGCCGGCGATTGCCGATCCCGTGCCGTCGGCCGTCACTTCCACGTCGACGCTGTCTTTCGTCGGCGTCGTAATGGAAGGTGCCAGTCCGATCGTCGGCACTACGCCGTCGATTCGAATACCGCTCAGATCCGGCAGCAGACCTGCCAGCGATGTCGGCACCGCTTCATTCAGCGACGTAATCGCAGCCGGCGCTTCGATCGCAATGGCATCGTCCGCGAATGCGATTCCGTCCGCATCCGCATCGCCTGCTTGGACCGTATACCGGAATGTTAGCGATGTCGCGGTACTGTCTGACGCAGCATACAGCGCTGCCCTCTCCTCTGTGCCCACTGTCAGCAGCAGACTTGGCGTCGACGCGACATCGACAGGCAAATCATAGCTCACCGAGAATGTGAGTCTGTCGCCGATTCCATACCAGCCGTCAGACGGAGACGCTACTTCGTTCGCTGCAGGCGTCGGTACCGCGATGTGCAGCCGGTACTTGCCTTGCCAGCCCGCATTCGTCACGATGACGTCGATTACGTTATCGTCGAGACCCAAGCCGACCGAACCCGTACTGCCGGCAATGCCGTCGATCTCTACCGCTGCGCCTGCATCGGCAGCTGCAGCCGTGACAATCACATTCGCTGCCGGTGTATCGATCGTCAAGTCGTAACGGCCGGTTCCCGGATCGAAGGTTCCGAACCCGCTAACCGTCGATCCAGCAACGGTTACGGCCAAGCCGGACAGACGGACCTTGTCGAATGCATCATACGGCATCGGATAGTCGCTGCCATTCGTCACGGCCCAGCCGCCGGGACCGAACGACCAGCCAACGCCGGTGTAGATGCTCCTGTCGTACATCTCTTCCGTCGTGTGGCCGATTCCGCCGCCCTGTGATGCCGGCTGTCCGCTAGCTTCCACATCCCAGAATGATCCGGTCACCGCAGTGCCAGATCCGGCAGTGCCGATCAGTCCGCCGCTGTCGCCCGATTGAGCGGTAACGGACGCCGCCGAATAGGATTGCTCGATCGTGACCGGATTGGACGTATCGGCCGATCCGACCAATCCGCCCGCGTCCTCCGACGCTTGCACGCTGCCTTGCATCGACAATCGGGCACCGGTCAGCCCGGTCGTCCACCCGACGATGCCGCCGACGCTCGCGGCACCGTCCACTTCCCCTCGCACGGTTATACCCGATAATGTGGCTCCTTCTGCCGAACCGACCAGCGCACCTGCTTGGTCTCTGCCCTCGACTTTCACGTTAAGCAATGCCAGATCTTTCAATTCGGCTCCTCCCGCGACGCCGCCGAACAAGCCGACGCCGTCTTCCAGAGGCCTAGCGATCGTGAGACTACGGATGGTATGCCCGCGTCCATCGAAGCTTCCCGTGAACGGCAACGCCGCCGAGCCGACTGGCTCCCATCCCTCGCCCGCTGAGTAGGTGGATAGATCAAGATCCGACTCTAGTACATAGGCATCACTCAAGTCGTAGCCCACTGCCGCATCACCGATGGCTACGAGCTGATCCGCGCTCACGATCCGATGCGGGGACGACGCCGTGCCCTCGTCCCGGTAGACGGTCAATGTGTAGGTTGCGCTTAGCGGACCCGACGCCGGGGTCACCGTGATCTCGATCTCATTCGCGCCCGGGTCAAGCGCAACCCTACGCAGCGCTGTATCACCCTCCACGGCAATGATTGAATTGTCGTCAATTGCCGTCGGCGTAATCGTTATTTCGTCTGTCCGGTAGAATACGGACGCCTCATAGACACCGTACCCGGCATCGAATTCGCGATCGAACGTGATGGGTTCTCCGTCATCCGAGTCTGCAACAACTAATGACTCTAATGCGATCTTGTCGAAGTTAACGCGGCTGAGCGGATACGTGGCATGTTCAACGATGCCCCACGCATTCGTGAAATCCCAGCCAGCATACGTTGCCTGCTGCTTCATCTCAGCTGTGGTCTTGCCGAAGGAAGCGTCGCTTCCTGCGGAAGCCGACTTCCCGCTCGTGTCGCGATCCCAGTAGGAGAGGGAGACGTTGTTATTCACACTAGCCCCGACCAGCCCTCCAGCGTTGGCAGCGTCTGGAATCGAAGCCGTGGAATAAGAACCTGTAATCGCGCCATAATGATCACCGACCAGCCCGCCGAGGTCTTCGACCGGTACGGGCTCGCTTCCGATCTCCACAGCTCCGTGCATACTGCTAGTCGTGAGTTCGCCTCCGTATAGAGCGCCGACGATGCCCCCGACGTGTGCATTACCTCTCACGACACCTTCCACGGTAACAGCGGATATGTATCCGTTGTCTGACCATGATACAAGGCCGCCAATGGTGTTCTGGCCGCTAACATTGACATTGAAGAGCGACAGATTGGTAATCGCCGCATCCTCGACAACACCGAACAAACCCTGTTGATTGGCGCTCGGGCGATTGATCGTCAGGTTATGGATCGCATACCCGTTGCCGTCAAGCCGGCCTGTGAACGGTTGCACAACCCCTCCGATCGGCTCCCACCCCGCACCTGCCGCGTATCCGCTCAGGTCGATATCGGCCGTTAAACGATAATTCAAGGTCAGATCATTGCGGATGGCATCCAATTCCGCAGGTGTACCGACTTCAATCCAATCCTCATCCGCTGCTTCCGCACGCGTGATCAGCGAAGCCGGCACAACCGCACAGAGCAGCATGAACGCCAAACCCGCAAGAATAATTTTCCTCATCCACGATCTCTCTCCTCGCACGTAAGAATTCCGAATCTATTATACCGGACGAGGACGTTGTCGAATCTTAACGGATTCTTAACAGATTATGGGTGCGGATGCTATACTTTAGTCAGTTGCACACTCTAACCGCCTACAAGGCCGGAGGCCCTGCATGAACGAACAATGCATCTTAATCGCGGATGACGATCCGGACATCCGGCATTTGATCCGCATTCATCTCGAACGGGCGGGATTAGCAGTTGTCGAAGCGGAGACGGGCGCCGAGACGATCAGGTTATTGCAGCAGTGCCGGTTCGACCTGTTGATCCTCGATCTCATGATGGACGAACACGACGGCTTCGACGTCCTTCGCCATGTCAGGGATACCGCGACCGGTATACTCGTCATCGTGCTCAGCGCCAGGCGCGGGGAGCGCGATAAGATCGAAGCGCTGGAGCTCGGTGCCGACGACTACGTCACGAAACCGTTCAGCCCGGCAGAGCTGACCGCGAGAGTACAGGCGAACCTTCGCCGCTATCGGAACGGCGCCTCGACTGCCGGAGCGAACCGGATCACGCTGAACTCGCTCGTCCTCGATGCCGACAGTTACATGTTGCTCAGGGACGGAGAACCGATCGGGCTGACGCAGATGGAGTACGAGATGATTCGGCTCTTCATGCAGAACCCCGACCAGGTACTGACCAAATCGGATATCTATAAGCAAATCTGGAAGCACGAGCATTACGATGACAATTCGCTCAGCGTCTATATGAATCGGCTCCGCAAGAAGATCGAGATCGACCCGCTGCACCCGCAGTATCTGCAGACGGTTCGAGGGATCGGCTACCGATTCTCCGGTGACGGATTATGAAGCTGACTTGGAAGCTCATGCTCTTCTATGTCGGCAGCGCTGTCCTATCCGTATTCCTGTTCATGGCGCTTGCGCTCTTGCTCGGCTCGCAATTCAACGAAGGCTACACGCATTCGAAGCTGAAGGGAATCGCCGCGGACACGATCGCAGCGGCCGAACGCATCCCAGAGGCGGACCGAGCCGCGTTGGGCAAGCTGCTCGAGGAAGAGGTCAGCCGCCATGCGTCGCTTAGCTTGGAGCTGGTAAGGACAGACGGTCAAGTGCTGTACTCCACGGCTGGGCGAACGGCACCCTACAGTCTGGAGGAGATCACCGATCAATTCTTGACGCTGCCGGAAGCGCTGTGGTCGAATGAGCACACGGTTACGATCGCCCGCAAGTCCGTGCAGCCAGATTCCCCTTACTACTTGCTCGTGAGCGTGCCGGGCGAGGCAATGAAGCCGGCGCAATTCTATCTCTATTTTCGAGAGTTTCAAGTATTCTTCACCTTGATCGTCCCCGTACTCCTGCTGCTCCTCACGCCGTACCTGTTCTCGCTCTTGTTCTTCTCCTCCGTTAAGCGGCGGCTGCGCAGGCTGAACGCTGCCTTGCAAGAGACGGATCTGCACGGGGAGCCGACGACGCTGACTGATCCTTCGCGCGACGAAATCGGCCAACTGACGGGGCATTATAACGTAATGGCGCAGCGCATCCGGTCGCAGATCGGTCAGATCCGCGAGTTCGACGCGAGACTCACGCGCCTCCTGGCGGACTTGTCGCACGATCTAAGAACGCCGCTCACGACGATTCTCGGCTATGCCGAGACCATTCGGACGGCTGCAGCAATGCCGCCTGAAGAGCTACAGCGTTATATTCGCACCATCTTGCAGCGTTCCCGCTACATGGACCGTCTGCTCAACCAACTGCTCGACATCTCCCGCCTGGATGCGCAGGGTTTCCAGCCTCGCATGGATCGAACCAATCTGTCCGAGCTCGTCCGTAAAGTAGCAGCCGATTATTTGCTTGTCGTGGACGAATCGCAGGTCGAGTACGTTATCGATATCCCGGATGACGACGTGGTCGCCGATATCGATCCGGCATTGATCGAACGCGCGCTTCGCAATCTGATCGACAATGCGCTTCGACACGGCGGAGACGGGCATTACTTGGAGATTGGCATGGCGGACAAGCGTGGGAATGCCGAGGATATGGCGGAGAACGCCGTCATCTGGGTCAAGGATCGCGGCAAGGGCGTATCTCCAGCGGATCAGCAGCTTATCTTCGAGCGGTTCCTTCAGGGGGATGTATCCCGAAAAGAGGGTCTTGGACTCGGGCTCGCGATCGTGCGCGAAATCGCGGACGCCCATCGCGGCAGCATCCGGCTCGAAAGCGAGCCTTGGCGCGAGACCGCGTTCTACCTCGAGCTTCCGGCATCGTCGGAAGGTCGCAGAGCGGATGCGGCAAGTTGAGCCGGCCGATTGAGCAGCATTTATGCTATCTATTCATGCACTGGGGGACTTAGCGGGCCGATTGGATAGCATTTTTGCTATCCAATCACGCACTGTTGGCCTCTTGGTAATAAGGTTCAGAATATGCAAAAACAGCTCTCGCTCATACCATTGCGAGGGCTGTTGCGATGCTTGTTCGCATGCTTCGCCGATTGTTGAATACATTTAGAGTATTCGAATATCGGGAGGACACACCGCATGCCACAACAAGGGGAATCGTTCATGAGAGGGACGATGATCTTATCTGCCGCCGCATTCATCAATCGAATCCTCGGTTTCATTAGCGGCATGTATATCGCGCGCGTGCTCGGCGCAGAGGGGATCGGCATCCTCATGATGGCGCATCCGCTTGTTCCGCTGCTCATTACCATTACGGAGCTTGGATTGCCGGTCGCCATATCAAAGCTGGTGGCCGAAGCCAACGCGCGCGGCGAACGGGAGCGCGTACGGCAGATTCTGCATGTCTCGCTCGCTGTCACAAGCTTCTTAAGCCTGTCGCTCACGACGATCGTGCTGCTGGGCTCGGAATGGATTGCTTCGATCCTGCTCAGCGACCAACGCGCATATTACGCCATGCTGGCCATTACGCCGATCGCGCCGATTATCGCGGTCTCTGCCGTACTCAAGGGATATTTTCGCGGCATGCAGCAGATGAAGACGATCGCCGCCTCCGATGTGCTGGAGAATACGGTGCAGATTGCCATTGTCCTCGCGCTTGTCCACTTCCTGCTGCCCTACGGCATCGCTTATGCGGCTGCCGGGGCCATGGCGGCCTCTGTCGTCAGCGAAGCGATCAGCCTGCTCTTCCTCATGACCAGCTACAAGCTGTACGGCGAGTCGAAGGGTACGGGCGCGTCTTGGACCAGCCACCTGAAGAAGGGCAAAAGCACGCTCGGTCAGCTGCTGCAGATCGGACTGCCGACGACCGGCCACGGCGTCATCCAATCGCTGTACAGCGCCTTCCAGCCGCTGCTCATCACCACCAGCTTGGCTTTGGCCGGCATCGGCACTGCGCTTGCCACGAAGCAGTTCGGCCTGCTGGCGGGGTACGCATTCCCACTGTTGTTCGCGCCAAGCTTCATCACGCATTCCCTCTCCACCGCTCTTATACCGGCAATCGGCGAAGCTGCGGCGAACAAGAATAGCCTGCTCATCCACGAACGGATGAATCAGGCTATGAGCTTGGGACTGCTGATCGGCGCGCCGGCGACCGTGATTCTCTTCGTATGGGCCACGCCGCTGACGACCCTTATCTATAATGCGCCGGAGGCCGGGTTGCTGCTGAAAATACTCGCGCCGATGTTCTTCCTCCATTACTTCGACGCGCCGCTTCATGCGATTCTGCTCGGACTCGGACGTGCGCAGGCCGCGCTCTGGAACTTCGTCATCGCGACCGGCTTCAAGGGCGTCGCGGTGTTCGTCTTCGGCAGCCAATACGGCATCAGCGGCGTAGCGTTCGGCATCGGCATCGGTTTCGGCATGCAGACGCTGCTGAACTTCTTCTCCGTCTCAAGCGCGGTCGGCTTCTATTGGCGCATTCGGCCTTATGTCATCGTCGGAGTCATCATGCTGGCCATGGCGGCATTCGGACAATGGACCTACAATTACGCTGCCGGCAACGGCATGCCGTCGATCTGGTGCGTAATTGTCTCGATTCTCTGCTCCCTGCTGCTCTACTTCGCCGCGCTCGTCCTGACCGGCGTGGTGAACCGAGGCAGCACGCGCTTCCGCTATTCGTTCCCTTGGTGAAGGTTCGATTCGATTACGCCAGCTTCTGTCCGCAGTTCGGGCAGAAGTTGGCGTCGCCTGCCTTGGTACCGCAGTTCGGGCAGAAATTCGGCTTCTTCGTCTCGCCGGTTTGCTGCGGTGGAGCGGGATCCGGAGCCGGATTGCTCGACCGCTGCCCGCCTTGATTCTGATTCATCTGATCCAGCATGCGGCCCGCGATATTCATGCCCATCATCATGCCTGCCATATCGGAGGCTGTCCCCCCGCCGTTCATCTTGCCCGATGCCATTCCTTCCGTCATCGCAATTTGCTGATAGCGATCCAGATTGCCTACCATGCCGTGGGAAGCATTCTTGTTGATCATGTCCTGAATCTCTTTCGGGTAATTGAAGCTCATGACGTGGAAGCCGGTGATCGCCAGGCCGCTCTTGACCATCTGCATATCCAGATCCTCTTGAATGCCTGCAGCGATGTCGAACGCATTCGCCTGCAGGTTGAACATATCCTTCCCTTCGCGGGAAATCCACTTCATGAGCAGCTGGTCCAGGACCGTAGAGATCCGGATGCGGACATCTTCGACGAGGTATTGATCGCGCACGCCTGCGATCTGATCGATGAAGGCGATATAATCGCGCACCTTGAAGTTGAACGTCCCGTTCGCGCGAATCGGCATTCCCCCCGGCAGTCCGGGCGCCGGAATATTGATGGCGTTCTGGGTGCCCCACTTCACGATGAATTCCTTCGTGTTCACGAACAAGACTTCGACTCGCATCCCGCTGTTGAAGCCGAATTTGAAGCCCTTCAGCGTCGATAGGAACGGGATGATCTGCGACTCGATATCGTACTCGCCTTCATCGGCGAAGATCCCCTCGATTTTCCCGTTATTCAGGAAGATCGCATCTTGTCCCGGACGAATGATGAGCTTGCTGCCTTTCTTGATCTCGCGATTGCTCCACTTGTAGAAGATCATGTCCTCGCGAAATTCTTCCCACTCTACGACATTGGCGAATTGATTGCGAAAGAACATCCAGCCACGACTCCTTTCCAGTCTTTAGAATTTCCCCCTGCTCCCGCTATGCGAACGGCCGCCGCCCGTCATGCCGCCCCCGCCGCCTCCGCCGGAAGACGTGTTTTTCTGAATCTTCGTTCTGGTTACCGTCTGGTTGATAAAATGGTCGCGGCGGTCCAGCACTTGCGAGCGGTTCGCATCCATGTACGTCCGCGCATTGACCGTGACCCTGCCTCCGGATCGATAAGCCATCATGCCCACCGTAATCCCTGCCACCGCAAGCGCGACCGCAATCTGGAACCACCATTGGAATAAAAGATTGTCCGGATTCACGCCAGGCTCGTATCCCATATAGTCATGAGAGAGGGAGACATATTTCGAGAAGGCCTCGTAGTAGCGTCCTTCTGTCAAGTAAGGGGTAATCTTGTTCCGAATGCGATCCAGCCGACCGTCGTCCAGGTAGGTCTCCGCGATGCCGAATCCGGCCAAATACACATCTCGCGCCTGCAAGTCTATCGCTAGGATCGCCGCATTGCCGTGCGGCTTGTCGTAGCCCGGCGCCGTGTCGTCATAGAAGTCCTCGACATAATCGACAATGTCCTTCCCGTCCGCCCCGTTCAGCGTGATCACGATGAAGTCGGTCTGCCGTTCACGGCCTAGCGAGGCAGCCGATTCGGCCAACCGAACTGCCTCGTCCGCGGACAGCAGCTTCGCGTAGTCGTAGATCAGCTGCTTCTGCGGGGTTGACTCTGCATAGGCCGACGTTCCCATCGCGAGAAGGAGCAGCATCGCAATGCCGAGCAGGATCCCGCTCCTCTTCCTGTCGCGCATGCTCACCAGAGGCCACCTCCCAGCGCATAAGCGATCCCCTTCATCGCAATGAACGTACCTGAAGCGATGCCGGCGAACCAGGCGGCTACTTTGCCGGTGCTGATCGGCGGCTTGCCGACGACCTTGCCCGTCTGCCCGTTCATCGCAAAATTATGCTCGGTCCGCTTGTAGTCGTAGCTGACCAGCCATACCGGCAGCAGCACATAGCTGCTGTTCACGCTGCTCACGTCGATCTCCTTCGACGTATAGGATACCGTACTGTAGCCCGTGAATGAGGAGCGGATGTATGATTCGATATAGCTGCTGACCTTATCCTTGGCACGCGGCAGCAGCTGTTCATCGGTATAATTGTATTTCTCCGCGATATAACCCGCGAGATAGGGCGTCTTAAAATCCTTGAGATGATCGTAAGGATAGGGCTCGAGCCGATCCATGTAGACATCGTTCATGCGGGTGGAAGCATCCACGGGAATCTTCAGATAATCCAGATTGATATCCCGGTATGCGTTAAAATGTCTGGTCTCCGTCACCATATAATCGCCTTGCCTATAGGTTCTTACTTGCGTACATACCGCATGCACGCGTGCCTTGCTATTCAGGTCGAATAGCCAGAACGGCACATAGATGCCGGTCATGCTCTTGATTCGATCGGCCGTCATGAAGCCCTTCGGCGTAAGCCGGCCGTTCCTGCACCATTGCTTGAACGCGCGAATCGCTTCATCTTTACTAATGGTGAACGGGATGACCTTCTGAGGCGCGAGGCGGCCACTGAGCCGTTCGGCAATGACGACGCCCGCTCCGCAGAAGCTGCAGGTCGTCGCGGCGGTGTCTGCCGTAGTGACGAGCTCCGCTCCGCAATTCTCGCAATGATACTCCACTGTCTCCGCGGCAGGCGCTGACGCGCGAGGCGTAGACGCTTCCTGGTACTGCTCGATATTCATCTGCGTGAGGCAGCTCGGACAAGATAATTGACCCGATTCCGGGTCGAACCTCATATCACTGCCGCAGCTGGGGCACTTGTAATGAAGGATCACGCGACGATTCACCCCTTAGCATTCAACGATAGACATCTAGGACGTCAGGACGCATCAGACGGTCACAAGCTGCAGCTTCTTCGCTACAGCTTGTGACGGGTAGAGCTATTGTTTGTTCATTCTTGCTTTCAAGGCGGCCAGCTCACTGTCGATATCCGCGCCTTTGCTGTCATCGTACTTCGCCTTGAGGTCTTCGATGTCGTCCTTCGGCCCGGCATTCAACTCCGCCATCGCATTGGCTTCATCCAATGCCCGGTTCACCTTATCTTCCATCCGGTCGAATGCCGCGATCGACCGGCCGGATTCGGCCGCCGAGTCGTTCAGCTTATTCATGCGCTCCTGCGTCTTGGCTACGGACCATTTCGCCTTCAGCATGGCTCTGCGCGATTCCAATTCGCCGATATCGCCGACCAGCTTATCGTGCATCTGTTTCATCTGCATTGCGTTCGTTGCCGCCAGATTGTACGCGGTCTGCAGCTCGGATGCTCGTGCCGCATTCGAGGCTTTGTTCTCGAGGAATCTTCTCGCGTCTGCTTCATTGCCGGCTTCCAGCGCCTTCATGGCGTAGGTCTCCATCTTCGAGACTTCCTCTTGGGCTTCCTCCAGCGCTCGCTTGGCCCGCTTCTCCTCCGCCATAACGGATGCCGTCTCCGCTTTTACCTTCCCCAAGTCGCTATTCAAGTTCCTCAGGTACTGGTCGATCATCTTCTCCGGATCCTCTGCACGGTCCAGCAGCGCGTTGATGTTGCTTGCCATAATGTCCTTGAACCTTGAGATCATACCCATCGTGTATTCCTCCCATAAGTTTAGATGCGATATAACGTAATACTGTTCAAGCGGGACACTGGTTTCATTATACACTTATTGAAGCAATCATTTACCATCTAACGACAAATATTGCCGCTTACTGGATCCATATCCCAGACATACCGCTGCGTGCCTAAGGAGAGAATATTCGCATCCGGTGCTGAATGATCGGTGCCATACTCGAGAGGAGCGCTAACGACTATGTTTTTCCACATTAAAGAGACGCATTATCGTACGAAGCCGGACCGGCCAGACCCTGTCTATGCGAAAAAGTTGCAGGAGGTACTCGGCGGCCAATTCGGCGAGATCTCCGTTATGATGCAGTACTTGTTCCAAGGCTGGAACTTCCGGGCGGAGGCCAAGTACCGCGATATGCTGCTCGACGTCGGTACCGAGGAGATCGCTCACGTGGAGATGTTGGCGACCATGATCGCGCATCTGCTGGAAGGCGCGCCGGTCGATCAAGTTGAGCAAGCCGCGAAAGACCCTGTCATCGGCGCGGTGCTCGGCGGCATGGATCCGCAGCACGTCATCGTGTCGGGTCTCGGCGCTACGCCGAACGATAGCCAAGGCTTCCCTTGGACGGCCCGCTATATCATCTCGAGCGGCAACTTGCTCGCCGATTTCCGTGCGAACTTGAATGCCGAATCGCAGGGGCGCCTTCAGGTCGTGCGTCTCTATGAGCAGACGACCGACGCTGGCGTGCGGGACATGCTATCTTTCCTCATAGCGCGCGATACAATGCACCAGAACCAATGGATGGCGGCGATTGCGGATCTCGAAGAGAAGCAAGGAGCAGTCGTCCCCGCTTCGTTCCCGCGCGACCGCGAGTTCCAGGAAGTCTCGTACCAGTTCCACAACTTCTCGCAAGGCACAGACAGCAGCGCCGGACGTTGGGCATCCGGCCCAAGCATGGACGAGGCGGGGACGTTCACCTATGTCGAGACGCCGCCCGCACGAGGCCCGGCGCCGCAGCTCTCGCCCGCGCCGCCGTTCGTTCACGCCACGCCGGGTATGGAGCCGGTGCTGGCGAACCCGTAGAGCACGCACGGCAAATGGCCCGACTTCTGGTGAAAGTCAGGCCCTAGTATGTTTCTTCGCTCAATATCTCCGTACCCGCTTTAGGGGGGCGGAGATTCTTTTTTTTATAGTAATGACCCAGCTATTACACCTGCACACAAACAGATGAATGTCATCCATTCATGGATGCCCGGCTGTGGTGGCTGGTAATACATGCAATCATTCCCTTTCAATGATTTCTTGAAAGTAGAATACACCGCACAGGCCCACAATTCCATTTTTTTCATCGCTATGAATTTTTATTGCAATTTTGGCGTTTTTTTGGTATGTGATGAGGCTTGGTTGACTATGCCCTTAATTAAGAAGTGAAGGCAACCGATCATTCTGACCGGTTGCCTTCGCTTCATCACCAGCCGGTTAAGGGCTGGCTGTCTCTATGATAAGCGTAACTTACGCGTTAACGAAATCCAAATAGACAAGCAATCTCTTAATCATGACCGCCGCTTGCGCGCGATTGGCCGACTCGCGAGGAGCGAGTAGATGTTCCGTCAATCCTTGGACAAGGCCAGCAGACAGTGCCGCCTTCATAGGTTCCGCTGCCCAGTCGCTGATCTTCCCTCCGTCTTCATACTTGGTAAGGTTATCGGTGGACGCTTCAGTCTGATGCCCGGCAAACCGGGCTGCACGCATAATCATGACGGCCATTTGCTCTCGCGTTATAGGAGCTTCCGGACGGAATGATCCGTCAGCATAGCCGGTAATTAGCCCTGCCTGCCTGGCAGCACCAATTGCGTCCCGATACCATTTGTCAGCTGGCACGTCAGAATAACTGGTTGTCTCGGCTTTCGGCGTCAGACTTAACGCACGCACTAGGAACGCCGCGAACTCTGCGCGCGTTATCGACTGACTCGGAGCGAATCGACTGTTCTCGATGGCATCGACAATCAGCTTGTTCGCCAACGTCTCGATTTCCGCTCTCGCCCAATGTCCCCCAAGGTCAGAGAACGTACGGTCCAGTTTTACTACCGAATAGATACTATTGCCGTTCCGTTTGATCGTAACCACGGTCTTGCCGTCCACGACATCGAACAAGGCCGGCACGAACGCAATCGATCCCTTCTCTGGTTCGATAACAATAGCGGTAAAGTTGCCCTCCAACGCCTGATCGATCGTAATCGTCCTGGAAACGTACGTATTGCCAAAATCATGGATCTCAACGGATCCGTTATCTGTCTCAGCAGTAATACTGAAGTCGTATAAGCTTCCGACAGCTAGAACGCCTAGCGTATCCAACTGCGCGCGAATGTCTTCTGCTTGTTGTCCCGCTAGACGGTCCATCTTGACCGAAATTCGGATATCGGAAGCCGCAACGCCTAGCTGCGCAGCAATTTCTTCCACCTTCACGACGCTAATCGGCAAACTATACGAAGCATCGTCCGACCGAATAAAGATCAACGCATTCGGGTGTTCCACCGCTGCCCGTGCAAGTGCGGCCCCTGGAATAATCACCTTCACGGCAGGTGCAGATCGATCGATCTTAATTTCGTAACGAGCCGCTTCCGCTAGACCGCTTAACTTGCCGAGCGCATCCGATAGCGCAGAAGCATCCACTTCCACCGTGACGGCATTCCCATTGCTTACGCTTTCGCTGCCGGCATTGTTGCTCGGAGATGAAGGCGTCGCGGGCGGTGTCGGGATCGATGTCAGCTTCACATAGTCGATATCGATCCACCCCCAGTTGTTCGAGATGTCGATCGTATTCAGACCCTTCGTTAGCGCGTACGGTCCAAGCACGACATCCGTCCACCCGCTTGTTTCGCTAAAAACATGTTCGGCGACCTTCTGACCGTTGATCGACAGATCGTTCGTTTTATCCCCCGTACCCGATTGATAGCGAATCGTAACCTTGTAGTTGCCTGCCGCTACATCAGCGGAGATCATGAGATTATCGCCGGCTTCATCCATCCCTGTCACGTAACCGGAGCCGGAATAACCATCCGATACGGCCGCCACGGTCAATCCTGTAAGCTCGCCTTGCTCCGCTTCATACTTATAAGATGAATAGAGATCTGACGGTAACTCTTCGCGCGTGATGACATAGTCATGATTGTACACCTTGTTCAGATGAGCCGATGTATTCGTGAGGCCATCCCTGATAAAATCACCCGTCCAAGTCGCGAAGAAACTCCAGTCGGCGCCATAGGCTTGCAGTTGATCCGGATCCGGAATAGGGCCGTTCTCAGCCAAACCAATGATTTTACTGTCGTTCACCAATGTCCGGAGATTGTCGTATTTGGCAATGCTCGGGTTATAATCGCCTGCCGGGTTATAGATGTCCACGCTGGCGATATCCACGACATCGTCGCCCGGATACCATTCCGTCTTCTCGGAGTTCCATATCCATATGAGGTTATTCAAGCCGTGATGGTTCGTCAACCGGTCGTACATCAAATGCCATAGCTGCTTCGTCGGCTCCGGTCCCTGGGCCCCCCACCAGAACCAACCTCCCTCTGCTTCGTGCAGCGGTCTCCAGAGCACCGGTACGCCTGCGTCCTGAAGACGTTTCAGTTGCGCCGCGATTGCATCGATATCTCGGATGAGGAGCGCGTAGTCCTCTGAATCCGGATGATCCAGTGCATACTTCACGTCGAAGGTCGTGAATTCGGTGTAGAAGCCGCGCCACCACTCGCGCCCAGGCTCGTCGCCGCCAATTCCCTTCGGTGCGTTCCAGTGCCAGCACAGCGCGACGATGCCGCCGAGTTCGTACCAATCGATTAACTTCTCGACCTCCGTCGAAGTAGTCCCGCGCTCGACGCGAGAGGGCGAATAGTCCATCAAGTCAGATGCTAGAATAGCCGGGTATTTGCCCGTCTGCTGTTCAATCCACTCGGCGTCCTCAAGCGTCTGTTGACCGGCGATAATGCTGTGGCCGTATTGGTTGGCAAGATAGTTCATTAACGCTCGCGCTGCTTGGGTCGCATTCGGATTCACCAGCGTGGTTACCACGTCATGAGCAGACGAGCTCGCCGCGGCCGTCAGCTTCACATAATCAATATTGTACCAGCCCCAGTTCGGGAGGATCTCGATCGTATTATCGCCTTGATTCAACATTGCCTTACCTGCGGATACTTCGATGAAAGCCGTCGACTCGGACAGCGTAATCTCCGATGTCTGCCCGTTAATGACCATGCTCGTCTTCTTCTCCCCGTTCGGAGACGAATAGCCGATGACAACGTCATATAAGCCGGCCGACGCGGCATTATAGCTCAGCGTGAGTGAACCCGATTGTTGGAAAGCGGCATAGCCTGTTCCCGAATACCCGCTCCCTTCCGTTCCGATCGATACCCCGCTGGTCATAATTCCGTCCTCAGCCTCGAGTTTGCTGCCGGCAGGAGGGGCGCTAGCGGATTCGACTTTGATATATTCAATCCCGTAGTAACCCCAGCCCCGTTTGATCCCAATCACGTTGCTGCCGGCGTTCAGCATGATTTTGCTTACCATTTTCTCGGCCCGCACGGTTCCGGCTGCTGGGGCATCCAGCGTCATCTCGCCCGCGCCCGCGCCGTTGACTTCGATGTTAGTGGCCTTGCTTCCATAACCCTCGGGCAGGTAGTAGCCGATGCTCAGCTTATATAATCCCCCGTCCGGGACGTTGACCGTGAATGCGGCGCTGCCAACCTGCTCCTCTGCGGCTTCGTCCTCTCCGAAGAAGTAAGAAATATATCCATCCCCGTCATAAAGCGTGTCATCACCCTCAGCTACCGCTCCGCGCTTCTCGATGCCGTAACCGGTCAGCACTGCATCCTGATACGTTACCGTAATGACACTCGACGGATCGCTTGGCGGCGACACGACCGGCGTCCTCTTAAAGAGGCGTACATTATCCAGATAGATCGGTCCTGTATACGTCACATCCGAGTTCTTGGCCAGCTTAAGGACCAATTCTTGTTGCGTTGAACCTTCCGGAATGGCTGCCGTTTGTGAGATTACCGCGTACTCGTTTCCGTTGATGACGACTTTCTCTGCATTCATGATATCGTGGCTGCTGGATGTCAGGTCCTGCCAACTGCCGTTCATCGCTGCTGCAAGCTCCAATGTCCCAACGAAAGACGCCGGTACGATCACCTCGTATTTCACGGATTCGTACGCACCTAATGCGTCAGTCGTGAATACCCTTAACGCCGCTTCTTCCCAACCGGATCCGCTGTAAGAAGTATCGACACGAAGCGCATAGCTGTTACCCTCGACTGACAGGTCTTCGCTAGCCGTCACTGGATCGTCGCCCTCGAATCCTTCACCCCAGCCCTTCTGCCAGCCATTCGGGGTACCGTCCTCGAAGTCATAGATCAACTCCTCATCTGAGGGTAAATCAACCGTTGTTCTTGCCGTCAATCGGATATTATCGACATAGATTGAACCGTTGAAGTCCAGATCGGAATTTCTGGATAGCTGGATAACGAGTTGTCTTTGCGCCGCATCTGCCGGGATCGGGACCGATTCAGCGATAACCACGTACTCCTGCCCATTGAACAGCGTGGTCTGCGAGCCCGGAATGACGTGGTTGCTGAACATCAAGCTCTGCCAGCTTCCGTTCAGCGCAGTATCCAATGCGAATGTTCCCGGGAAGGTCGCAGGTACATAGACGTCATAAGATATCGACTCGTATGCCCCGAGATTCTCACCTGCCGTATAAGTGAGCGCTGCCGCTTGAAAGTTATCTCCACTGATTGTGTAATGTACGTCAGCCTTAAGCGCATAGCTGTCTCCAGTCAAATCCTGAGCAGCTGTTACGACAGCATCCCCTTCGGCAAAATTACCCCACCCCTTACTCCACCCCATCGTAGTGCCGTCTTCAAAATCAAAGACAAGATCTGTTGCAGTCGAAGCCTTCACACTCCAAAAAACTCCTAACGGACCTAACAAAGAAAATAACAAAACAACACTGAGCGCTACAGGAATTCTACTTTTTATCGCCTTCAAGACCAATCCCCCATTCAGAATTTTCCATAATTGCACTACCATCATATTATAAAGCGCTTTCAAAGACAATAACAAATTCACGTTTTTTATCATAAAGTTTGCGTAATTAGCTAACAATTATATAACAAAATACGACACTATTTCGCTGCTATCTTCTCAATTTGTTAGGTTGCATGATGGCGATATGGGTACATTTTAGGTATTTTTTACCAACCTCGTGATGAGTCGAGAGGATGGCTCGATTTAGGCAGTGTTGAATACGATCTGCATTCAGCCTCGTACCTTCCGCCAGGAACAAGGAAGCCGAGGAGAAACAGGAATCGCTCCCGTTACTCACTCGGCTTATTGGGCAAACTTATTAAGTTCTAGGGAACATTAATTCGAACCTGCACAATTCAACTACCCTCTACTCCACCGTGACGCTCTTCGCCAAATTCCTTGGCTTATCCACGTCATGCCCCAGCGCCAGCGACGCGTAGTAGGAGATCAGCTGCAGCGGCACCACGGACAGCGCCGGCGTCAAGAGCGGCAGCGTGTTCGGGATCGCGAACAACTCGTCGACGGACTTGCCGACCTCGTCTTGGTTGCCTTGGTTCGTCAGGCCGAGCACATGCGCGCCGCGCGCCTTGACTTCCTTGATGTTGCTCAGCGTCTTCTCGTACAGGTCCTCTTGCGTAACCAGCGCGATGACCGGCGTGCCTTCCTCGATCAGCGCCAGCGTGCCATGCTTCAGCTCGCCTGCGGCGTACGCCTCGGAGTGGATGTACGAGATCTCCTTCAGTTTCAGCGAGCCCTCCTGCGCGACTGCCCAATCGATGCCGCGTCCGATGAAGAACAGGCTGCGATGGTTCGCCATCGATTCGGCGATCTGCTTCAGAACGCCGCTCTGCTCGAGAATCGTCTCGACCTGTGACGGCAGCTTCTCCAGCGCTTCGACAACCTCTGCCACGAACGCCTCGCTCTGCGTGCCGAGCGTCTGCGCCATATAGAGGCCCAGACAGTAGAATGCGATCAACTGCGACGTGTACGCCTTCGTGGAAGCAACCGCAATCTCCGGTCCTGCCCACGTCGTGATGACATCGTCGGCTTCGCGGGCGACGGAGCTGCCGACCACGTTCGTGATCGCCAGGACGCGTGCGCCTTTACGCTGTGCTTCGCGCAGGGCAGCCAGCGTATCCGCCGTCTCGCCGGATTGGCTGACGACGATGACCAGCGTCTCCTTCGTGATGATCGGGTTGCGGTAACGATACTCGGATGCGACATCGGTCTCAACCGGTATGCGTGCCAGGTTCTCGATCACATTTTTACCCACCATACCTGCATGCAGCGCGGTACCGCACGCCACAATATGAATGTTGCGAATGCCGCGCAGCTGCTCCACGGTCATCTTCAGCTCCGGCAGCACGACCGACTTGCCGTCCTCGGCGATCCGCGCCCCCATCGTGTCGCGGTATGCCTTCGGCTGCTCGTAGATTTCCTTCAGCATGAAATGGTCGTAACCGGCCTTCTCCGCCGTGATGAGATCCCAATCGACATGGAATATTTCCTTGGAAATATTGTCGCCTTCCATCGTCATCACTTCGACACCGTCACGCGTCAGAATGGCCATTTCGCCATCGTTCAGGATGTACACGTCGCGCGTATGCTCGAGAATTGCCGGAATGTCCGACCCGATGAAGTTCTCGCCCTTGCCGACGCCGATGACGAGCGGGCTCGCATAGCGAACCGCGATCAGCCGATCAGGCTCATACTCAGTCAACACGCCCAGCGCAAAAGCTCCCCGCATCCGCTTCACCGCACGCTGCACCGCTTCGACGATGTTACCGTCATACTCGTCGGCGATCAGGTGCGAGATGACCTCCGTATCCGTCTCCGATACGAAGTTGTGCCCGTCGATCGACAATTCTTCCTTCAGTTCCAGGTAGTTCTCGATAATGCCGTTGTGCACGACCGAGAATTTATGCGAGTTATCCGTGTGCGGATGCGAATTGACATCCGACGGCTTGCCGTGCGTCGCCCAGCGCGTATGGCCAATCCCGATCGTACCCGCCAGCGGGTCGCCCTGCAGCTTCTCCTCCAGATTAGCCAGACGGCCCTTCGACTTGCGCACTTCCAGCCCTTCGCTCGTGAATACTGCAATCCCGGCCGAGTCATAGCCGCGGTATTCCAGCTTCTTCAGCCCTTCGATCAGAATGCCCTGTGAATCCCTTGCACCGATATATCCTACGATTCCGCACATAGTGGAATAAACCTCCGTTTTTCGGGTTATTGTCCCGAATGCCCCGGAGCGTTAACGAATACGATATTGAGCTAGCCTATTCAAGAACCTGTTGCCGGCCCCTTGCGTCTCCTAACGATCGGGGACATCCAGGCGAATGGATCATCTATTCCGTCGAACCCTTGTCGGACCGGTCGCCCGGTCGTTTTGCGTTTCGACTTGACGGTTGGAATAACAACCGGGAGGTCCCCGCCGAAGGAATCCGAACACCTCCACCTCGTCAGCTTGCGCGATCGTTCGAATCAAGACCTATCCTGCAGTCCTGCTCCGAACCGATCAGCCGTCAAGCTCTGGCGCTTATGAAGCTACGTACAACCTCTACCCTGCCTTTCCTTCCGGAATCATATTGTCTATCATATTCATTTTCATGCATGCTTGCAACAGCGACTTTTGTCGGATGGGCTGGAATAAACAAGAAACCTCGGCACATTCTTGTCGAATGCGACGAGGTTTCGGCAATGGCTACCCTAATTCGGCTTTGACCACGTCGACGATGCGCGAGACGTAGGCGGCAACCTGCTCCTTGTCCGGCCCTTCGGCCATGACGCGAATGAGCGATTCCGTCCCGGATGGCCGCACGAGCACGCGCCCGTTGTCGCCCATCTCGGCTTCCACGGCTGCTACGGCATCGGCGATTGCGGCATTGCCGTTATACAGGCTCTTATCTGCCACGCGCACGTTCACGAGCACTTGCGGATACTTGCGCATCAGCGTCTTCAGCTCGCTCAGCTTCTTGCCGGACGCGACTAGCGTGTCCACGAGCTGCAGCGACGTCAGTATGCCATCTCCGGTCGTATTGTAATCGAGGAAAATAACATGGCCCGACTGCTCCCCGCCGAGGTTATACCCTTCCTTACGCATCTCTTCCATGACGTAGCGGTCGCCGACGGCCGTCTGGGCCGTCTTGAGACCAATGGCCTCCGTCGCCTTGAAGAAGCCGATATTCGCC